>JAITWS010000140.1 GCA_031285185.1 Methylobacillus sp.
GGTCAGCGAACCGTTGGCATAGGTGATGTTGTAATTCGCCAAACCCGTGCCTTGCGCGTTGGACAAATTATCAAGATAGGTTCCGACATTCGTGCCGCTGGCGAGGCCATCTACGCCGGTAATGGCATCGGTTCCGAGCAGTCCGACCGAGGTGAAGGTGTTGGTCTGCAATCCACCGTTGTAAGTCACGCTGGTTGTATCACCCGTGATAGCCAACGGTGTCAAAGTCACGGATGCCGGGGTGATGGTCAGCGAACCATTGACGTAGTTGATGTTGTAGTTGGTCAAACCCGAACCTGTGGCTCCCGACAGGCTGTCATCATAAGTTCCGACATTCGTGCCATTACCCAAACCGTTGACCGAAGTCACGGTATCGGAACCACGCAGCCCAGTGGTTGTGAAGGTATTGGTCTGCGCGGAAGCCGTGTAGGTTTTGCTACTCGTATCACCCGTAATCGTCAATGTTGCCGGAGTACTGGTCAGCGACCCGTTGGCATAGGTGATGTTGTAATTTGCCAAACCCGTGCCTTGCGCGTTGGATAGATTATCAAGATAGGTTCCGATATTCGTGCCGCTGGCGAGGCCGTCCACCGAGGTGATGGTGTCGGAGTTGAGCAGTCCGACGGGTGTGAAGGTATTGGTCTGCAACGTGCCGTTGTAGGTCACGCTGGTGGTGTCGCCCGTGATAGCCAACGGGGTGACGGTCAGATTGGCCGGGGTGACGGTCAGTTTTCCGGTATTCGCGAAGGTAAAGGCATAGCCGGACGAGTTTGCGAGTGAGCCTTGGGCAGCGTTGATGGCGTAAGGCCCGCCCGCGACCGTGGCGGCGGCATCCGCGCCGTCGGAGGTGATGGTCGGCGCGCCCGAAATGGTGATGGAGGTGTCGCCGACGAAAGCGCCCGCGATGCCCGTGATCGCCGCGCCACCAATGGCGTAATCGTTTGCGAGGCCTTTGGCGGTTGTGGTGTCGCCATAGACTTTGCTGTCGTCGGTGGTGGTAACGGAGATGGTGGCTGGTACGGCGAAAACGTAGCGGTTCGCGTTGGCCGATACGCTTGCGCCGGGCGCGGTGTTCCAGATGGCGGTGTTGCCGCTGTTGAGGTTGCCGAAAACATTGTCGTCGGGATTATTTGAATAAATCAGCCAGCGCCCGATGGCATCAACGGCATCGGAACCCCGGTTATTGATGAAAGCGCCGGGCGTTTGAAGTATCGCATCATTTCCGGCCAGCACCTGCGCGCCCGAAGCAATGGTCAGATCGCCCGCTGCGCTGATCTCGACATTTCCGGTCATGGTCGCGGTGTTGTCTATGGTGAAGCCCGTCGCGTTGGTGGCGGTGATGCGCTCACTGGTGATTCCCGCCGTGGCGGGCTGATATAAACCATCATTCGCCACGGCAGCGGCGTAGCCGGTATTGACCGAGGAAAGGGAAGAGAGGCCGGTTTTCATCGTCAGCCATCCGCCATCAAGATTGAGGTTGGCCGCTGCGACACCGCTTGCGCCGGTGGCGCTTTCGGCATAGCCCGCCGCGTTTGCGCCATAAACAACCAAGCCATCGCTTTGCTTCAGCGTGCCCGCCGGGATAAAGATATAGTAATAGCCGTTTGCGCCTGTGGTGGCCTGACCGAGCGAATTGCCGTGCGCGTCCAGGCGGATCGTGACCGCGCCGGAAGCGTTGGAAGCTGCCGCAGCGGTTTCGGTGCTATCCACATAAGCCGTACCCGAAACAGCTTGCACGCCGTTGGGGAAAAAACTCGTGAGGTAGGGATAAAGCCCGCTCACGCCGCCGCTCCAGCTCGCGGGATCATTGAAGATGGAAGTGCCGCCGGATTGTAACTGGGCAGTGGTGCGACCGGTCACGCCGGAAGCATTCGCGCTTTTCCCGACACCATTGGACGCGGCTTGTCCCGTGGTATTGGTGTCGAAATAAGTGTTGGTGAGTGTGCCGGTGGTCAGTCTTCCGATCAGCCCGCCGACATAGCCGCCGCTGCTGATGCTCACCGCGCCGGTCGCATAGGCGTTGGTAACCGTGCCATCGTCATTCAGTTGTCCGATCAATCCGCCGACATCGGCATCCGCGCCTCCGCGAACCGCGCCGGTCGCAAACACATTGGTGGTTGTGCCGCCGTCATATACCTCGCCGATCAGTCCGCCCGCGTAACCGCCGCTGCCGACGCTCACCGCGCCGGTGGCGTAGGCGTTGGAAAGCACGCCGCTATTCTGTCCGGTCAGCCCGCCGACAGTGCTGCCTATGCCGCCGCTCACCGTGCCGGTTGCATAGCTCCCGCTGACGGAACCGTACTGAACCCCAACCAGTCCGCCGATCCAACTGCCATTGCCGCCGCCGACCGCGCCGGTCGCGTGAGCGTTGGCGAGCGAGCCGCCACTGTTTTGATATCCGACCAACCCGCCGATATTGGCACCATTGCCGCCGCTCACCGCGCCGGTCGCGTAGGCGTTGATGACAGAACCGTCCTCCTGCCATCCGATCAATCCGCCGACACTGCTGCCATCTCCACCGATCACCGTGCCGCTTGCATGAACATCGGTGGATGTGCCGCCGTAGTACACCGCCCCAAACAATCCGCCGACCCAACTGTTGTCCGCTGTGCTGACCGCGCCGCTGGCGTAGGCATTGGAAACGGAGCCGCTCTGCTGGCCGATCAGTCCTCCGATAATGTTGCCATTGCCGCCGCTCACCGTGCCAGTCGCATAAGCTCCGGTGACGGTACCGAACTGGCTGCCGATCAGCCCGCCGATCCAGCCGCCGTCGCCTCCGCTGACATCGCCGCTTGCATGGACATTGGAAAGAATGCCGTCGTTTTGCGCTCCAACCAGTCCGCCGGTTGCGCCATTATTACCCCTCGTCACCGCGCCGGTCGCATAGGCATTGGTGATCGAGCCAAGATACACCGCTCCGACCAGCCCACCGACGGAACTGTCGTTGCCTCCATTGACTGCGCCGCTTGCATGGGCATCGGCGATGGTTCCATATTGGGCGCCAAGCAATCCGCCGATGCTGCTGTTATCACCGCCGCTTACGGAGACATCCGCATCGGAGGCGGTGATGCTGCCGCCGGTACCCTGATACCCGACCAGCCCGCCAATTCTGCTGTAAAGTTCGGTTCCGCTTGCTTTACCGGCCACATGGGCATTGGTGATGCTGCCGCCATCCTGAGATCCGATCAGTCCGCCGATGTTTGCCATTGCCGTTCCAGCTCCGCCCACTACTCCGCTTACTGTGACGTTAGCATGGACATCGCTGATTAAACCGTCAGCCTGATACCCGACCAGTCCGCCGACGTTGGTGATGTTGGCGTTGCCGCTGCTGTTGACCGAGACGTACGCATAGGCGTTTTTGATTACGCCTCCGAGCTGGTTGTCGCCGACCAGCCCGCCGACAATGCCTTCGCCATTCACCGTGCCGGACACATAAGTGTTGATGATGGAGCCGCCGGAATTGGAACCCGCCAACCCGCCAGCGCGGACGCTGTTTCCACTTATCGAAACGTTGGTCAGACCGAGGTTGCGGACAATGCCCATGAAATCGCCGAACAAACCGACACGTCCATCCGCGCTGTTGATGCTCAGGCCGTTAATGGTATGACCCAGCCCTTCAAGGGTTCCCCCGAAACTTGATCTCAGCGGGGATGCGTAGGTTGTGCCTGAAGCATTCAGATTACTCGCAAGCGCGAGGATGTCGTTGCCGGCGCTGCTCAAGCTCAAGCGCGTCCGCAGATCGGCGAATGAATAGACCAGCGTGTAGGTGATGCCGTCTATGGATAAATGTCCGCCGCTGCCTGCCGTGTAGTTGAGCGCGCCGGCGAAGCCCGTATCGCTCAGTCCAAAATTCAGGGAACGCTCAAAATCGGTGCCAACGCCATCCTGACGGGTGTTGATGGTGACGCCGCCGCCGCTGTTCCGTACTGTGATCGGAGCGTTGATGTTGACATCGTGCCAGGCATTGAGGGTCAGCGTGGTGGCGGCATTCCAGTCAATCACGGCATTGATGTTGATGTTGCCATCTCCCGTGCTGGTCGTTCCGCCTCCGGCACTGGAAGTGGCTGAGGTCGCGGTGGTTTGCAGCGTGACATTGGTTCCGCCGCCCAGCGCATTCGAGATATTGTTCGCGGCCGGGGTATCTATGGTGAGATCAACCGGGTCGAGTAGCCAGGTTCCCGCCTGGCCATTGGCGGCGGAAGCATCTATTTTCGCGTCCGTGATGTCCAGTTTTTCGCCCGAGGTTTCGATCAATCCGCCGTCGCCGCTTTGCGTGCCGCCGGTGGCGCGCGCAGTGCCTTGAAAATGGGTATCGGCGCTGTTGACGTAAATCGCGCCGCCGTTGCCGTTGTTGCCTGCGGAGGCATCAAGGGTGGCTGTGGATTCGGCGTTGAGCTTGCCATCCATCGCGGTGAGGGAGATTTTTCCGCCCGAACCATCGGCGTTGGCATTGGAGGCGTCAATCTTGCCCGCGACCGTGATGTCGCCGTTTTTCGCATCGGCGGTCACGCTGCCCGCGCGCACCACGCCGTCCAGATTGATGACCGAGGAAATGACCGTTTTCGCGCCTTGCGCGGTGATGAGCACGGAACCGTCCGCGCCTGCATTGATGTTGCCGGTATTTTCCGCGAGCGCATGGGCGGAATCACCGGTCAGTTTGACCGAAATGCCTTGCCCGTTATCAAGCGCGACCGTGGCGCTGTCGCCCGCGGCAAGCGTGACTTGTTTGGCGTTGATCGCGCCGTTGTTGCGAGCCTGGTCGCCGACCAGCGTGACATAACCTTGCGCCGTGATCGAACCATCGTTGACGATGCCCGCATCCTTGCCGGTCGAGGTCAGATCAAGCGAGCCTCCGCCCATGAATTGAGCGACATCCACATTTTTGGTGGTGGCGAGCAGCGAGTTGACATTGATCGTGGCGTTTTTGCCGAATAATACGCCATTGGCGTTTTGTATCCAGACCTGGCCATTGGCGAGCAAGCTGCCTTGAATGTTGGAAGGCACGCCGCCGACAACGCGGTTAAGGGTGATGGATTGCGGATTGGGTTGGTTGAAGCGGACGGTGTTGTCCGCGCCGATGTTGAAGGTGTTCCAGTTGATCGCCGCGCGTTGCGTGCTTTGATCTATGGTCATGGTGTTGCCGGTTTGACCGATATTGGCTGAACCGCCAACCACCTGACCGCCGGTGGGGAGCGCCTGCGCGAAAGCCGTTGATGGACTGGCGAGCGCCAGCGCGAAAGAAAGTCCGGTCAGGCTGGAGACGATGGTGACACCGCCATGACCTGAGCCGTATCCTGATACCGACTCCCCTCCCTCGCCGGGCTGCTTGCCCCGGTTCCTGACTTGCTCGCCGACAGCGACAAGCGTTCCCGAATGGTGGCTGAATACCTTCTTGAAGCAGTGCTTATTCATGCCAAGTTCCCCCTGTAAGTTGTTTGGATGGCATTGATAATAGATAGCTTGATTGATGCTACAAGAATATGAACGAATAAACAAACATATAATTCGCAAAAATCCATTTCACTTTGAGGGTTTGCCCGGGTTTTCTTTATTTTAGGCGGCCAAGATGCTATTCTTTTACGTTTTCAAAAACTTAACTTTTAAACTTAACCTTTGGAGTCAAAATGGCTGTTGAACGCACCCTTTCCATCATCAAACCCGATGCGGTCGCGAAAAATGTGATCGGCAAAATTTATTCCCGTTTCGAGAGCAATGGTCTCAAGATCGTCGCTTCGCGCATGATGCATCTTTCCCAGACCGAGGCTGAGGGGTTTTACGCGGTGCATCGCGAGCGGCCTTTTTTCAAGGATCTGGTCAAGTTCATGATTTCCGGTCCGGTGGTGGTGCAGGTACTGGAAGGCGAAAACGCGGTGTTGGCGCATCGTGATCTGATGGGCGCGACCGATCCCAAGAAGGCTGCGCCGGGCACGATACGCGCGGATTTCGCGGAGAGCATAGACGCGAACGCGGTGCATGGTTCCGATTCGGCGGAAAATGCCGCGATTGAAATCGCTTATTTCTTCCCGGCTTCGCAGGTTTTCAAGCGCTAATTTGATGTCTCCCGTCAATCTGCTCGATTTCGATTTGCCCGGCCTTGTCGCGTTTTTTGCCGAACATGGCGAAAAACCGTTTCGCGCGCGGCAGGTGATGCGCTGGATGCATCATTTCGGCGCGCGCGATTTCGGGCAGATGACGGATATTGCCAAATCCTTGCGCGAGAAGCTCGTGACGCTGACGGAGATTCGTCCGCCCGAAGTGAAAACGGAGCATGTTTCCGAGGACGGCACGCGCAAATGGCTGGTGGATGTCGGAACCGGCAACGGCGTGGAAACCGTGTTTATTCCTGAGGATGATCGCGGTACGTTGTGCGTGTCGTCGCAAGTCGGTTGCGCTTTGGAATGCACGTTTTGCTCCACGGGGCGGCAGGGGTTCAACCGCAATTTGCAGGTGTCCGAAATCATTGGCCAGTTGTGGCTGGCGAATCGGGAACTCGGGCGCGATCCCAAGGGCGAGCGCATTATTTCCAATGTGGTGATGATGGGCATGGGCGAGCCGCTGGCGAATTTTGACAACGTGGTCACCGCGCTCAATATCATGCTGGACGATACAGCTTACGGGTTGTCGCGCCGTCGCGTGACGGTTTCCACTTCGGGGCTGGTTCCGGCGATGGATAGATTGCGCGATGCCTGTCCGGTGGCGCTCGCGGTTTCGCTGCACGCGCCCAATGACACGCTGCGCGACGAGCTTGTGCCGATCAACAAAAAATATCCGCTCGCAGAACTCATGGCCGCGTGCACACGCTATCTCGAAAAAGCGCCGCGCGATTTCGTGACGTTTGAATATGTGATGCTGGACGGCGTGAACGACAGCGCCGAGCACGCGAAACAGTTGTTGCGGACGGTGAGGGGCGTGCCGTGCAAATTCAATCTGATCCCCTTCAATCCGTTTCCGAACAGCGGATACCGCACATCGAAGCCGGAGAATATCCGTCGCTTCCGTGACATATTGATGCAGGCGGAGCATGTCGTGACCACGCGCAAAACGCGCGGCGACGACATTGCCGCCGCCTGCGGACAACTGGCCGGCAAGGTCGAAGACAAGACCCGCCGCGCCAGCCGAATGACAACCATCAGGGCTGCCGCATGAAAAAAATCATCGTATCGCTATCACTTTTGACGCTCGCCGCGTGCGGCGGACAAGATTCACTCAACAAACAGCAAGACCCGCAAGCGCGTCATCGCGCCGAGCTGCATACCAATCTCGCCACGGCGTATTACTCGAAAGGGCAGATGGGAACCGCGCTGGATGAATTCAAACAGGCCGCCGCGATTGACGGCACTTACGCGCCCGCCCACATCGGTCTGGGCATGGTGTATGCGGCGCTCAAGCAGGACGCGCAGGCCGAGGTCGGTTTCAAGCGCGCGCTGCAACTCGATCCGGGCAATTCCGAAGCGCACAACAATTACGGCGCGTTTTTGTGCTCGCGCAATCGCATAGACGAATCCATACGCGAATTTCTCACGGCGGTGAGCAATCCGCTTTACGCCTCATCCGCTTCGGCCTATACCAATGCGGGCATATGCGCGATGAAAAAGCAGGATGTCGCGAATGCCGAAACCTATTTCCGCAAAGCCTTGCAAGCCGATCCGGGCGCGCGCATCGCCGCTTATCACATGGCCGTGATTTCGTTCAATCGGGGCGAGCATGTGCAGGCGCGCACTTATCTCAACATAGCCATGCAGAGCATAGAGCCGAATGCGGAAATGCTGTGGCTGGGCGTGCGTAACGCGCGCAAGCTGGACGACCGGGATGCCGAGGCGAGCTACAGCTTGTTGCTGAAAAGAAAATATCCCAATTCGGCGGAAACCAAGGCATTGATGGCCGAGTAAGTCATGAGCGATCAGGAACAGGAGCAAACGCCGGAGCAAACCGCGCCATCGCTGGAAGAAGCGGGGCGCGCGCTGATCGCGGCGCGCGAAAAAATGGGGTTGAGCGTCGCCGAAGCCGCCAGTCGCATGAGGCTGACCACCAAACAAGTGGAGGCGATGGAATCCGGCAATCTGGCCGATCTTCCCGGCGCCACTTTTACGCGCGGGTTTCTGCGGAATTACGCGCGACTGCTGCAAATAGATGCCGCGCCCTTGCTGGAAGCCTACCGGGTGCATGGCGCGCAAACCGCGCCCGGCGACATTCGCATTCATTCGGAAAATATCCGCATCAAGGGCAAGGCGCGCGCGCGCAAAATTCCGACCCACTATCTCGCGGCCATTGTGGTGATGCTTGCGCTGCTGGCGGCATGGGTGGTTTACGAGGAATTTGCGGGGCGCAAAAATGCACCGCCCATCGCCGAGCCAGTCCAAAAAACGGAGCCGCCGAACGCGACCACCGACAAACCGGCGGAACAAACGCAGCCGCTGGAATTGCCGCAAACCATGCCCGCGGCAACGGCCACGCCCATCTCCGCGCCGTCTTCCGTGGCTGTTTCAACATCCGCAGTTGCGCTGCAAACTCCCGCGCCGCCCGCTCCGGTCAACAAAGTTCCCGGCGCGGGCACGGTGGCGATGACCGCCGCCCAATCCACCTGGGTGGGCGTGACGGACAAGGACGGCAAGGTGATTTTGAACCGCCACCTCGCGGAAGGCGAAAGCGCGACCGTCAGCGGCGCGCCGCCGCTCAAGGTGGATATCGGCAACGCGACGGGCATGACGGTGACGTATAACGGCAAGCCCGTGGATGTCGCGTCGCGCATCCGTTCCAATGTCGCGCATCTGACGCTGGAGTAAACCGTGGAACCGCTCACGCAACGCCACAAAACCCGGCGCGTCATGGTAGGCGAAGTCGCCGTCGGCGGCGGCGCGTCCGTGGTCGTGCAATCCATGACCAACACCGACACGGCGGACGCGGCGGCCACCGCGCAACAAGTTTACGCGCTGTGGCAAGCAGGTTCGGAGCTGGTACGCATCACCGTCAATTCGCCCGAAGCGGCGGCGCAGGTGGCGAACATCCGCGACAAGCTCGACGCGATGGGCTGCGGCGTGCCGCTCATCGGCGACTTTCATTTCAACGGCCACAAACTGCTCGCGCAATATCCCGAATGCGCCGTGGCGCTCGCGAAATACCGCATCAATCCCGGCAACGTGGGCAAGGGCGCCAAACGCGACGAACAGTTCGCCGCGATGATAGAAACCGCGATTCGTCACGACAAGCCGGTGCGTATCGGCGTCAACTGGGGCAGTCTCGACCAGTCCAAGATGGCGCGCATGATGGACGACAACGCGCAGCGCGAAAACCCGCTTTCCGCCGAGGCGCTCATGCGCGAGGCGCTGATCCAGTCCGCGCTCGAAAGCGCGCGGCAAGCCGAGGAAATCGGCCTTGCGAACGACCGCATCATCATCTCCTGCAAGGTCAGCGCCGTGCAGGATTTGATTACCGTCTATCGCGAACTCGCGCGGCGTTGCGAATATCCGCTGCATCTCGGCCTGACCGAAGCGGGCATGGGATCCAAGGGCATTGTCGCCTCCACCGCCGCGCTCGCGGTGCTGTTGCAGGAAGGCATAGGCGACACCATACGCATCAGCCTCACGCCGGAGCCGGGCGAATCGCGCACGCGCGAAGTCGTGGTCGCGCAGGAAATTTTGCAGACCATGGGCATACGCTCGTTCACGCCGTTGGTCACGGCCTGTCCCGGTTGTGGGCGCACCACTTCGACGTTTTTTCAGGAACTCGCGCAAAAAATCCAGCGTTATCTGCGCGAGCAAATGCCGGTGTGGCGCAACGACTACCCCGGCGTGGAAAACATGAATGTCGCGGTCATGGGTTGCGTGGTCAACGGGCCGGGCGAATCCAAGCTCGCCAACATCGGCATCAGCCTGCCCGGCACGGGCGAAGTGCCGGTCGCACCGGTGTATGTTGACGGCGAAAAAACCGTGACGCTCAAGGGCGCGGTCATCGCCGAGGAGTTTCAGGCCATCGTCGAAGAGTACGTCAAAACGCATTATTCCGAAGGCGGCGCGTTGCGTCGCGAGCAAAAAATCATTCCGCTCAAGGCGGCCAATTGAAATGAGCAATCCCATACAAGCCGTGCGCGGCATGAACGACATCCTCCCCGCGGACGCGGCGCTCTGGGAATTTTTTGAAGCCACCGTCGCCGACTGGCTGCGCGCCTACGGCTACACGCAAATCCGCACGCCCATCGTCGAGAGCACCGATTTGTTCGTGCGCTCCATCGGCGAAGTGACCGACATCGTGGAAAAGGAAATGTACAGCTTCGAGGACAAGCTCAACGGCGAACGCCTCACGCTGCGCCCCGAAGGAACCGCCTCGTGCGTGCGCGCCGCGACGCAGCACAATCTGCTCTACAACGCGCCGCAGCGTCTTTGGTATCAGGGCGCGATGTTTCGCCACGAACGTCCGCAAAAAGGTCGCTACCGCCAGTTTCATCAGGTCGGCGTGGAATCGCTCGGTTACGCCGGGCCGGATATGGACGCGGAGCACATCATCATGACCGCGCGGCTGTGGAAGCTGCTCGGGCTGGAAGATGTCGCGCTCGAAATCAACTCGCTGGGTTCGTCCGAAGCGCGCAGCCGTTATCGCAGCCGTCTCATCCAATACTTCGGGCAACACGCCGATGCGCTCGACGAAGACGCGAAGCGCCGTTTGCACAGCAACCCGCTACGCATCCTCGATTCCAAAAATCCGGCCATGCAATCCATCATCGCCGCCGCGCCCAAACTCATGGACGATCTCGACGATGAATCGCGCGCGCATTTTGACGCATTGCGGCAGATGCTTGATGCGGCGTGTGTGCGATACACCGTCAACCCGCGTCTTGTGCGCGGACTCGATTATTACAACGCCACCGTGTTCGAGTGGGTGACCACGCAGCTGGGCGCGCAAGGCACGGTATGCGCGGGCGGGCGTTATGACGGCCTTATCGCGCAAATCGGCGGCAAACCCGCGCCGGCCTGCGGTTACGCGATGGGCGTGGAGCGTTTGCTCGCCTTGTTGCAGGATAAAAATTTCACGCCGCCCGCATTGCCGCCGGATGCTTATGTGCTGCATCTCGGCGAGCAGGCCGATCATTTTGCGATTTCCGCGGCGGAAAAATTGCGCGATGAAGGTTTGAGCGTGGTGCTGCATTGCGGCGGCGGCAGTTTCAAAGCGCAGATGAAAAAAGCCGATGCGAGCGGCGCGCGTTACGCGATCATCATCGGTGATGACGAAGTAGCCGCGGGCGAAGTCAGCGTCAAACCCTTGCGCGAGGCGGGCGAGCAACATCGCATGACGCCCGCGGCGGCGGCGGAATTGCTGGCGCGATGAGCGATCTGCTGCGTATCGAAGGGCTGACGATCGCGCCGCGGACGATGCCGCAACGCTTGCTTGTCAACAATGTTTCCTTCGCGCTGGAAGTTGGCAAAACCACCTGCATCGTCGGCGAATCCGGCAGCGGAAAAAGTTTGACCGCGCTTGCGGTGATGGGTTTGCTGCCGCCCGCGTTGCAACGGCAATCCGGCAGCATTTCGTTTCAGGGCACTGAGTTGACCGCGTGCAGCCCCGCGCAAATGCGCGCGTTGCGCGGCAAGCGCATGGGCATGATTTTTCAGGAGCCGATGACCTCGCTCAACCCCGTGCTCAACATTGGTTATCAGATCGGTGAAAGTCTGTCCGCGCATCTCGGGCTTTCCGGCAAGGCGCTCAAAACCCGCGTGGCCGCGCTGCTGGAACAGGTCGGCATTCCCGCCGAACGCGCGTCGAATTATCCCGATGAACTGTCCGGCGGCCAGCGCCAGCGCGTGATGATCGCAATGAGCATCGCCTGCGAACCTTCCATGCTGATCGCGGACGAGCCGACGACGGCGCTGGATGTGACCGTGCAGGCGCAGATACTCGCGCTGCTCTCCGAACTCAAACAGCGCATGAACATGGGCATGTTGTTCATCACGCACGATTTCGGCGTGGTGGCGGATATCGCGGACGATGTGGTGGTGATGTTTCGCGGCGAAGTGGTCGAGAGCGGGGCGGTCGCCGACGTGCTCGGCAATCCGAGCCATCCCTACACCCAGGCGTTGCTGGATTGCGTGCCGGACGCGGAAGGAAACAAGACGCTCAAACCCATAGATTACGCCTGGTTGAAAGAGGCCGCGTGATGAGCGAACCGCTGATCGTCGCCAGCAATCTGGTCAAAATCTACAAGCAGCGCAGCGGGCGTTTCGGCTTCGGCTCGACCGCGATACGCGCGCTGGATGATGTCTCCGTCGCGGTCAAACCCGGCAGCACGCTGGCCGTGGTCGGCGAATCCGGCAGCGGCAAATCCACGCTCGCGCGTTGTCTGCTACAATTGCAGCCCCTCGATTCCGGCGAAGTGCGGTTTGAGGGACGCGATCTGGCGGCGCTGAGTGGTCAGGAATTGCGCGCCGCGCGGCGGCGTTTGCAGATGGTGTTTCAAGACCCGTTCGCCTCGCTTAACCCGCGCATGAAAGTCGGCGAAATCGTGGGCGAAGGTTTGCTGATCCACAAGCTGGGCAACGCGGCGGAGCGGCGCGAAAAAGTGATCCGCATGTTGCATAACGTCGGTCTGGAAGCGTCCGACATGGAAAAATATCCGCACGAATTTTCCGGCGGTCAGCGCCAGCGCATCGGCATCGCGCGCGCGCTGGTGCTGGAACCGCGTCTCGTGGTGTGCGACGAGCCGGTGTCCGCGCTGGATGTTTCCATACAGGCGCAGATTTTGCTGCTGCTCAAAAAATTGCAGCGCGAAATGGCGTTGAGCTATCTCTTCATCAGCCACGATTTGCGCGTGGTGCGCCACATGGCGGACGAGATCGCGGTGATGCGCCACGGGCGCGTCGTGGAGCAGGGCGGGGTGGAACAAATCTACCGCGAGCCGCAACAGGAATACACGCGCAATTTGTTGAATTCAATACCCGGCCAACACCGTTTGGCGCATTAGGAAAACATATGGCATACGATCTGGAAGAACAGGAACAACTCGACAACATCAAGGCATGGTGGAATCGCTACGGCAATTTTTTGACATGGGCGCTGATCGCCGCGCTGGGCGCGATCGCGGCTTGGCAATACTGGAATTATCATCAGCGTGGCGAGTCGCTCAAGGCTTCGGCGCAATATGAAACACTGTCCAAAATGAACATCACCGCGGACATCAAGGAAATCCGCGCGACCGCCGGACAGATCATCGAGCAACATCCCGGCACGCCGTATGCAGGCCGCGCCGCGCTGCTCGCCGCGAAAGCCAACCACGAAAACAACGATGCCAAAAGCGCCAAAGCGCAACTTGAATGGGCGATGAAAAACGCGACGGAAAGCTCGATCCGCGCGCTCGCCCAATTGCAATTGGCGATGCTGCAACTTGAGGAAAAATCCTACGACGATGCGCTCAAAACATTGGGCGAAAAACACGAAGCGAGTTTCGACGGTTTGATCGCCAGTCTCAAGGGCGACGTGCTGGCCGCGCAGGAAAAGCGCGCGGAAGCCAAGGCCGCTTATGCCGAAGCCTTGACCAAACTGGAAGCCGGAAGCCGCTTGCACGGCTACACGCAGCGCAAACTCGACGCGCTGGGTGATTGAGGCAGTGCATATCATGATCGCGCGCAAATTTTCCATATTCGCATTCGCGCTGTTGGCGGGATGCAGCTCGCTCACCGATCTCAAGCAGGATATTTCGGAGCGCATGTTCGGCGCGGAACCCGCCAATCCTCCCACGCCGCTCACCGAAATCAAACCGACGATGACGGCCAAAATCGTGTGGAGCGCTTCTGTCGCCAAGGCGGAAGGCTACAGTTACACGCCCGCGGTGGATGGCAGCGCGGTGTTTGTCGCGAGCGCCAACGGCGACATCACGCGCTTTGATCTCGCAAACGGCAAACAGGTTTGGCGCATCAACGCGGACGAGACCATTTCCGGCGGTGTGGGCGCGGGCGAAAATCTGGTGCTGGTCGGCAGCAACGAAGGCATGGTGCTGGCCTTCGATCAAAACGGCAAAGCGTTGTGGAAAGCCAAGGTCAGCAGCGAAGTATTGAGCGCGCCCAAAATTTCCGGCGGCGTGGTCGTGGTACGCAGCGGTGACAGCCGCATCTACGGCTTGAACGCGACGGACGGCAAACGCAAATGGGTTTATGAACGCGCCACGCCTTCATTGGCGCTACGCAGCAACGCGGGCGTCACGCTTGCGGACGGCGCGGCCTATGTCGGTTTCGCGGGCGGCAAAATGGTGGCAATCAAGGCCGACGACGGCAGATTATTGTGGGAAGCTTCGGTCGCGTTGCCCAAAGGCGTGACCGAAATCGAACGCATCGCCGACATCACCAGTTTGCCGGTGGTCGAAGGCCGCATGGTTTACGCCGCCGCGTTTCAGGGGCGTGTCGCCGCAGTGGATCGCACCAATGGCCGCGTGATGTGGACGCACGATCTTTCAAGCTACAACGGCTTGGGCACGGACTACAGCCGCCTCTATGCGGCGGGCGGCGACGGCGCGGTCTGGTCGCTCGATAACGGCAGCGGCAAGAGCTACTGGAAACAGGAAAAATTGCGCTATCGCCAGATCAGCGCGCCCGTGCCGGTCGGCGGAAGCATCGCCGTGGGTGATCTGGAAGGCTATGTGCATTTCCTCTCCGCCGATGATGGCTCCTTCGTCGCGCGCATTCAGACCAACAACAGCCCCGTGATGGCGCAGCCCGTCGCGTTGGGCGATTATCGGTTGCTGGTGCAAACCGCCGGTGGCGGCGTTTACGTCATCAGCCTCAAATAAAATGTTGCCGACGCTGGTGCTCGTGGGTCGTCCCAATGTCGGCAAATCCACGCTTTTCAACCGCCTGACCAAAACGCGCGACGCGCTTGTGGCCGATCTTCCCGGACTCACGCGCGACCGCCATTACGGGCGCGGCGCGGTCGGCGATTTTCCCTATCTGGTCGTTGATACCGGCGGTTTCGAGCCGCTGGTTGACAGCGGCATCCTCGCGGAAATGGCGCGTCAAACCCTGCTCGCGGTGGACGAGGCGGATGCCATCGTATTTCTCGTTGACGGTCGTCAGGGACTTACGCCGCAGGACAAGGTGATCGCGGACAAATTGCGTCGCAGCGGTCGCCCGGTCTGGCTCGCCGTCAACAAAACCGAAGGCATGAACCGCGGCATCGCGGCGGCGGAATTTCACGAACTCGGCCTCGGCGATCCGCTCGCGATTTCCTCCGCGCACGGCGAAGGCGTGCGCGATCTGGTCAATCTCGCGCTGCGCGATTTCGCGCCGGATGAAACGGAAGACGAAGCTGAAAATGACGCGCCCAAAGTCGCCATCGTGGGTCGTCCCAATGTCGGCAAATCCACGCTGGTCAACGCGCTGCTGGGCGAAGAGCGCGTGATCGCCTTCGACCAACCCGGAACCACGCGCGACTCCATCTACATTGATCTCGAACGCAACGGCAAACATTACACCCTGATAGACACCGCAGGCGTGCGTCGGCGCGGCAAGGTATTCGAGGCCGTCGAAAAATTCTCGGTCATCAAAACCATGCAGGCGATAGAAGACGCCAACGTGGTCATCCTCGTGGTTGACGCGCAAGACGGCGTGACCGAACAGGAGGCGCACATCGCCGCCTTCATCCTCGAAAGCGGCCGCGCGCTGGTCGTGGCCGTGAACAAATGGGACGGGCTGGATGCGGACAGGCGCGAATGGATCAAGCGCGAAATTGACCGCAAACTGCAATTCCTCGACTTCGCCAAATTCCACACCATCTCGGCGCTGAAAAAAAGCGGCCTGCCATCGCTGCTGCAATCCGTTGACGGCGCGTTCAAATCCGCAATGGCGAAATTGTCCACGCCCAAACTCACGCGCGTGCTCAACGACGCGCTGCAACAACACCAACCGCCGATCTCCAAAGGCATACGCCCCAAACTGCGCTACGCCCACCAGGGCGGCAGCAACCCGCCCGTGATCGTCATTCACGGCAACCGCGTCGAAGGCATCAAACAAAGTTACACGCGCTTCCTCGAAGGCGTGTTCCGCAAAGCCTTTGAACTCTCCGGCACGCCGCTGCGCGTGCAATACAAACAAGGCGACAACCCCTACGCCGAACCCGACAAACGCAAATCCGGCGAAGGTTTGGTCACCATGCGAAAACGCAAAAACGAACAACGCGCCGCGATCAAAAAACGCACGGAGGAGGGGCGGCGGAAGGGGTGATGATAAATCAAGCTCCTCATGAAAATCATTAAACGCTTTTCATGCTAATCGCGCTACTGTGCAAGTGGCCGGTTGTGGAAAATGGTTTCCGGGTTCAGCGCAAACTGCGATGACTCATCGGATATCACCCAACTACAACCAAAAGGAGTAATGAATATGTGGATCAAGCCTGAAGTGACCGAAATGCGTTTTGGTTTTGAAGTGACCATGTACGTTTGCAATCGCTAAGTTTTTTTATCTCCCGGGGGCGGCCTTATGGCAGCCCCTTTTAATTTCAGTCGCTTGTCGGAATCGCATCATGCACATCCACGTATTAGGCTCCGGCGCAGGTGGTGGTTTTCCGCAGTGGAATTGCAACTGCCCCAATTGCGACGGGCTGCGAAAAGGCGCGATCAAGGCGAAAAAGCGCACCCAGTCTTCCATCTGCGTCAGCGGCGACGGCATCAACTGGGTGTTGTTCAATGCTTCTCCCGATGTGTTGCGGCAAATTCAGGAATTTCCCCCGTTGCAACCCGCGCGCGCGATACGCGACAGCGCCATCGTCGGCATTGTGCTGATGGACGCGCAGATTGACCACACCACCGGCTTGCTGATGTTGCGCGAGGGGCAGGCCAAGCGCGAAATCTGGTGCACGGACATGGTGGCGCAGGATCTCACGAGCGGCAATCCCTTGTTCAATATCCTCGATCATTATTGCGGTGTGAACCGTCATGCGGTGCCGACGGACGGCACAACATCATTTGAAATTCCCGGCGCGGACAATCTGCGTTTTGCCGCAGTCGCGTTGAAAAGCGCCGCGCCGCCGTATTCACCGCATCGTCACGATCCGCATCCGGGCGACACCATCGGCGTGCTGATTGAAGAAATCAGCAGCGGCAAAAAATGCTGGTATTCCCCTGGTCTGGGCGAGATCGAGCCGCATCTGCCTGCCTGTTTCAAACAGGCCGATTGCATCATGGTGGATGGCACATTCTGGACGGACAGTGAAATGCCGGATATGGGCTTGATGTCCAAGCGCGCGCGGGAGATCGGTCATATTCCGCAATCCGGCGCGGGCGGCATGATGGAGGTGCTGGACGCTTATCCGAACGCGCGCCGCGTGCTGATACACATCAACAACACCAATCCGATATTGCGCGAAGATTCGGCGGAGCGCGCCGAGTTGCAGAGTCGCGGTATTGAAGTTGCCTTTGACGGCATGGACATCATTTTTTGAAAGAAAAACACATATGACCCACACCCCATGGAGCCGCGAGGAGTTTGAAGCGAAACTGCGTGAAAAAGGCAAGGGCTACCATATTTATCATCCCTTTCATGTGATGATGTATGAGGGCAAACTCGGCAGGGAACAACTGCAATGCTGGGTGGCGAACCGCTTTTATTACCAGATCGGCATTCCGCAAAAAGACGCAGCGATACTTTCCAATTGCCCGGACAAGGAAGTGCGAAAACACTGGATAACGCGCATCACCGACCATGACGGCGTGGATGGAAAAGAGGGCGGCATAGAAGCGTGGATCAGGCTCGGACAGGCCGTGGGGCTTGCGCGCGAAGATATTGTCTCGCTCAAGCTGGTGGCGCCGGGCGTGCGTTTCGCGGTTGATGCCTATATCAATTTCGCGCGGCAGAGGCCGTGGCAAGAGGCGGTTTGTTCCAGCCTGACCGAGTTGTTCGCGCCGCACATCCACCAGCAGCGCATCAGTTCCTGGCCTGTCATGTATCCGTGGATCAAGGAAGAGGGATTGATCTATTTCAAAAAACGTCTGAACGAAGCGCGGCGCGATGTGGAGCAGGGGCTGGACGTGACACTCAATTATTTCGGGCAGAGCCGCGCAATGCAGGAACGCGCATTGGAGATTCTGCAATTCAAACTGGATGTGTTGTGGGTGATCGCAGATTCCATCATGCTGGCCTGCACCGACATCCAGACCGATGGCCGCGACTATCTGCGTCAGCCGGTGTATTGAGCGCGCATGAACGGCAATGACATTTACCGGCTTGCGCCGCACTACCGCCTTCAGTGGGAAGACGCGCAGCAATGTTATGTACTGCTGTTTCCTGAAGGCATGATAAAACTCAACGGCGGCGCGGGCGAAATCATCAAGCGCATGAACGGCGAAAAAACCGTGGCCACCATCGTGGATGAACTCAAGCAGGCTTTTCCCGATGTCCCCGATCTGGAAGGCGACATTATCGGCATGGTGGAACTCGCCGCTGAAAAAGCCTGGATCGTGAAGGCGGGCGTTTGATATGCTGCCGCAAAATAACGGCGTGAACGCCGCCACGACCAATACCCAACCCTTGTGGCTGCTGGCGGAAATCACCTATCGCTGCCCGCTGCACTGCGCGTTTTGCTACAACCCGACCGACTACGATACGCACACGCAAAATGAACTGGACACCGGACAATGGTTGCAGGTGCTGCGCGACGCGCGCAAGATGGGCGCGTTGCAACTCGGCATTTCGGGCGGCGAACCGCTGTTGCGCGACGACATTGAAGAGATTGTGGTCGAGGCGCGCAAGCTCGGTTATTACAGCAATCTCATCACCTCCGGCGTCGGCCTCACGGAAAAACGCATACGCGCATTTAAGGAAGGCGGGCTGGATCACATCCAGCTTTCGATGCACGACATCACGGAAGAGATCAACAATTTCATCACCGATACGCGCACGTTTGAACTCAAGCAAAAAGTCGCGGCGATGATCAAGGATCACGGCTATCCCATGGTGCTCAATGTCGTCATCCACCGCTACAACATCGGCCACATCGGGGAAATCCTTGAAATGGCCGAGGCGCTGGGCGCGGATTTCGTCGAGTTGGCCAACACGCAATACTACGGCTGGTCACTTATCAATCGCAGCCAATTGATGCCGACGCGGGAACAACTTGAGTACGCGGAAAAGGTCACCAATGAATTTCGCGCCAAAGTCGGCAACAGGATGAAAATATTTTTTGTAGTGCCGGATTATTTTTCCGAACGTCCGAAAAAGTGCATGAACGGCTGGGGTGAAGTTTTCATGATTGTCACCGCCAACGGCGATGTGTTGCCCTGCCATTCCGCGCGCATGTTGCCGGGCATCACCTTCCCGAATGTGCGCGAGCACGGGCTGGAATGGGCGTGGAAGGAATCACCCGCGTTTAACCGTTATCGTGGCGATGCGTGGATGAAGGAACCATGCCGCGCCTGCCCGGACAAGGAAAAAGATTTGGGCGGCTGCCGCTGCCAGGCATTTTTGCTTTCCGGCGATGCGGAAAATGCCGACCCCGTGTGCAGTCTGTCGCCGCATCATCATTTGATAGAAGAGGCGCTGCAAGACGCGCAGAATCCGCAATTGCAGACGCAGCCCATTATTTTCCGCAATGACAAAAATTCAAAAAAACTCATCGCGGGTGAATTGCGTGAGCGTGTGGAATCCTTCCACGCGTTGCCCTAAGCCTGTAATATCAAGACGCGCCACGTTCGGCGCAACTTTCGGAAAACCCTTGAACTCACGATCAACCGGCCTGATTGCGCTTGTGCTCGCCAGCCTGACGGCGCTTGCGCCGTTCGCCATTGACACTTATCTGCCCGCGTTTCCGGTCATGGCACATGCGCTGGGCGCGGACAACTACGGGCTGCAACAAAGCCTGACCGCGTATCTGTTGCCCTACACCGTCATGACGCTCTGGCACGGCGCGATTTCGGATGCGATCGGGCGGCTCGCCGCGATACGCTGGGGACTCGTTTTGTTCGCGCTGGCCTCCGTCGGTTGCGCGCTCGCGCCCAATGTCGAAACGCTGTGGTTTTTCCGCGCGTTGCAAGGCATGGCGGCAGGTGCGGGCAATGTCGTCGCGCGCGCCATCGTGCGCGATCTTTTTGAAGGCGTCGCCGCGCAGCGCGTCATGGCGCAGGTGCAAATGATCTTCGGCTTCGCGCCCGCCATCGCGCCCGTCATCGGCGGCTGGCTGCTCGGCATACGCTGGGAGGCGATCTTTGTATTCCTGTGCGTTTATTCGCTGCTGGTGTTGTTCGCCGCGCAGCGCGTTCTGCCGGAAACCATGCCGCCGGAAAAGCGCAGACCGCTTTCTTCCGGCGCGGTCATCGCGGCATACAAACAGGTTTTTGGCGACATCGAATTTTGCCGCTTGTCGGTCGGGCTGGGCGCAAACTTCGCCGGATTTTTCATCTACGTGCTCGCCGCGCCCGTGTTTCTCATCAAGCATCTCGGACTCAACGAACACCAGTTTGGCCACATGTTCATCCCCGTCGTGCTCGGCATGGTCATCGGCTCCTGGCTCGCGCGGCACTGCGCGGGAAAAATCGCGAATACGACCACGCTGAAACGCGCTTACGCATGGATGGCCGCCTCGACCGCGCTCAACATCCTCATCTGCGTGCTGCCCGCGTACCACTACGCGCTCTACATATTCCCCATCGCTCTCTACAACATCGGCATGGCCTTCGCGCTTCCGCTGCTCTCCATCGCCGCGCTGGACAGACACCCCGCCATGCGCGGCACGGCGGCCTCTGCCCAAACCTTCGTGCAAATGCTGCTCTCCACCGCCTCCGCCGGGCTCCTCATCCCGCTGCTCTGGCGCAGCCCCCTCGGATTGGCGCTGGGCATGGCGGGCTATTTGCTGCTGGGATGGATAAGTGTGCGGGGTACTTTGCTGGCGCGGAAAATGTAGGGGCAGGTTTCAAACCTGCCCGTTGTTCACCCTCTCCCCCACCCCTTGTATGTTTCCTCTTTAAATGGAAATAAAATGAAAGTAAGTCTGTGGAGTGTGTGATTAAAGAGCTGTCGCAGGTCAATAATCTGCAAAGCCACAGGCTGTTGGTTTCGGTTCGG
>JAITWS010000105.1 GCA_031285185.1 Methylobacillus sp.
TTCAGTTTGCCGACGGCACGATCTGGGACATGGCAGCGGTTCAAGCCATGGTCATCGTCGGAGACGACACCGCACAGACCTTAGTCGGCTTCACCGATAACGACACCATTAATGGCGGAGGTGGAAATGACACCATATATGGACAGGCAGGAAATGATACTCTGGATGGTGGGATGGGTAATGATATTCTCTACGGTGGTACGGGTAACGATACTTATTTGTTTGGTCGTGGATCAGGTTCCGATACGATCAGCGAATCTGATTCAACGGCAGGGAATACCGATATTCTCTCCTTGACCTCCGGCGTCACGGCTGACCAGCTTTGGTTCCAACGCTCTGGTAATAATCTGGTCGTAAGCATCATCGGCACAACCGATTCCATGACTATCAGCAATTGGTATTCCGGTAACGCTTATCACGTCGAGCAGTTCAAAACCGCCGACGGCAAGGTGCTGGCCGACACCCAGGTGCAAAACCTCGTGCAAGCCATGGCCGCCTTCGCACCTCCGGCGGCGGGACAGACCACACTGCCGACGAATTACCAAAATAGTCTGGAGACGGTGATCGCGGCGAATTGGCAGTGATCTCTCCTTCAAATCCTCGCCAACGCGAAACAACGCTACATCAAGGCGCTGGCGGACTGGAACAACGCACGGGTGGATCTCGCGGCAAAAGTGGGGTGGTTGAATGCGGAGGATTTATTGCAGGTTGAGGGGAGACCATAGGGGAAGGACTGCTTTTTTGTTAGGGGCTGATCTACTTCAGCCCCTTTTGTTTTTCGTGCTCACGCAATTTTTGCACCAACTCCATGGCTGTCGGATTGTAATATCTCGCTAGAGTATTTAGATTCCGCCAACCGCCAACCTTACTTAATTGCTTGATGTCGTACACCTTCGCCAAACGGCTTGTCGCTTCATGTCGCAAATCGTGAAAGCGCAGGTCAACCAACATTCTTGCCAGAGGAGTTTCGCCTGCCTCCTTACACTCCGCCTCATAGGTTTTTCTGGCGCGGCCAACGGCGCGTGCGAAGGCCTTCTTTATCGACTCGGAAGATAACGAGAACACTCTGCCCTCAATCTCGCGTGGAAGCTCCTCCAAAATCTCTAGTGCGCGTTTTGAGAGTGGCACATCTCTACTAACAGGCACCCCATCTCCTTTGCCAGATTTTGTATCTGGAATGTGTGCGATGCCAGTAACCTTGTCCACAAACTGCCATTCAAGTCCGAGAATCTCCGAACGACGCATCCCCGTTTCAAGTGCAAACTCCACCAAGGGACGAACCCAACTATTTTGAGGCCCCATAAATCGTCCCCCCTCACGTTTCGATGGCGATAGAGCGGCAAACAAGCGTCGCTCTTCTTCTCCAAAAATACGTCGATCACGATGTTCTGGGTTGGCAGGCCGGTCAACCCTTCGGATAGGGTTTTCGATATTTAGATTCATTTTCTTGATGCCCAAGTTGATCGCGGCAGACAAAAGGTTCAAATACCGATTTATCGTAGATCCTTTGACTTTATTTTCTGCCATGTACTGACTACACCAATCTTCAATTATGTTTGAATCAAGAGCAGTCATTTTATATTTTGCCAATCCTGAATTTAAAAGAACATTGAGACGAACGATATCTGCCTCCCGCCCCTTGTTCTTCCATAAGTGATTATCGCGGTAATAGCTGAGAACCTGCCAGAGAGTTGTATCTTGAGCCTTGCGTAGATCTTTAAACTTGCCATTCAGAATTTTAGAGTCCTCGTCTGCTGCCCATGCGATGGCTTCGTTCCAAGTATCGAAAGTTCGGCTCAAATGGGGATAGCCTTTTCTCCGTATGACCGCTTGCCAAGCACCGTTCTCCCGCTCTTTGATCGTTGCCATTTCGCCTTGATGTTCCCAAATTGTTCCCATAAATATACGATAATTACTACACTCATTGCAAATACTGGAATTAATTTAAGCCTTCACACGGCAGGGGTCACTGGTTCGATCCCAGTACCGCCCACCAAAAATCAAAGCCTTGGCAAATAGTTGCCGGGGCTTTTTGCTTTTTTGCCCGACGACCGTCAACCCATGCAGTACAGCGCCAAAAGCGGCACAAGATTCAGCAGCAGCACGCCGATTTTGTACACAGCCATGCCTGCGTAATGAATCGCGTCAAAATTTTCCGGTGACAGTTTGAACCAGCGCGTGTGCAGGCCGCGCAGACTGTCTCGCGCGACCACGAAGACGACAAACCAGACGATCAGCACGGCGTAATTGAGCAGAGTGCTATAGAGAAGAAATTGTTTCAGTTCGGGGATATTCATCGCATGTTCTTTGGTCGGGATAGTGAAATGCGGATGATACCGGCAGGGCGCGCGATGGCGCGATGTTTTTCTTTCGCGCGTGATAAAATCCGCGTCTTTCCGTCACATTCCGCATTGTTTTCCATGACTGTACGCACTCGTTTTGCTCCCAGCCCGACCGGTTTTTTGCATATTGGCGGCGCGCGCACGGCGCTGTTTTCGTGGGCGTTCGCGCGCAAGCACGGGGGCGAATTTATTTTGCGCGTGGAAGATACGGATGTGGCGCGTTCCACGCCGGAGGCGGTGCAGGCGATTCTGGACGGGATGCGCTGGTTGGGGTTGGCGTGGGATGAAGGTCCGTTTTACCAGATGCAACGCATGGAGCGTTACAAGGAAGTGATCCGGCAATTGCTGGATTCGGGCAAGGCGTATTATTGCTACACCTCGCCGGAGGAACTGGAACAGATGCGCGCGGCGCAGATGACGCTCGGCCTCAAGCCGCGTTATGACGGCACCTGGCGACCGGAGGAGGGCAAGATTTTGCCCGCGTCGCCTGCGGGTATCGCGCCTGTGGTGCGTTTTCGCAATCCTTTGACCGGCATTGTCGCGTGGGACGATCAGGTGAAGGGGCGCATCGCGGTTTCCAACGAGGAGCTGGACGATTTCATCATCGCGCGCGCCGATGGTACGCCGACTTATAACTTCTGCGTGGTGGTGGATGATTGGGATATGGGCATCACGCATGTGTTGCGCGGCGACGATCATGTGAACAACACGCCGCGCCAGATCAATCTGCTGCACGCGCTGGGCGCGCAAATTCCGCAATACGCGCATCTGTCCATGATTCTGGGCGACGACGGGCAGAAACTTTCCAAGCGGCACGGCGCGGTGAGCGTGATGCAATACGACGAGGACGGCTATCTGCCGGAAGCGGTGCTCAATTATCTCGCGCGTCTCGGCTGGTCGCACGGCGACGACGAGATTTTCAGCATGGCGCAATTTTGCGCGTGGTTCGATCTCGACCACATCACGCCTTCCGCCGCGCAGTTCAATACCGAAAAACTCAACTGGCTGAACGCGCATTACATCAAGGAAGCCGATGCGGGGCGGCTGGCGGAGGATTTGACCAAGCGGCTGGCGCAACGCGGCATTGCGACGGAAGGCGGCGCGGACGCGGCGCGCGTGGTGGAACTGTACCGGGAACGGACACCGACGCTGGCTATATTAGCAAATGCTGTTGAATTTTTTTACAAATTCGTTCATCCTTCACAGGAAGTGCTGGAAAAACATCTGACGGCGGAAGTTCGTCCCGTCTTGCAGGCATTGGCGACGCGGCTGGCCGGAAGCACGTGGACGACGGAGGCGATACATGCCGAAATCGAACAGGCGGTGACGGCCAACGGCCTCAAGTTTCCCAAGGTGGCGATGCCGCTGCGGGTGATGCTGACCGGCAGCGCGCAATCGCCCAGCATAGACGCGGTGATGGCGCTGCTGGGCAGGGACGAGACGCTGCGGCGGCTGTCGGAGTTTTTGGATTGATTCGCCGCGCTGCCGGAAACAAAACCGGCGGGAGCAAAGATTAACTCCCGGAATTTTTTTACAAGATATTGCGGAACCGCGTCGGTACATTGTGCCGCGCCCAGCCACTTGATTTTCAGGAATCCGCCTAAAACTGAGTGACACGAAGGGCAGTGTGTTGGATAATGGCATCCACTAGCTGTTTCGCGTGTATTTTTTATAATCCAAGATCCAAGAAAAGGAAACCAACATGAGCACCAAAGGGCAGACCTTACAAGACCCCTTTCTGAACACGCTGCGTAAGGAGCACGTTCCCGTCTCGATCTACCTGGTCAACGGCATCAAGTTGCAAGGGCAGATTGATTCTTTCGATCAATATGTTGTTCTGCTCAAGAACACGGTCACGCAAGTCGTTTACAAGCACGCGATTTCCACCATCGTCCCCGGACGAGCCGTGACGATCCCGTCTGCCTCCGCCGAGGAATAACGCAGTCGGCATGACAGCTCGTCCGTCGGGCGGAGAATCTGCCGTACTCGTCAGCCTCGATCTCGGCGAGGCGGGCTATGCCGAAAGTCTGGAAGAACTGCGTCAGCTTGCCGCCACGGCAGGGCTGAGCGTGTGTTCGACCGTCGAAGGCAAACGGCAAAAACCGGACGCAACCTTCTTTGTCGGCAGCGGCAAGGCGGAGGAGGTCGCGGCGATGTTGCGCGCCACGGAGTCGCGCATCGTCGTGTTCAACCATGATCTGACGCCTTCGCAGCAGCGCAATCTTGAGCGCAAGCTGGAATGTCGCGTGGTGGATCGCACCGGTCTCATTCTCGAAATTTTCGCGCAACGCGCGCAAAGTTTTGAAGGCAAATTGCAGGTGGAACTCGCGCAACTGGAACATCTCTCCACGCGGCTTGTGCGCGGCTGGACGCACCTGGAACGGCAAAAAGGCGGCATCGGGATGCGCGGCGGGCCGGGCGAAACCCAGATCGAACTCGACCGCCGCATGATCCGCGAGCGCGTCAAAAGCCTCAAAGAACGGCTCGCCAAACTCAAGCGCCAGCGCGGAATCCAGCGCCGCGCGCGACGACGTTCCAACGTCATGTCGGTCTCGCTCGTGGGCTACACCAACGCGGGCAAATCCACATTATTCAACCGTCTCACGCAATCCGGCGTATATGCCGCCGACCAGTTGTTTGCCACGCTGGATACCACATCGCGCAAGTTGTTCATCCCGGAAGGCGGATCGGTGGTGCTGTCCGACACGGTCGGTTTCATCAAGCATTTGCCGCACGCGCTGGTGGATGCCTTCGGCGCAACGCTGGAAGAGGCGGCGCAGGCGGATTTGCTGCTGCACGTCATTGACGCATCAAGCCCCAACCGTGACGATCAGATTGAACAGGTGGATCGCGTGCTGGCGGAAATCGGCGCGGATCAGGTGCCGCAACTGCTGGTGCTCAACAAGATTGATCGCGCGGGCATGGAGCCGGGGATGGAGCGCGACGAATATGGTAAACTTCGCAAGGTTTGGGTTTCCGCACAGTCCGGCGCAGGCATGGAACTGATACGGCAAGCTCTGGCGGAGCATCAACGCGCGTTGATCGGCTCCATGTATTCGGTCAACGCAGTCGCATAAGCATAGATAATTTCGGAGTTTCTCATGGCATCAAACGACCCGGGCTGGGGTCCGCGCAACAACGGCGGACCGCCCGATCTGGACGAAATGTTGCGTCAGCTTGGCCGCAAATTGCGCGGGCTGTTCGGCATGGATTCCCCCCGCAATCCGCAGCAGTCGCCCAAGCCGGAAGGCTCGGGCGCGGCGCTCGTCATTCCCGTTTTCGTCCTTGTGATGCTGGTCTGGATGGCGACCGGCTTTTACATCGTGGATCAGGGTTCGCGCGGCGTTGTGCTGCGTTTCGGCAAGCATGTGGATACCACCATGCCCGGCCCGCGCTGGCATTGGCCGTATCCGATTGAAAGCCGCGAGATCGTCGCCATGGAGCGGGTGCGCGAATTGACGGTGGGTTATCGCACGGTCGAAGGCGCGTCTGTCAAGACGCCGGAATTGAAAGAGGCGCTGATGATTACCGATGACGGTAACATCATTGACTTGCAGTTCAGCGTGCAATACAACATCAAGAGTCCCGAGGATTACCTGTTCTTCAACCGCGATATGGAGCAAGCTGTGCGTGGCACGGCGGAAAGCGCGATACGCGAAGTCGTCGGCAAGAACAAACTGGATTTCGTGCTTAACGAAGGCCGCACGGCAATCGCCGCGCAGGTGCTTGCGCTCATGCAGGAAATTCTGGATCGCTACCATTCCGGCATCACCATCATCCGCGTCAACATGCAAAGCGCGCAGGTGCCCAGAGAGGTTCAGCCCGCGTTCGCCGATGTGGTCAAGGCCGAGCAGGATAGGGTGCGCCAGCAGAACGAAGGCGAGGCGTATGCCAACGATGTGATTCCGAAGGCACGCGGCACGGCAGCCGCGCTGCTGGAAGAGGCCGCCGGTTACAAGGCGCGCGTCATCAACGAGGCGGAAGGTAATGCCAGCCGCTTCAACCAGATACTCGCACAATACGAAAAAGCGCCGGAAGTCACGCGTCGCCGTCTTTATCTGGACGCGCAGGAAACGATATTGTCCAATGTGAGCAAGGTGGTGGTGGATCAAAAGGGCGGCGGCAATCTGCTCTATCTGCCGCTCGACAAACTCATGTCAGCCGCCGGAGCGACCGCGCCGCAACTGGCCGGCGCGCCCGCTGTGACGGCAGCGCCCGCGGCGGCGGATACGCAACATTCGCGCGACACGCTTAACACACGCGACAGGGAGGCTCGGCCATGAAAAGTCTTGGATCATTATTGGTGGCTTTGATCGTCGCGCTGGTGTTGCTCGGCATGTCGGCCTTTACCGTGGATCAACGTGAATACGCGGTGGTGTTCCGGCTGGGCGAGATCGTCAGCGTTGATTCGGTGAAAAAATCGCCGGGTTTGTATTTCAAAATTCCGTTC
Source organism: Methylobacillus sp. (assembly GCA_031285185.1). Taxonomy (GTDB): domain Bacteria; phylum Pseudomonadota; class Gammaproteobacteria; order Burkholderiales; family Methylophilaceae; genus MM2. The sequence goes on from JAITWS010000105.1 coordinate 6,793, forward strand.
GTCGAAGATGTGCGCTATTTCGACAAGCGCATTCTCACGTTGGATTCGGGCGCGCCCGAGAAATTCTTCACCAAGGAAAAGACGGAGGTTCAGGTTGATTCCTTCGTCAAATGGCGCATCGTTGATCCCGCGAAATTTTATGTATCCATACAAGGCGGCAATGAAACGCAAGCCGAGGTGCGCCTCGCGCCGATAATCAATGAAGGTCTGCGTGCCGAATTCGGCGTTCGCACATTGCATGATGTGGTATCCGGCGAACGCGACCAGATCATGAGAATTTTGCGCGAGAAGGCCGACAAAGCGGCGCGCGAGATGGGCATAGAAGTGCTGGATGTGCGTCTCAAGCGGGTTGATTTCACGGACGAGATCAGCGGTCAGGTTTATTCGCGCATGGACTCCGAGCGCAAACGCATGGCCAACGATCTGCGCGCCCAGGGCGCGGGCGCGTCCGAAAAAATACGCGCCGATGCCAACAAGCAGCGCGAGGTGATACTCGCCGAAGCCTACCGTGACGCGCAGCGCATCAAGGGCGAGGGCGATGGTCGCGCCGCTGAAATCTACGCTGCCGCCTACAACAAAAACCCCGAGTTCTACGCTTTCTATCGCAGTCTGGATGCGTACCGCAACAGCTTCAAGAGCAAGAACGACATCCTTGTGATGCAGCCCGACTCGGACTTTTTCAAATACATGCGCGACCCCGGCGGTAAAAAACCTTGAGCAGCGCCCTGTTCATGGCTTTCGGACTCATGCTGATACTGGAAGGCGTATTGCCGCTGCTCGCGCCGCACGCGTGGCGGCAGACCTTTCAGCGCATGATCGCGTTGCAGGACGGGCAATTGCGTTTCATCGGCCTGACCTCGGTGGCGGGCGGATTATTGTTGTTATCCATTTTTCATTAATCATGCGTAACTGGTTGCTTCCCGAATATATTGAAGACGTGCTGCCCGCCGAGGCCGCGCGCATGGAGCAAATGCGCCGCGCCTTGCTCGACCTGTTCCATACGCACGGCTATCAGCTCGTGATTCCGCCCATGCTGGAATATGTCGAATCGCTGATGTCCGGCGCGGGCGAAGATCTTGACCTTGCGACGTTCAAAGTCGTTGATTTGCTGAGTGGTCGTCTGATGGGCGTGCGTGCGGACATCACGCCGCAAACCGCGCGCATGGACGCGCACCTGCTCAACCGGCAGGGCGTGACGCGGCTGTGTTACGCGGGCAGCGTGCTGCGCGCCAGGCCGGATGGACTGGCGCAAACGCGCGAGCCGTTGCAGGTAGGCGCCGAATTGTACGGTCATGCCGGCGTCGAAAGCGACATCGAAATCCAGCGTCTGCTCGTGCAGGGTTTGCGCGCGGTCGGCATCGAAAATGTGCAACTGGATTTCAGCCATGTCGGTATTTTTCGCGCGCTGGTGCAAGGTTCCAAACTGTCGGAAGCGCGGGAACAAAGCCTGCTCGCGGCCTTGCAAAACAAGGATAAATCCGCGCTGACGGAATTGACGGATGGATTGGACGCGCAAGCGCGCGCCGCATTGCTCGCGCTCGCGGATTTGTACGGCGGCATCGAAGTGTTGGAACGCGCAGAGAAAACGCTGCCCGCACATGATGAAATTCGTCGAGCGCTGCGCGAGTTGCGCGCGGCGGCGGAAAAACTGCAAGGCGAAGAGGTGCGTGTTTCCTTCGATCTGGGCGAGTTGCGCGGTTATCATTATCACAGCGGCATGGTGTTCGCAGCGTATGCGGAAGGCTACGCGAAGCCGCTTGCGCTGGGCGGACGCTATGACGAAATCGGCTCCGTTTTCGGACGCGCGCGACCGGCGACGGGATTCAGCCTTGATTTGCGCGGGTTGGCGACCGCGTTGCCTCCGGCACGAAACGGCAAGGCGATACTTGCGCCTTATGTTGACGATGCGAAGCTGGATGCCAAAATCGCGGAATTGCGCGCGGCGGGCGAGGTGGTCATCGCCGATTTGCCGGGGCATGAAGCGCATCGCGCCGAACTCGGCTGCGACCGCGTGCTCGTCAAGCAGGGCGACATCTGGGCAGTGGTTGCGAATTAACTTCAGGGATACGGAAAGATCATGAGCAAAAACGTCGTCGTCATCGGAACCCAGTGGGGCGATGAAGGCAAGGGAAAAATCGTGGATTGGCTGACGGATCACGCGCAGGGCGTGGTGCGTTTTCAGGGCGGTCACAACGCGGGTCACACGCTGGTCATCGGCGACAAAAAAACCGTGTTGCATCTGATCCCGTCGGGCATATTGCGCGACAACGTGCAGTGCTACATCGGCAACGGTGTCGTGTTGTCGCCGCAAGCCTTGCTGACCGAGTTGCGTATGCTGGAAGAGGCGGGCGTGGATGTGCGTCCGCGCATCAAGATCAGCGAAGCCTGTCCGCTGATTTTGCCGTATCACGTCGCGATGGATCAGGCGCGCGAAACCGCCAAGGGCAGCGCCAAGATCGGCACGACCGGGCGCGGCATCGGCCCCGCTTATGAGGACAAGGTGGCGCGTCGCGCGATTCGGTTGCAGGATTTGTTTTATCGCGAGCGTTTCGCCGCGAAGCTGGGCGAGGTTCTGGATTACTACAACTTCGTGCTGAAAAATTATTTCCGGGTCGAGACGGTTGATTTCCAGCGCGCGCTGGACGACACGCTCGCGCTCGCGGAACAGATCAAGCCCATGGTGGCCGATGTTTCCAACATGCTTTATCTCGCCAACCGGAAAGGCGAGCGCCTGTTGTTTGAGGGCGCGCAGGGCGCGTTGCTGGATGTGGATCACGGCACTTATCCGTTCGTGACTTCCTCCAACACCATCGCGGGCGGCGCGGCTACGGGCAGCGGCGTCGCGCCGCAGATGTTGAACTATGTGCTCGGCATCACCAAGGCTTACACCACGCGCGTGGGTTCGGGGCCTTTCCCGACCGAGTTGTACGATGCGGTGGGCAAGCTCGACCCGATCGGCGAAGGCTTGGCGAAACGCGGTCATGAATTCGGCGCGACCACCGGACGCGCGCGTCGCACCGGCTGGTTCGACGCGGCGGCGCTCAAACGTTCCATCCAGATCAACGGCGTATCGGGTTTGTGCATCACCAAGCTCGATGTCATGGACGGCATGGAAACCGTGCGTATCGGCGTGGGCTATCGCATCGGCGGCGTTGAGCACGATATTTTCCCGGTTGGCGCGGAAGCGCTGGAACACTGTGAGCCGATCTACGAGGAGCTTCCGGGCTGGAGCGCAAGCACCGTCGGCATCAAGCGTCACGAAGATTTGCCCGTGACGGCCAAACATTATCTGAAGCGCATGGAAGAAGTTTGCGGCGTGCCGATAGACATCATTTCCACCGGCCCCGACCGCGACGAAACCATTGTGCTGCGCCATCCGTTCGGAGTTTGAGGTGGCGCTCAAAGGGGAAAAAAAACGGTGGGCGTGGGCGCTGACCGGCTCCGGTCATTACCTCAAGGAATGTCTCACAATCATTGATCGCCTTGACGATGTTGATCTCTTCCTCAGCCGCGCGGCGGCGGAAATTTTGCAGCAATACGGCTACCGGCACGATGTGGGACGTGTGTTTCAGGACAAGACCGCGAGCGCCGTGCCGGTGGAATTGTTTTATCACGGCGTTTATCACACAGTCGTGATCGCGCCGACCAGCTCCAACACCGTGGCGAAAATGGTGTGCGGCATTTCCGACAATCTCGTGACCAACATTTACGCGCAAGCCGGAAAATGTCGCGTGCCCGCCATCGTGTTCGCCTGCGACACCGCGCCCGAGCTTGAATCCGAAGCGCCGCGCGAGCACATCGTCAAAGTCTGGCCGCGACGCATAGATCTGGAAAACATGGAAAAACTCAAGACGTTCGAGGAAACCGCCGTGGTCGCCGACATGGCGGAACTCGATGCCGCCATCCGAAAGCGCATGGAATGGCTGAAAACCTCCTCTTCCTGACCGGCAAGCTCGCCGAAAACAGCTTGCGAAAAGTGCTGGCCGAAATGCAGCCGCCGCTTTTCGATTATCAGGTCGCGCAACTCGGCATTTCCGTTGCGGCGCTGATGACGCCGGAATTCATACATCGTCGTCTGTCCGACGCGCGCGGCGCGGATAAGGTGCTCGTACCCGGCCTGTGTCGCGGCGATCTCGAACCACTCGCGGAAAAATACGGCGTGCCGGTCGAGCGCGGGCCGGATGATCTCAAGGATATTCCCAAATTTTTCGGACGCGGCGGAAAAGCGCCCGATCTTTCGCGGTACGCAACCGACATTTTCGCCGAAATCGTCGAAGCGCCGCAGTTGACGGTCGCGGGCATTCTGGCCAAGGCGGGCGCGTATCGCGCGCAGGGCGCGAATGTGATTGATCTCGGTTGTCTGCCGAATACGCCGTTTCCGCATCTCGAAGACGCGGTGCGCGCGCTCAAGGCGGAAAATTATCAGGTGAGCGTTGATTCCGTCGTCCCGGATGATTTGCTGCGCGCGGGCAGAGCGGGCGCGGATTATCTTTTGAGCCTGACCGAAAAAACCTTGTGGATCGCCGATGAAGTCGCCGCGACACCGATTTTGATTCCCGCGAAATCCGGCAGTTTGCCGTCGCTCTATCGCGCGATAGACGCGATGCTGGCCAAGGGCAAACCCTTTATCGCCGATGCGATTCTCGACCCGATTCCGTTCGGTTTCACCGAGTCCGTCGTCCGTTATCAACGCCTGCGTAAACGCTACCCGGAAATTGCGATCATGATGGGCATAGGCAATCTCACCGAACTCACGGACGCGGATACCACCGGCATCAACGCGCTGCTGTTCGGCATCATCGCGGAACTCAATATCAACGCCGTGCTTGCGACTTCGGTCAGCCCGCACGCCGCGAGCGCGATTGCCGAGGCGGACGTGGCGCGGCGCGTGATGCACGCGGCGCACGGGGATAAACGTTTGCCGCGCGATTATTCCGACGGCTTGCTCGGACTGCATGATCGCCGCCCGTTCGCCTACACGGAAGAGGAAATCGCCGAAATCGCCGCGCAGATCAAAGACCCGAGTTTCCGCATCCAGATCAGCGAAGAAGGCATCAGCATCTACAATCGCGACGGCCTGTTCCGCGACATTGATCCGTTCCGGCTGTATCCGCATCTTCAGGTGCATGACGACGCTTCGCACGCTTTTTATCTCGGCGTGGAACTCGCGCGCGCGCAAATCGCCTGGCAGTTGAAAAAGCGTTACACGCAGGACGAAGGGCTGCGCTGGGGTTGTAGTGTGACGCGCCAGGACGAGCGGCCGCGCGTGGAACATCGGGACGCATCGCTCAAGGAAAAACGCGCGAAAAAGGGCGGGGCATGATGACGGAAATGATTTACGAAACCGTCATCACCACGCTCAACTCCGACGGCACGGCGCACATCGCGCCCTTTGGCGTGCGTGAACGCGACGGCCACATCATCGTCGCGCCGTTTCGTCCCTCGGCGAGTTTGGACAACATGCTGCGCGCCCGTTGCGCGGTCATTAATCTCACCGACGATGTGCGGATATTCGCGGGCGCGCTGACCGGGCGGCGCGATTGGCCGACTTTTCCGGCAACACGCATCGCGGGGCATGTGCTCGAATCCGCGCTGGCGCACCGCGAGCTGGAGCTGATCGCCGTCAAGGACGACAACACACGCCCGGAACTGACCTTCCGCGTGGCGCATGAAATCACGCACCGACCTTTCCGCGGCTTCAACCGCGCGCAAGCGGCGGTGCTTGAAGCGGCGGTGCTCGTGAGCCGATTGCACATGTTGCCGCCGGAAAAAGTCGCGGCAGAAATCGCGTATCTGAATATCGCCATCGAAAAAACGGCGGGCGAACGCGAGCGGCAAGCGTGGGCATGGCTCATGGAACGCATCGAAAATCACAACGCCGAATTGCGCGGGGACAATCTCGCATGAGCCGTTTGCTCGTCAGCGTGTGCGATGTCGAAGAGGCGCGCATCGCGCTTGAATGCGATGCCGACATCATAGACCTCAAAAATCCCGCCGCCGGCGCGTTGGGCGCACTGCCGCCCGAAACCCTGCGTGAAATTGTGAATGTCGTCGCCGGTCGCAAGCCGGTAAGCGCGACCATAGGCGATCTGCCCATGATCCCCGAACAACTCGCCGCCGCCGCGCGCGTAACGGCGGAAACCGGCGTGGATATCGTCAAGATCGGATTTTTCGGTCATGCGGGACATGAAACGTGCATCGCGGCTTTGCAAGCTCTGGCCACGGACGGAATACGCCTCGTCGCGGTCTTGTTCGCAGATCAACGTCCCGATTTGAAATCGGCCACGCGTTTTGCCCACGCGGGTTTTTATGGCGTAATGCTGGATACCGCCGCGAAAAACGGCCAAGGCTTGCGACACTATCTAAGTGACGCCGCGCTGGGCGCGTTCGTCGCGGAATCCCAAACGCACGGCTTGCTGGCCGGATTGGCGGGTTCGCTGACCATAGCCGATCTGGACGCGCTGCTGCCCTTGCAAGCCGATTACCTCGGCTTTCGCGGCGCATTATGCGCGAACGCAAGCCGCACCGCCCGACTGGAACGCGCGCGTTTGCTGCGTTTGCAAAATGCGTTGCGCGTTCGCGCCGAAATTTCCGAAGTTGTGACTGATTAATCAAGACAGAGTTGCGTTTGTGCAAACGGGTCGGTATTATGCTTCCCGTTCGGGATTTATTATTACTTGTTCTGAATGAATTAATTATTCAGATTCAGTTCACTCTTTATGAGGATGCGCCCCATGAAAAACAAACTTATTACTCTTGCTCTTGCCAGCACTTTTGCCTTTTCCGCAGGTTCCGCCTCGGCAGGTGAGGTGAGCGGCTATACCGGAACCTGGTACTTGATGCCCAGCATAGGCTTGGCCTTTCCTGACAACGATCTCAAGGCTGAAGACAACGCTACGGCTTATTCTTTCCGCATCGGCAAGGAGTTGAGCGAACACTGGGACGTGCAACTGGGGCTGACCTACACCAATCCGGATGCGGATGATTCGATTAACATTGCTTCGACCGTTGTCCGCCGTGGCGCTGCACCTGTGACTGTAAACACTCGCGAAAAACTCCACGGCGACTACAAACAGACGTTATTTGGCGTAGATGCCCTGTACATGTTCAGCCGTGACAAATTCCGTCCCTTCCTGCTGGCTGGTTTGGGCGTAGCGCGCAACAACATAGACTACAGCACCGCCTCGCTTGATCGCATTGGCGGAACCAAGACCTCCTGGATGGCCAACGTTGGTGCCGGTTTCCAATACCACTTCAACGATGTCGTCGGCATCCAAGCCGATGTCCGCGAAGTCTGGAGCCGCGCCAAAGACCGCACCGACACCCTGTTCAACGGCAACGAAACCGTCGGCAA
>JAITWS010000024.1 GCA_031285185.1 Methylobacillus sp.
TGCCTTGCAGCGCGACTTTGTGGCCGACGCGGCGACGCGCTTCGGCGATGTCCACTGTCCAGTCGAGGCCAAGCGCGTCCGCGCCGATGTCGGCCATGTGTTCCAGCCACAGGCCGCCGCCTTTGGTGAAGACGATGCGCGGCACGACGCGGCCTTCGCGTTCATGCATCAAGCCGCTGACGATTTGTTCCATGTAGGCGAGCGAAAATTCCTTGTAGGCCGCGTGCGAGAGCGCGCCGCCCCAGGAGTCGAAGATCATCACGGCTTGCGCGCCCGCTTCGATTTGCGCGTTGAGGTAGCGCGTGACGGCTTGCGCGGTGATGTCGAGGATGTGGTGCAAAAGGTCGGGGCGTTCGTAGGCCATGCGCTTAATGATGAGAAAATCGGTTCCGCCCTTCCCTTCTATCATGTAAGTCGCCAGCGTCCACGGGCTGCCCGAAAAACCGATGAGCGGCACGGAACCGGCGAGCGCGCGGCGTATGCTGCTGACGGCATCCATGACGTAGCCCAGATGTTCGGCGGGGTCGGGGACGATCAGATTGCGGATTTCCCATTCGTCGCGCAGCGGACGTTCGAATTTCGGTCCTTCGCCTTCGGCGAAATACAAGCCCAGCCCCATTGCGTCCGGCACGGTGAGAATGTCGGAAAATAAAATCGCCGCGTCCAGCGGATAACGCGCGAGCGGTTGCAGCGTGACTTCGGTGGCGAATTCCGGGTTTTTGCACAGGCCGAGAAAACTGCCCGCGCGTTTGCGCGTCGCATTGTATTCCGGCAGATAACGCCCGGCCTGACGCATCATCCAGACGGGCGTGTAATCGGTGGGCTGACGCATGAGCGCGCGCAGGAAAGTGTCGTTTTTGAGGTGCGTCATATTCATGGGGTTTTAAATGTTGGAAAGGTTTTTGCCGAGTCCGTGCCCTCACCCCAGCCCTCTCCCACAAGTGGGAGAGGGAGAACACCGGCGATGTTTGCTGTTGCAGTTCCCTCTCCTGCTTGCGGGAGAGGGGTGAGGGTGGGGGTTAAAGCAGATGACGGGATGGTAACCATATAAATATCAGGCGAAGGCTTTGCGGGCGGCGGCCAGCGTGCGTTCGATTTCCGCATCGCCGTGCGCGGCGGAGACGAAGCCCGCCTCGAATGCAGACGGCGCGAGATAAACGCCTTCGGACAGCATGTTGTGGAAGAAGCGGTTGAAGGCTTCCTTGTCCGATTGCATGACTTCGGCGTAGCTGGTCGGGCAGGCGGCGCTGAAATAAAGGCCGAACATGCCGCCCACGCTTTGCGCGCTGAAGGCGATGCCTTTTTCCCGCGCGATGGCGGTGAGGCCGTTCACAAATTCGCGCGCGCGCGCGGTCAATTGCTCGTAAAAACCGGGCGCTTGCACCAGCTTGAGCGTTTCCAATCCGGCAGCCACGGCGACCGGGTTGCCGGAAAGCGTGCCCGCCTGATAAACCGCGCCCATGGGCGCGAGGTGTTGCATGATGTCGGCGTGTCCGCCGAACGCGCCGACCGGCAGGCCGCCGCCGATGACTTTGCCGAGCGTGGTGAGATCGGGCACGATGTTGTAAAACGCTTGCGCGCCACCGAGCGCGACGCGGAAGCCGGTCATCACTTCGTCGAAGATCAGCACCGCGCCATATTTTGTGCATTGCGCGCGCAAGGTTTCGAGAAAGCCCGGTTTGGGCGCGACCAGATTCATGTTGCCCGCGACCGGCTCGACGATGACGCAGGCGATTTCGCTGCCGATGCGTGCGAACAATTCTTCCACGCTCGCGCTGTCGTTGTAGGCCAGCGTGAGCGTGTGCGCGGCGACTTCGGGCGGCACGCCGGCGGAGCTGGGCTGGCCGAAGGTCAACGCGCCGGAACCGGCTTTGACCAAAAGCGCATCGGCGTGGCCGTGATAGCAACCTTCAAATTTCACGATCTTGCTGCGATTGGTGTAGCCGCGCGCGAGGCGGATCGCGCTCATGGTCGCCTCGGTTCCCGAACTTACCAGCCGCACCTGTTTCATGCTGGGCACGAGATGCGTGAGCAGCTCCGCCATTTTCAATTCGCGCAGCGTGGGCGCGCCGAACGAAAGGCCGTTTTCCGCCGCGATCCGCACCGCTTCAACCACCGCCGGATGCGCGTGGCCGAGAATCATCGGCCCCCATGAGCCAACATAATCAACATAATTTTTGCCGTCCTCGTCCCACACATACGCGCCTTTGGCGTTGCGGAGAAACACCGGCGTGCCACCGACCGAACGGAAGGCGCGCACCGGCGAATTGACGCCGCCGGGAATGAGTTTTTGCGATTGGTCAAACAGGGATTGATTGCGAGAAGTCATGGTGTCCGGTTTTGCTTTTGAAAAGGTTGGAAAAAGTTTGCGCGGCGGCGGTGATGTCCGCCGCCGACCACAGCGCGTTGATGACGGCGACGCAATCCGCGCCCGCCGCGATCACTTCCCCGGCATTATCCGCCGTGATGCCGCCAATCGCCACCGTGGGCAGGGCGAGCGATTTCGCCGCGCGGAACAAATCCGGCGAGGCGCGCGCGGCATCCGGCTTGGTGCCGGAATCGAAACACGCGCCGAAGGCGACGTAATCCGCGCCTTGTGCCTTGGCGCGTTCCGCAAGCGCGAGCTGGTTGTAGCACGAAACGCCGAGGAGTTTATGCGCGCCGAGCAAGCGTCGCGCGGCGGCGATGTCGCCATCCGCGCCGCCCAGATGCACGCCGTCCGCATCAAGCTCGACGCACAACAACACATGGTCGTTGATGATGAACGGCACGTCGTAATCGTCGCACAACCACATCAACTCGGTTGCCTGCTCGCGCTTTTTCGCGTAATCCGCCGTCTTGTTGCGGTATTGCAGCAACGCCGCTCCGCCCTTGAGCGCCGCCTCGACCTGCCGCGTGAGCAACGCGGTATCGTCAAGGTCGGGCGTGATGGCGTACAGGCCGTTAATCTTCACCTTGCTCTTCCTCACGCGCCCAAAACAAGCGATCGGGAATATGTTGCCCCATGCCGGGACGGAACCCGGCTTGCAGCGTTTGCCAGGTGTATTCCTGCGCCTCGGCAACCGCCTCTTCCATCGTGAGGCCGTGCGCGAGACAGGCGGCGATCGCCGAAGTCAGCGTGCAGCCGGAACCGTGATAAGTGCCCGGCAGACGTTCCCACGAATAACGGCGCACAAGGCCGTTTTCGGAATAAAGCGTGTTGATGACATTGCTGGTGCGCTCGTGCGTGCCGGTGATGAGCACATATTCGCTGCCCATCGCGAGCAACTGGCGCGCGCATTCGGCCAGCGATTCGCTGTTCTCGTCGTCGCCCCCGTCTTCATCCTCATCGTCGCCGTCATCGCCGAACGCGAGCCGACGCGCTTCCAGACTATTGGGCGTGAGCAAGGTGGTCTGCGGAAAAAGCAGATCAATCATCGCATCCTGAATCTCGTCCCCGGCCAATTCGTCGCCGTGACCAGAAGCCAGCACCGGGTCTATCAACAACGGCACATCGGGATAATCCGCCACGATCTCGGCGATCACCGCGACATTTTCCACGCTGCCCAACATCCCCAACTTGAACGCGGCCACGCCCATGTCTTCGAGAATTGCGCGCGCCTGCGCGTTCACCCAATCCGCATCCAGCGCCAACACGCCATCCACCCCCACCGTATCCTGCACGGTAATCCCCGTCACCACCGAAAGCGGATGACAACCGATGCTGGCCAGCGTCAGCAAATCCGCCTGAAGACCCGCACCGCCGCTGGGGTCGGTGGCGGCAAAGGTAAGCACGATGGGCGGAACGGATTTGGTCATGGCAGGCGGACGGCACGCGCATTGCGTACCCAATGATTAAACCGCCATTTTAACGTAAGGCCGCCGCCCGTACCAATGCGTGTTGGACAGTCCGCCATTCTCGGATATAATTGCGCCCCTTGCCGCCGGGCTGTTCTGCTTGGCGGTTATGGTGGCTGTAGCTCAGTTGGTAGAGTCCCGGATTGTGATTCCGGTTGTCGTGGGTTCGAGTCCCATCAGCCACCCCATTTCACGTTTTTCAAATCGCACAGACTGGCTTTGCCGCGCCGGTTGCGGCATGATAAGCCCATGAACGACGACCAACTATTGCGTTACAGCCGCCACATTCTTTTGCCGCAAATCGGCATCGAGGGGCAACAGGCGTTGATGGACAGTCACGCGCTCATCGTCGGCGCGGGCGGGCTGGGTTCGCCGGTTGCGCTCTATCTCGGCGCGGGCGGCGTCGGCAAACTCACGATCTGCGATTTCGACGCGGTGGATCTCACCAATCTGCAACGGCAGGTGATTCACACCACGCGCAGCCTCGGCATCAACAAGGCGGAATCCGCGCGGCGCGCGCTGGGCGAAATCAATCCCGAAATTTCCGTAAACGTCGTGACGAAAAAATCCACCGAGGAAGAATTTGACGCGCTGGTAAAAGCGGCGGACGTGGTGATTGATTGCAGCGACAATTTCGCCACGCGCCACGCGCTCAACCGGGCGTGCGTCCGCCAAAAAAAACCGCTGGTCTCCGGCGCCGCCATCGGCTTTGAAGGGCAAGTGACGGTGTTCGATCTGCGCCACGAAACCAGCCCGTGCTACCACTGCCTGTTCCCCGACATGGGCGCGGAAGACGAAATGCGCTGCGCCGAAAACGGCGTATTCGCCCCGCTGGTCGGCATGATAGGCACGACCCAAGCCGCCGAAGCCATGAAAATCCTGCTGAACACCGGCCAGTCACTGCAAGGCCGCCTGCTGCTGCTCGACGCCCTGACCTTGGAATGGCGCAGTATCAAACTCAAACGCGATCCGGGCTGCGGGGTGTGCGCGGGTCGCGGTTAAGTTTACTTGCCTTGCAAGTAAAACAACCGTTTTACCTCTTTCCGCTGTCTGGCGACAGAATCAAGGATGAGGCCGCAGCTCAGGCTGATGAGCGCGGCGATCATCAGCGAAGCGGCGAGTATGGCCGTGGGGAAGCGCGGCACTAATCCGGTTTCAAAGTATTCCATGATGACAGGAACGCCGATGCCCAAAGACAGCAAACCCAGCGCGAGGCTGCCCAAGGTAAAGAAGAGGAAAGGGCGCACCTCCTTGAAGAAGTAAACCATCGCCAGCAAAATGCGCCAGCCGTCGCGCAGGGTGCGAAGTTTGCTGGATGTGCCTTCGACGCGCTTGAAATAATTGATGGGTACTTCTGCGATATGGCAGCGGATATCCAGCGCGTGTATGGTCAGCATTACTTCGATCTCAAAGCCGGAAACCATTACGGGCGCAGTTTTGACAAAGCGTCGTGACATGACGCGATAGCCGGAAAGCACATCGGTCAATTGGTTTCTGAACAAGCAATTCATCAAGCGCGTGAGCATCCGGTTTCCGGTTTTGTGGCCTTTGCGCGAGGCGCTTTCGTCGTAGGATTCCAGCCGCGTCCCCACGATCATGTCAATCTGCTCATCCGCGAGCCGCCGGATATGTTGGGCGGTCGCAGCGAGATCATACGTTCCGTCGCCGTCCGCCATCACATAAACGTCCGCATCCACATCCGCGAACATGCGCGCGACCACGCGCCCCTTGCCGCGCTCGATAACAGCGTGGACTTTGGCTCCGTGCGACCGTGCGATATTCAGCGTGTCATCGGTGGAAGCGTTATCGAAAATATGCACTTCCGCATCGGGCAGATGTGTCCGTATTTGCTCGAAAAGACGGGGCAGCGCCTCGGCCTCATTCAAGCAGGGAATAATCAGCGCGACTTTCATTGGGCGCGCCCCGATTTTGTTTTCAGCCACAGCGCCATTTGATAAACCGCATAAAACGCCAGCCCGTAATTGATCGGTCGCACGGGAATGCTGTAGCGCGGAAAAGGCGCGCCTATCATGTGCAGCGCAACGAAATACAACAAGGCCACGCCGAACAGTGAGGCCGCAGGATTCTTGCGTTTGATGGCGATGTAAATGCCGAGCAAGCTGAGGCAGATCATAAACGGATGCAGAAAGGCGGCGACATCGTGCGTCAATTTGAAGAGGTCATTGGTGCGATAGGGACTGTGCAGCGCTTCATAAATATACACATCGCCATCGCTTTCGGTCAGGTGCCACGCGAAAAACTGCAAAGGTTTGCCGATGAGATACCAGCTCAAATAGCGGCGGGGCTGCTGCTGGAAATTGTCGGCGATGATTTCCAGCGTGGGCGCGAGCTTGCCGCTGATTTCGGCGTTGCGCGGATCGAAACGGTAGGGATAGGCATACGATCCCGGCTCATCGTTATACATCAGGTTCGGGTACATGCCATGCTGGATGAAATTGGCCGACAAGGTGGGGTCGGACATGCGTCCGATGGCGATTTCATTGCGTGCGCTCCAACCCGCGAACGTAATCACTGCCGGCAATGCCAGCCACAGCAGATATTTTCCGTAAATGCGCCAATCCTTGCGAAACCGGATGACGACAATCGCGACATAAGCAAGCAGCAGAAATTGCGTGGTCGGGCGCGCGAGAAAACTCAATGCGAGCAATATGCCCGCGATCAAAAACCAGCGTATATTCCGCAGACGCAAAGCGCGTTCCAGCGCGAATAAATGCACACCAAGCAAAAAAGTGAACAGCGTTTCGCTGAGCAGATAAACCGAGGCATTGACGAGATGCGGACTGATCGCCGTGACGATACCCGCACCCAATGCCCACACAGGCGGCATGAAACGGCGGAATAGCGCCAGATAAGCCAACACCGTCAACACGCCCAGCACAGCTTGCAAAAGCACCACGCGCTTCAGCGTTTTTTCGGCATCCGTTTTATCCACCAGAATGCTGATTGCGGCGGGATAACCGGGTGAACGCAGCGCATCCGGCGTGGGTGTTTCAACTGTTCCTGGCAGTTCGCGCGAATAAACGCCGTGAAATTTCAGGTTGTACGCATAGCCGTAATAATCCCGCGCATCGCCGCGTATCGGGCCGTTGATGTGCGTATCCGTGACGGCGATTCCGAATAGCGTTGCCGCCAGCAGGAAGATCGCGACAACGCCCGGAATCCAAAGCCGGTTCGGATCAAGTTTGGGAAAGCTCATTTCCCGCTGACCAGCGCCTTGACTGCGCTGACCAGATCGCCCGGGAGCAGTACGAGTTTGCTGTTTTCCGAGGTGGAGAGTTGGCGCATGGCCTGGATGTAGCGGTCGCCGAGGAGGAAGGTGGTGGAGGCGTTGTTTTCCTTGACGGCTTCCGCGATCAGTTTGATGGA
>JAITWS010000034.1 GCA_031285185.1 Methylobacillus sp.
ACATGGCACTACTCTCCTTCCACGGCATCGCGCATCCTCCATAAACATGCACGTCCGTATCTTAAAAGCGTTACCTATGTCTCCCGACAATGTGTTACCTATGTGTACCGGCTGAACACGCAGCGATGCCCAACGTTGCAGCCGCTGCCATGGTGGGCTTCGCTGCGCTCAGCGCCACCCTACGAACTATGGTTAATTTTCGCGGCGTTTTGTAGGGGCGGCATTTTGCCGCCCGCCAATCAAAAAATTTTTCGCGCAGATAAAAAGCGGGCGCATGAGTTTGCCATGGTGGGCTTCGCGGAGCCTGTCCTGAGCTTGGCGAAGTGGCTCAGCGCCACCCTACGAACTATGGTTAATTTTCGCGGTGTTTTGTAGGGGCGGCATTTTGCCGCCCCTACGTCCTCAAATCTCCCCGCCTACCACATCACTCTCACGCCCACTCTGCCGCCTACGCTGTGTCCCGGTTGGTCGAGGGAGTAGTTGTAATCCGCCGCGCCGAAGATGCTGACGAGGGGGGTGAGTTGGCCGGAGATGCCGAGGCCGATTTGCGCCCAGGTTCCGCCGAGGTCGGCGTCGAGTTTGGTCGGGCTGGTTCCGGTCAGCGTGGTGAAGGTTGTGCGCGCGCTGTCGTCGGCGAGTTGTTGCCACAGGTTGATTTCCGCCCATGTGGTGGCATCCGCGCCGTCGGCTTTGGCAAGTTTCGCGCCCAATCTTGCGTAAACTTCGTTGGTCGCGTCGTAGCGCACGCGACCATAATCGTCGGCGCTGTTGTTGAGTTTGACGCGCTGGTAAATCAACTGCGCTTGCGGGATCAGGCTGTAGTCGCCGCCGAGATCGAAGGCATGGCCGCCTTCGACGGAGGCGATCAGCCCCGTGCCGTCGGTGTCGAAATTTTGTCCCGCTTGCGAACGTGTGCGGACATTGGCGTAGCGCGTGCCTTGCAGCACCGCGTCGGTGTACCAGCCGATGGGGCTGCGATGCGTCCAGTACACGCCGAGGCTGTAGGCGTTCATATCCACCGAACCGGCGCGGCTGACATCGGCGCGCAGCGTGGCCGCGCCGACGTAAAAGCCCGCGCTGTTTTGTTCCGCGCGGTAGAGATCGGCGCCGGTCTGGAAGCCGCCGTAGTCATAGTCGTAACCGGGGCCGCCCTTGCCGAAACTGCCGTTGCGATTGTTTTCACCGAACGCGCCGGATTCGCCGAACACACGTCCCCACATCAGGCTCGGGCAATCGCTCTGCCATGATGTTTTGTCGTTGTTGCCGATGCAGAATGAGCCGCTGCCGGTGTTGCCGGTGCGCTGGTCGTAAGTGCCGAGCATGGCGAGACCGAGGCGGCTTGCGAGCGCGGGCGCGATCATGTCTATCGGCACTTCGGGGCGGTAGATGGGCGTGCCGGTGGTTCCGGGGAGGGCGAAGCTCTGCAAATACCAGTTGCCATCGGCTTCCTGCGTGAGGTTGTATTCAAACGCGCCCGCCGCGACGCGGCTTGAAAGCGCGAAGAATCCGCCGTTGGAAGCGCCGTGCACCTCGATCAGCGGTATGCCGTTGCCCGTGGTCTGGTCGCCCAGACCGCCCGCGTTGATGACGGCTACATTGGTCGAACCCGAGGTGTCGCCGGTGATTACCAGTTTGTCGGTGGACGAAGCGGTATTGCCCAGCACGGTGTTGAACACGATGGTTCCGTTGTTGCCGAAATAATCGCCGTTGACGATGAGCACGGTCGGCTGAAAGCCCGCACCCGTGCCGGTCGAGCTGAAGGTCACGATGCCGCTGTTATCCAGCCCTTTGACTTGCTGACTGAAGCCGCCGAGATCAAGCGCGCCGTTCACGCCGACGATCATTGCCGAATTTGCGCTCAAGGCATTCAACGCGCCCGCGCGCAAAATGCCGCCGACCAGATTGGTGTCGCCGGTGTAGGTGTTGGCTCCCGTCCAGATTTGCGTGCCGCTGTTTTGCGTCACACCGCCGTTGCCGGAGATCGCGCCCGCGAACGTGTTGGCTGTCGCGCCGCCTTCCAGCGTGAGCGTGTTGCCCAGCGGATTGATGATATCGCTAAGCAAAATATCACCATCGCCGGAAAGATTTTTGATCGTCTGGTCGTAACCGTTGGTGTCGAACTTCGTACCCGCAAGCAGCGTCACCGCGCTTGATTGGCCGATCACATTGGCGGCACCAGCTTGCAATGTGCCGCTTTGTACTTCGGTCGTGCCGGTGAAATCGTTAAGCGGGTTGGAGAGCGAAACAAGCGTATTAGCCGCGATCACGAGATCGCCCGCGCCGGTGATTTTCGCCGCCATATCCGCATCGTCGCCCATCGCGCCCACGTCCTCGGTCAGCTTCAAGGTCGTCAGAATATTGATCGTCTTGAGCGCGTAGCCGACATACAGCCCATCATTCGCGCTGCCGGTTCCCAGCGTGTAATCATAAGTGCCAATGGCGACCACGCTGCCGCCTTGCGCGATGTTGACGTCTTTCCCGTTGCTGATCGCGATGCCATTCTGATCTTGCAGCGCCAAGCCGGTCGCCGAGCCGACCACCGGGTTGGTCAAGGGGTCGGTCACCGCCACCAGTTGCAAGCCGTCGGTGACATGGCTTTGCGCGAACAGCGAACTTTGGTTGAGCGGGGTCGGCGTGACCAAATCATAAGGGCTTGCATTGCTCGGCACGATGATACGCACCGCGCCGATGCCGCTCACATCAAGCTTGGTCACCGTGAGCAGATTGGTCGCCGTGGTTTGCGCGGGAGCGGTTGCGTCGAAAATAATCGTTCCCGCTGCCGCCGGAGTTGTGCCGTCGAAGCGCAGCCCGCCTATGGTTTGCGGCAACGCGCCCACCGTGGTGACATTGCCGTCGCCTATGGAAAGGGTCGCCTTTTCCAGCGCCGTGGTGTTGTCGCCGTCGAGCAGAAATTTGTTGTTCGTGAGCTGCAACACGCCCGTGAAATTCGCGCCGGTTGCGGCGGCGATGGCGCTGCCGAAATCAAACGCATTGCCGCCGTTGGAAGCCGCCAATGTGCCGCCGCCATGCAACGCGTTATTGAACGTGAAATCGCCGGTCGCGCTCGTGGTGTCGGCGTACAAAATGCCGCCGGGGAGAATGTTGACGATGCCCGTGCCGAGATTTTTTTGCGAAGTCGCGGAAGTGTCGGCAATCGCCGCCTTCCCCGCGATCTGCCAATCGCCGGTGTAACTCGCGCTGTTGTCGGCGGTGATCGTGGCCTTGGACGAACCGGTGACCGTGGTCGTGCCAGCGCCGATCAAGTTGTTGGCGAAGATCGAATCCGTGCTGAAATTGAGTTCCAGCCCCGTCGTCGTGCTGTGTTGTGGGGTGTTGATCGTGATGCTGCCGCTGCCCACGCCGGTGGCGACATCGAGCTTCAACACGCCGCCGTTGATCGTGGTCTCGCCGGTCATGTTGGTGTTGGCGTGGTCTATGGTCAATGTACCGCTGCCGTTTTTGTTGAACTTGCCCGCGCCGCTCATCTCGTTGCTCATCGTCCAGTCGGTTGATGTGTTCACGATGAATATGCCCGCATTCACGATGCTCGCCGTCGCCGTGCCGAGATTTTTGGCTTCGGTCACGGTCATGGTCGAGGCGTCATCCAAGCCGTTGGAGTTGATCGAGAACTTGCCCGAAAAACCCGGATAAGTTGTCGCGCCATCCACAAAACCGGCGGCATTGTCGCCGGAGAATGTCACATCTGAGCCATCGTTTATTTCCACCGTGCCGAGGCCGGAAAGCGCCACTGATGCGGTTCCGTTCGGAGTTGCCGTCCACGTCACATCATAGAACGTGGTATCGCCGAAAGTCAGCTTGTCATCCTCCGTCTCCAGCACAACACCCTTGGCCGCGTTGTAAACGCTCGCCGAATTGACGATCTCCTGCGAGCCGCCGGTGATGATGTTCACGCCCGTGAACGCAGGCTGATCGCCGTTGACATAAACGATGCTCGGGTCAATCACGAAAACCCCCGCGCCGAAAAGCGTGTTCCCATCTATCCCGCCGCCCAGCGTGTCGCCCGTCGCGCGTTGCGCGTCGGTGATGGTCAGGGTGGAACCCGCGCTGACGATCACCTTCGCGTTCAGCATGGTATCTATCGCGCCGATTTTTTGCGAATAGCCGTTCATGTCCACCGTCGCGCCGCTCGCCACGCGCAGGAAGGACGTGTTGCCGAGAAAAGTTGAGGTGGAATCGCCCGCCGTGGTATTGGGCGCGCCAAAAATCAGCGTGCCGGAACTTACCAGCGTCTGCCCGTGATAATCGTTGCCGGAATTGGACAGCGACACCACGCCACCCGCGCCCGCGTCAATTTCCAGATCGCCGACGACAGTAGCAGCGGTTACGGTGTTATAGCCATCGGTGACTTTTGCCGACAAATCACGCGCGAAATCCGCCGCGTCCGCGGCTGCGCCGGGATAGAGTTCCGTATCCGCGCTCGGTCCTGGTGTCAGCGTCAGCGCGTTTTCGTTGTCGGGAGCTATCGGGTTGTTGGAGCAATCGCCGGTGCGATGGCTGGTGCAGTTTATGTTCCCCCACAAATCCACTTGTGTAAGACCATAAACCACATACAAACCATCCGTGTTGACCGTGGGCGAAAGCCGCAAACCATAGTGACCGTAGGCGACGGTGTAATTGTTCTGGACGATGCCGATGATTGTGGGGTCAGCAATCTCATTACCGTTTTCATCAAGCAACACCAGATTGCCGCCGCTTCCGCTTACCGAGGTGCTTCCACTGATGCCGACCAGCTTGCTGAGGTTGACCTGAACTTCCTGTTCCAACAGCGGCAAGCTGGTGTTGGGCGAAGTTGGCAAATTGCTGACGAAATTGGCGGGAACATTCACCCGCACTTGCCCGGGTCCGTTGAGATTTAGTCCGCCAGTGCCGCCGTTGTTGACGATAATCCCCGGCGTCAAGGGGTCTGCAATCACGTTGTCGTTGAAATAAAGGATGCCGCCGTCGAAAGCCAGCCCTCCGATGTACTGGGTATTGATGACAGCCGGGTTGCCCGAGCTGACCGTGGTGAAGTTGCCCGCGCCGACCAGCAATTTCGCGCCCGCCAGCACAGCGGCATTGTTGGGCGCGGTGACCGTATCCAGCGCGAAAGTGTTGTTGGTCAGATGCACCGTGCCGGTGAATGCCGTGCCGACGGTGGCCGTGTTGGCGAATGTGAACGCGCCGCCGCTGCCATCCGCCCACAAGGTTCCGTTGCCTGCGAGACTGTTGTTGAAAGTATAAGTGGTCGCGGTCGTGGTGTTCGCGTGCAAAATTCCGTTGTTCAAACCGCCGCTCAAAATCGTGACCGTTCCCGAACCCAGATTGGTTTGGGAATTTGTAGCCGCACCGCCAATTTCCGCCTCGCCCGCGATTTGCCAGTTGCCGCTGTAACTCGCGCTGTTGTCGGCGGTGATCGTCACTTTCGCCGTATTGAACGCCACCGTGGACGTGCCCACGCCGCTCAACACATTGGCAAATTCGCCCGCGTTGTTCAACGCGAAACGCAAGCCCGTCGTCGTGCTGGTCGCTGTCGTGTTGACCGCCACACCGCCCGATCCTGCGGCGTTGGCATCCTGCAATTCCAGCACGCCGTTGGTGATCTTCGTGCCGCCCTCGTAGGAATTGTTGCCGCTCAAAATCGTCGTGCCGCTGCCGATCTGGCTCAAGTCGCCAGTTCCCGAAATCACGCCTGCCAGCGTCACCGTAGCCGTGTTGTTGCGGTTGATGACAAGATGGCTGTTGTCCACGATGTTGCCCGTACCCAGACTGCCCGACGCGCCGCCGTTCACGCCGCTGCCCAGTTGCAAAGTTCCGGCGGAAATCGTCGTGAGGCCGATGTAGGTGTTGTTGTTGGTGAATATCGTTGTGTCCGTGCCGATCTGGTTCACTGCGCCGCTGCCCGAAATCACGCCGCCGTAAGTGACGGTGTTTGAGCGGTTGAACTCCAGCGTTCCGTTGTTCGATACACTGCCCGTGATGCTGCCCGCCGTGCCGCCACCCGCGCCGTCGCCCAGCCGCAGCGTTGCATTGTTGGCGATGGTGGTGATGCCGGAATAGGTGTTGTTCGCCGTGAATATCGTCGTGCCCGCACGCACCTTCACCGCGCCCGTGGACAACCCCGAGCCGGAGATCGTCGGCGTGAACACATAGCCCGTTTCGGTGTGGTTGAACACCAGCGAACCGTTCGTGCCGAGCGTGACCGTATTTGCTGCACCGGTGAGGGTCAGCGTGCCCGCTGCGACTGCCGTAGCGTTTTCCGCCGCGCCGATGTTGATAACGCCGGAAGCGCCGCCGACGGTCGCGCTGGTCGCGGTCGCCGTGCCGCCGTTGGAAAGTGTCAGCACGCCGGTGCTCGAACCACTGCCGACCGTGAGCGTGCTGGTCATCGTCCATTGGGAGTTGCTGCCGTCCACCGTGGCTGTGCCGATGGAACTTGGGCTGCTGCCGACCGTGCCTGTTGTGCTGGAAACCTTGCCGCCATTTTTGATGTCCAGCGTGCCGGTTCCGTTGAGGCCGACGACCAGCGCGGCGCTCGTCAAGGTCGCGCCACCATTCGCGCCGTCCACCGTTACGACACCAGTCGAACCCGACACCACAGCGATCGAGAGACTCCCGGTAGTTTTCACGATGCCGCCATGGGTGATGTCGAGCGTGCCGTGACCAAAGGTGGAACCGCCAATGCCGCCCACCTGCACATTGCCGGTGTTTTCCCATGTGGAAGCGACACCGTTGCCATCGGTTCCATCAACTGTCACGGAACTGGTGGTGTTTGCGCTGCTGGTGATGGTGGAAAGACCGATGCTGGAGACATAGCCGCCGTTTTTGATGGCGAGCAAACCGGCGACGTTGATATTCCCGATATTGAGCGCGCCGGAGCTTGTCCAGCGAGCGCCTTCGCCATCCACCGTGACCGAACTGCTGTTGCTTGAGCCTCCGACGCCGCCAATATTGCCACCGGCGCTGGTCAGCAAACCGCCATCGGTAATGCTGATCGTACCCTTTCCGCGATAGCCGATAGACAAGCTGGTGGTATTCCACTGGGAGCCGACGCCATCAATGTTGACGATACCAACGCCGCTGGCTGCTGTCTCACCAAGCCAGCCGGCGACCGTGGTCACCACGCCGCCGTCGAAAATATTGAGTGTGCCTGTGCCGCTGCCACCGACCCGGAGTGTCGGGTTGGTCGTCCAGCTCGAACCGGAATCTTCCACGGTCACCGTGCCGTTGCCACCTGCGCCGATGACGCTGAGCGCGGTGGTGGTATTCGTTACCTTGCCGCCGTTTTTGATGTTCAGCGTGCCGGTTCCGCTGTTGCCGACCGTGAGGCCGCCGTTCATCGTCCATTGGGAATTGCCGCCTTCCACCGTGACCGTGCCGTTGGAACCTGCCGCGCTGCCGACCGTGCCTGTCGTGTTGGAAACTACGCCGCCGCTTTGGATGTTCAGTGTGCCGGTTCCGACCTTGCCGACGATGAGCGCGCCGGTCATCGCCCAAGTGGATGGATTAACGCCATCTGTGCCACTTACCGTGACCGTGCCATCCGTGTCGGTTTTGGTGCCGAGTGTGCCGGTGCTGCTGGAGACGTAGCCGCCCGCGAAGATATTGAGCGTGCCGGTTCCTCCGGTGGCGGTTCCGCCGGTTTCGTTGCCGCCTATGGTGAGGCTGCCGGTGTTTTCCCAGCGGGAATTTGCGCCGCTGACGGTGGCTGTGCTGACGGAGCTGCCCACGCCGCCAACTATGCCGCTGCTGCTGGTGACTTTGCCGCCCGCGAGGACATCAAGCGTGCCGTTGCCCGCGTTGCCGACGGTGAGAACACCGCCTACGTCAAGGAGCGCGTTTGTGTTGGTGACGGTGACATGGCCTTTGGCGCTGGCGTTGCTGCCGTTGCCGACGGTGTTGCCGAGGGTGAGGGCGGCTGTGACGTTCCATTGGGAACCGGCATTGATTGTGACTGTGCCGACGCTGCCGATGTTGAGGCCGACATAAGAGATGTTGGTGCTTTGGGCATAGACCACGCCGCCGTTGCTGATGGTGAGCGTGCCGTTGCCAGCGGGGATGGTTCCGACGCTGGAGTTTCCGCCCACGTTGAGAGAGCCGCTGTTCGTCCAGGTCGCATTATCAACATTGACCGTGCCAATTGCGCCGGATGCGCTGCCGATAAAGCCGTTGCCGTTGGTGACCGTGCCGCCGTCCTGGATGTTTAACGTGCCGGTGCCCGCGTTGCCGATGGTGAGGCTGCCGGAATTTGTCCAGGTGGAATTTGCGTTCTTGACCGTGACTGTGCTGGTGGAGCTTGCTCCGCTCGCAATCACGCCATTGGTATTCGTGACCAGACCGCCCGCGAGGATGTCGAGCGTGCCGTTGCCCGCGTTGCCGATGGTGAGGGGGTTGCTGTTTGTCCAGATGGAACCCGCGTCGGTGACCGTGACCGCGCCGGTGATGCCCAACGCGTTGCCTATTGTGCCGGTGGTGTTGGATACAGATGCGCCGCCGCTGATGGTCAGCGTGCCGTCGAGTGTGTTGCCGACGGTGAGCAGAGTGCCGACACTCCACGGAGAGATCGGTGTTGTCGTGATCGCTGTTGTCCCCGCAGTGACAACATTGCCGGTGTAGGTAATCTGCGCGAATGCCGGGGCGATGCCCAGCAAGAAAAACAGCGTTCCCGCGACACTCCGCCGCGCAACGCTGCCGTGTAAAACGTTCCCTATCATTACTTGCTTCCTCACATATTTAGTGTAGATAGCGTTTCGGTTTCTTGGTAAAGCAACGCTTCCGACACATACGGGCGATCGCAATTTTTTCTATATTATATCAAAAGGATGTACTTTTAGGCAAAATGGTGATTGATTGTGGGGGAAGGGGCGTAAAAATCCGTTCGTCCTGAGCCGTCATCCTGCGCGTAGTCGCAGGATGCGAAATACCCAACCATGCTCGTCATTCCGCGCGAAGTCGCGGAATCCACACCCTTCATGGATGCTGCGACTACGCGCAGCATGACACAGCGCGTTTGGGTGGTTTGAGCGCAGCGAAGCCCACCGCAAATACCGCTGGTTATTGGTGGGCTTCGCCTACGGCTCAACCCACCCTACGCCATGGCTTCCCACGGGTTCAAAAGCTCTGCGCCGGTCGCGCGAAAATCCGTGGTGTTGCGGGTCACGATGGTCATGTGATGAACCAGAGCGGTAGGGTGGGTTGAGCGCAGCGAAGCCCACCGCAAATAACGCAGGTGAATGGTGGGCTTCGCCTACGGCTCAACCCACCCTACGCCAACCCCGTCATTGCGAGGCGTCGCCGAAGCAATCCAGAATCGTGACTTTCTGGATTGCCACGGCGCTTCGCGCCTCGCAATGACGGCATCCAGCAATTCCTCTTATGGGAGAGGGGGTGTGTAGTCGCAGGATGCGAAATACTCAACCATGCTCGTCATTCCGCGCGAAGTCGCGGAATCTACGCCCTTCATGGATGCTGCGACTACGCGCAGCATGACACAGCCCGCATAGGTTGGCGGTGAACGCAGTGCCAACGTTTGATGTTGTGACGTTGGGATATTGTGATATTGCGATGTTACTATCAGGTATCAGGGATCAGGGATCAGAGGTCAGGAATCAGTCCTTGTGCGGCTGCGCCGCGCTGTTTTTGGTTTTTTCTGATCCCTGATTCCTGTTCCCTGACCTCTGATCCCTGAATCAGTCCAGCTTCTGCCCGTGTTCCCGCGTGGCGTGGAATTGCACTTTTGGCCAGCGTTCCATGGTGAGGTTGAGGTTGACGGGGTTGTCGGCGAGATAGACGATGTTGCCGTCCACGTCTTTTGCCAGTCGCGCCTGGTTGGCGCGCGCGAATTCTTCGAGGTGGCGGGTGTCGTCGCAGGTGACCCAGCGGGCGGTGTGGATGCCTGCGCGTTCAAAGATCGCGTCCACGCCGTATTCGGATTTCAGGCGGTGTTCCACGACTTCAAATTGCAATTGTCCGACCGCGCCAAGTAGCGCGGCGGTGTCGGCGAGCGGTTCGAAAACCTGCACCGCGCCTTCTTCGCCCAATTGCCGCAAGCCTTTTTGCAGTTGCTTGGTTTTGAGCGGGTCTTTCAAACGCGCGCGGCTGAAGAGTTCGGGCGCGAAGTAGGGGATGCCCTTGAATTGCAGCGCTTCGCCTTCGGTGAGCACGTCGCCGATTTGCAGGTTGCCGTGGTTGTGGATGCCGATGATGTCGCCCGCGTAGGCTTCTTCCATGCGCGCGCGTTCGTTGGCCATGAAGGTGACGGCGTTGGCGATTTTGAGTTCCTTGCCGCTGCGCCGGTGTTTCACTTTCATGCCGGGTTCGTATTTGCCCGAGCATACGCGGAAAAATGCGATGCGGTCGCGGTGGTTGGGGTCCATGTTGGCTTGTATCTTGAATACGAAGCCGGTGAAATTTTTTTCGTCCGGCGCGACTTCGCGCATTTCGCCCTTGCCGGTTTCCGCCACGCGTGACGCGGGCGGCGGCGCCCAGTCAACAAGCGCGCGCAAAATTTCGCGCACGCCGAAATTGTTGATCGCCGAGCCAAAAAACACCGGTGTTTGCGTGCCGCCGAGAAACGCGGCAAGGTCGAAACGCGCGCCCGCGCCGGAAACCAGCTCGGTCTCGTCGCGCATACGCTTCATCTCCATCGCGCAGCTTTCGGCCATGCGATCAATCTCCGCGCCGCGCAGCGTTTCCACCTCGCCCGCTTTTTCCTCGCCCGGCGTAAAGCGCAGCACTTCGTCGTTGAGCAGGTGATACACGCCCTGAAAACGCTTGCCCATGCCGATCGGCCAGGTGATCGGCGCGCAATGGATTTTGAGCACCGATTCGATCTCGTCCAAAAGCTCGATCGGGTCGCGCACCTCGCGGTCGAGCTTGTTGATGAAGGTGATGATGGGCGTGTCGCGCAGACGGCAAACTTCCAGCAACTTGATGGTCTGATCCTCCACCCCGTTGCCCGCGTCTATCACCATCACCGCCGCATCCACCGCGGTCAGCACGCGATACGTGTCCTCCGAAAAATCCGAGTGACCCGGCGTATCCAGAAGATTAATCACGCAATCGTCATACCCAAATTGCATCACCGAACTCGCCACCGAAATACCGCGCTGCTTCTCGATATCCAGCCAATCCGAAGTCGCAAACTTGCCGCTCTTGCGCGCCTTGACCGTCCCCGCCATCTGAATCGCCCCGCCAAACAACAACAACTTCTCCGTCAACGTGGTCTTGCCCGCGTCAGGATGGGAAATGATCGCAAAAGTGCGCCGTTTCTTGACGGCAAGCGTGAGTTCGGAAGTATCAGCCATGAGGCGGGAACCGGGATTTTGGAAAAGGCGACATGATACTGGAAATGCGGGGGAGACACACAAACACTCCCTTTCTCCTCGTGAGATGAGGGGTGTTGTAGTTCTCCCTCTCCCGCTTGCGGGAGAGGGTTGGGGTGAGGGGGTAAACAAAAAACCGTTCGTCCTGAGCCGTCATCCTGCGCGTAGTCGCAGGACGAAGGATGAACGCACATTTTCGGGAAAACAAACTTGGGCAGGTCGGGTCTCGCCCCGACGGGCGAGTTACTTTCTTTTGCTTGTCCACGGAGCCTCCGCGCGAACCTCTCGCGGCAGTCGCATCCCGGCTTCGGGCGGTCTGCGGCGTTGCAAATGCTCGCAATACCAAAAGTATTGCTGCGCTTTGCGCCTTGCATCCCCACCCGAATCCGGGCGCGACCGCTCGCTCAGATTCGCGCGGAGGCTCCCGAAAGTAACCAAAGAAAAAGGCACCCTGCTCCCGCGGCGCTACGCGCTCCCTTGCGCTGCTCGCCGTTCCGGGCGGCTCGCTGAACTCACACTGGCGTTGCCAGTGCTCAGACAGACGCGCGCCGAAATCCCCCGGCTCGGCTGCGCTGCTCAGCGCGGCAGAAGGGAATTTAAAAACGGCGTTGTGCGCGCTTCGCGCGATTTCTTTTTGCACCCTCACCCCAACCCCTCTCCCACAAGTGGGAGAGGGAGAACACCAGCGGTTCCTTTTTCCACGGGCGAGAGGAATAACATCGGCGATTTTTTTCGCTAGTGGGAGTGCGCGCGGCGGCAGAGATGAGCGGGCGGACGAGCGGCAAGCAAGCTCTTACGGAAAAACCACCTCTATCCGCAATCCCCGATTCACTTCCGACGACATCGCAAAACGCGCGTTGTGCAATTCGGCGATGCGGTGGGCGATGGAGAGGCCGAGGCCGCTGCCGGGGGCTTCTGTTCCGGGGGGGCGGTAGAAGCGTTCGGCGAGGCGGGCGAGGGTTTCCGCGTCCACGCCGGGGCCGTCGTCGGATACGATGAGGGCGGGTTTGCCGTTGCGCGCTTCCGCTTGCACGGTGACCTGCGTTCCGGCGGGGGTGTGGGCGATCGCGTTGCCGAGCAGGTTGCGTAGCAGCACGCGCAGCAGTTCTGGGTAGCCCCACACGGTTTGTTCCGCGCTGTCGGCGAGTTCCAGACGGATGTTTTTCGCGAGCGCGGCGGGGGCGAGTTCGGCGATGATTTCGCTGGCGATGGCGCGTAATTCGCAGGGTTCCTGCGCGGATTTTTGCGTGACATCGAGCCGCGCCAGCGTGAGCAGTTGCGAGATCAGGCGCGTGGCGCGGTCGCAGCCCGCGATGGCTTTGTCGAGCGCGGACTGGCGATCGCGCGTGTCTTCCGCCGCGCGCGCGACTTGCGCTTGCGCGCGTATCGCGGCGACGGGCGTGCGGAGTTCGTGCGCCGCGTCCGCGGTGAAGCGGCGTTCGTTGTCGAGCAGGTTGCGGATGCGCGCGAACAATTCGTTGAGGCGCTGGATGAGCGGCGTGATTTCCGCCGGGGCGACGCCCGGTTCCAGCGGTGCGAGATTTTCGGGCGCGCGATGCGCCACGTCATCGGCCAAACGTCGCAGCGGGCGCAGCGCCTTGGCAATCGCCAGCCACATCAAGAGCGCCAGCACGGGCAGGGTGAAGAGCAGCGGCAGCAGCAGATGCAAGGCGACTTCGCGCGCGATGTGCTCGCGCCGGTCGGAGTGTTCGGCGATCTGGATCAGGCTGTCGTGGTCGTTGTCCCATGTCGTGAAAACGCGCCAGTGATGGCCGTCAACCTTGACATTGCTGAAGCCCGGCTTCATCGCCGCGAGCGGTTCTTCGGGCGCGTCGCTGGAGCGCATGTACAACGTACCTTGCATATCCCATACCTGAAAAACGATGTTGCGCGCGTATTTGTGGTTTTTGCGCGTATGCTCGGTATCCATGGTGGTGGAAGATTGCGGTTGCCTGTCCAGCGTTTCCGCGTCCACCAGCGCGGCGGTCTGCACCAGATGCGCGTCCAGCACCTCGTCCATATCCTGCTGCGTGTCAATATAGGTATAAGTGGCGACCGCCGTCCACACCACAGTGATGATGCCCAGCACGGGCAACAGCAGGCGCGTTTTGAGCGAAGCGTTTTTCATGGGCGCACCAGATAACCAACGCCGCGTATGGTTTCGATGAATTCGGGATAAAGTTTGCGACGCAGATGGTGGACATGAACCTCGATTGCGTTGCTCTCGATTTCCTCGCCCCAGGCATAAAGTTTCTCGCCCAGTTGCGCGCGCGACAACACCTTGCCCGCGCCCAGCATCAGCGCATGGAGCAGCGCGAACTCGGTGGCGGAAAGACTGACCATTTCATTTCCGCGCATGACGGTATGCGCCGACGGATCGAGCGTGATGTCGCCGACCTGCAACACGGGCGCCGCCGAACCGCCCGAACGCCGGATCAACGCGCGCAACCGCGCCGCGAGTTCGCCCATGTCGAACGGCTTGATGAGATAATCGTCCGCGCCCGCATCCAGCCCCTGAATGCGGTCATCCACCGTATCGCGCGCCGTCAGCAACAACACCGGCGTCGCCCCCTTGCGCTCGCGCAAACGCCGCAACGCCTCCAACCCGGAAAGCCGAGGCAGCCCGATATCCAGCACCACCGCGTCAAACGCCTCCGTCGCCAACACCTGATCCGCCAACATGCCGTCCCGCACCCAATCCGCAGCAAACCCGGCCTGCTTCAACCCGGCCTGTATCGCATCGCCAAGCAAGGCATCGTCCTCGACGACCAATATACGCATGGAAAACCTCCAGCAATGAAGTTGAGACAGTAATGGGGGGATCTTAACAGAGGATTAATGGAGCTTATTCTTGCATTGTTGCGAGGGCTACTCCAACCCCAACATCTCCAGCACGCGCGGCCTTGTTTCGCGCAAAGCTTCCGCGTTTTCGACCAGCGATTTTCCCCATGACGGAATCAGCGTTTTCATGCGGGTTTGCCATTCGGCGCTTTGCATGTTCGCGGCGAAACAGCGTTGCACGACATCCATCATCGCCTGCGCCGAGGTGGATGCGCCGGGGGATGCGCCGAGGAGGGCGGCGAGTGTGCCGTCGCGCGAGGTGACGATTTCGGTGCCGAATTCCAGTTTGCCGTTTTTGATGATTTGCACGCGCTGCCCCGCGTTGGCGAGCGTCCATTCCGCGTCTTGCGCGTCGGGGAAATAGCGGCGCAGCGCGGCCATGCGTTCGTGGTGTGATTGCATGGCTTCGCCGATGAGATAGCGCGTGAGATTCATGTTGCCGCAACCCGCGGAAAACATGGACGCGAGATTGCCGGGTTTGACCGACGCGATCAGATCGAGAAAAGAGCCGCGCTTGAGAAATTTGGTGGTGAAGCTCGCATAAGGGCCGAACAGCATCGCTGATTTTCCGCCGATCACGCGCGTATCGAGATGCGGCACGGACATCGGCGGCGCGCCCAGCGGCGCTTTGCCATATACCTTGGCGTGATGCTGTTTTGCGATCCCGGAATTATTGCACACCAGCCACTGCCCACTGACGGGAAAACCGCCATAGCCGCGGCTTTCGGCGATGCCGGATTTTTGCAGCAGCGGCAACGTCCCGCCGCCCGCGCCGAGAAAAACAAAACGCGCGGTCAGAATTTCGCCGCCGCTCAAGGTCACGCGCCAACGACCATCCGGCAATTGCCGCAACTGCTCGACCGTCTGTTTCAGCTTCAATGAAAAATTCGCGCGCCGCTGCAAATCCTCCACCATCAAGCGCGTCAACGCGCCGAAATCCACATCCGCGCCATAGCTGACACGCGTCGCCGCCACGCGCTGATTCGCCGCGCGCCCCTGCATCACCAGCGGCATCCACGTTTGCAACACGGACGCATCCTCGCTGTATTCCATATCCGCGAACAAATGATGCGCGGCGAGCTTGGCGTGACGTTCCCGCAAAAACGCCACATCCGCCTCGCCCCACACAAAGCTCACATGCGGCACGGCATTGATAAACTGCGACGGCGCGGGCAACGCACCCTGCTCCACCAGCGCAGCCCAAAGCTGCAACGAAACCTCAAACGCCGCATTGATGCCCAATGCGCGCGCGATCGCCACGCTCCCATCCGGCTGCTGCGGCGTGTAATTCAACTCGCAATACCCCGCATGACCCGTCCCCGCATTGTTCCACCCATCGGAACTTTCCAGTGCCACGGATTCCAGACGCTCGACCAGCGTAATGCCAAGCGCCGGATCAAGCCGCGCCAGCAACGTCCCCAAAGTCGCGCTCATCACGCCGCCGCCGACGAGCAATATATCTGTTTGATGTTCAGGCATGGTGGGAAATGGAAATATCAGGATTCAATGTTGTCGTGTCGTATCATAGGTTGGGGTGAGTTTACGAACCCCAACATGGCAAACGTTGAAATGTTGGGCATCGCGGAGCCTGTCCTGAGTATGTCGAAGCGGCTCACCCCAACCTACGAAACTAATAATATCACGCCACCTTCGCCACTTTCACCGCGAAATGCACATCCACCTCGTCGTAGGGGAAGAGAAGTTTGCCGTCGGATTTTTTCTCGATCAAACGCGCCTTGACCAGCGCCTGCGCGTCGGTATGCACGCCTTTCACATCGCGCTGCACACGCCGGGAAAGCTCGCGCACACCCAAGGGGCCAGCCCCCGCCAGCGCCTCCAGCAAACCAAGGTGGCCAGGGGTGATGGTACGCAGCAAATGCTCATAGGTAAGAAAAGTATGCCGAGGCGTCTCGGCGGGTTTGCCGTGAATGGCCGCGAGCGTGCGGGCTTTTATTTCATCAAGGCTCGCAACATCAA
>JAITWS010000117.1 GCA_031285185.1 Methylobacillus sp.
AGTTGTTTCTCTCAGCGGAACACATCGGGGTGTAGCTTAGCCTGGTAGAGCGCTACGTTCGGGACGTAGAGGCCGGAGGTTCGAATCCTCTCACCCCGACCAGATTTTTCCTTGTTTCCAACCCACCGC
This sequence comes from Methylobacillus sp., assembly GCA_031285185.1. Taxonomy (GTDB): domain Bacteria; phylum Pseudomonadota; class Gammaproteobacteria; order Burkholderiales; family Methylophilaceae; genus MM2. The sequence goes on from JAITWS010000117.1 coordinate 130, forward strand.
AAAAAATAAAAAAGGCCGGATTTGCATCCGGCCTTGCAACACGTTCTTTGTCCGTTTCGGGCAAAGAAAAAGAGCCGAGGCTCTTTTGTGTTGATTAGTTTACTGCGTCCTTCAGTGCCTTGCCGGCGCTGAATGCCGGAACCTTGCGGGCGGCGATCTTGATTTCCTTGCCGGTCTGCGGGTTGCGTCCCATGCGGGCGGCGCGTTTGTTCACCTTGAAAGTGCCGAAGCCGATCAGGGCAACGCTGTCACCTTTCTTGAGGGAGGTGGTCACAGCCTTGGTGAAGGCGGCGACAGCCTTGGTGGCATCGGTCTTGCTGATCTTCGCACCTGCGGCGACGGCATTGATAAGTTCAGTCTTGTTCATATGTTTCTCCGTGTTGATGATGAGTTGCTCACTACGGGATTAAACCCGTAAACGGAAATGTAGCGCCTGTTGCGCCGTTTGGCAATCCATAAAATGCGATTCCAGACGCTTTGAGGCGTATTTTTTGAAATTTTTTTCGGGACGGCGCGCAAAAATGAGCGCGGGGAAACTTAATTAAGCAGTACGCGCTCGCCGTTTTCCGCGTTGTAATAGCGCAAACGGGCGAAGGCGGAGGAGAAGCTTAGTTGCCCGTCGTAGAGCATTTCTCCGCCCACATCAACGGTGGCGTGACCGCTGCGGTAGAGCACGACTTCGGCGCTGTCCGCGCCACGGCGCAGCGAAAAGGCGTCGTATTGCTCGTCCTCTTCCTCGCCCATGAGCTTCCAGCCGGATTTGCCGGTGAGTTCCTTCAACCATGAAGGCAGATCAACCTCGGCATGGCAGATGATCGGGTAGTCGAATGCGGAGCTTACGGGTTGTTCGTGCATGGGGTGCGCCTCGCTTTCTTTGTGACTTGATCGTTCATGTTAACAAGATAACGCCGGATTCCGGTTTTTCAAGAGGGCTGTCTTTGCCTTGCCGCGCCTTGCCAACATCGGGCAAGGGTGCGAAGATGCCCACTCTTATTAATTGTCGCATAACGCATGACAACATGCCCGAAATCATAACGCTGCTGCAACAACAACCTGCGCTTTTCATAACGCTTTCCGCATTGTTCGGTTTACTGGTCGGCAGTTTTCTCAATGTCGTGATCCACCGGCTGCCCAAAATCATGGAGCAGGAATGGCAGCGCAATTGCGCGGATTTGCGCGGCGAGGAAATCGCGGAAACGCCGCGCTACAGCCTGCTCACGCCGCCCTCCGCCTGCCCCGCCTGCGGTCATCGCATACGCGCGTGGGAGAATATTCCCGTCATCAGTTATCTCATTTTGCGCGGCCGATGCGCGGGGTGCAAAGCCGCGATCAGTCCGCGTTATCCCTTGGTGGAGTTGTTCGCGGGCGCGCTGGCGGGATTGATCGCGTGGCATTTCGGTTTTGGCGCGGCGGCGCTTGCCGCGATGGTGTTCGCTTTCACGCTGGTCGCGCTGACGTTTATTGACATTGACACGCATCTTTTGCCGGATGATCTCACGCTGTCGCTCATGTGGCTGGGACTGGCGCTCAATATCGGCGGCGTGTTCACCGATCTGCAATCGGCGGTGATCGGCGCGATGGCGGGTTATCTCGCGCTGTGGACGATTTATTGGTTGTTCCGCATCATCACCGGCAAGGAAGGCATGGGTTACGGCGATTTCAAACTGCTCGCGGCGATAGGCGCGTGGTTCGGTTGGCAGATGCTGCCCGCGGTTATTTTGCTTTCTTCGCTGGTCGGCACGGCGATCGGCCTGTATTTGATTTTGTTCGCCAAACACGGGCGCGACACGCCCATGCCGTTCGGTCCCTATCTCGCGCTGGGCGGCATTGCCGCGCTGTTTTTCGGCGCGCAGATGATACATTTTTATCTGCCCGCATCATGATAATCGGCCTGACCGGAGGCATAGGCAGCGGCAAAAGCGAGGCCGCGCGTATCTTCACTGCGTTGGGCGTGCCTGTGGTGGATAGCGATGCCATCGCCCACGAACTCACCGCCGCCGGTCAACCCGCGTTGACCCGGCTCGCCGCCGCCTTCGGCGCGGAAGTCATTGCCGCCGACGGATCGCTCAATCGCGTCTGGCTGCGTAAAAAAGTTTTTTCGGATCGCGCCGCCAAGCAAACGCTGGAAGGTATTCTGCATCCGTTGATTCGCGCGGAAATCGTGGCGCGACTGGGCGCGGATGCGGATGCGCCCTATCGCATCATCATGGTTCCGCTGCTGTTTGAAACCGGCGCGTATGCCGATCTGATCACCCGCAGCCTTGTGATTGATTGCGACGAAAGCCTGCAAATCAGTCGCGCGATGGCGCGCAGTCGGCTCACCGAACCGGAAGTGCGCGCCATCATGGATACGCAATGTTTCCGCGAACAACGGCTCGCGCTTGCGGATGATGTTATCGTCAACGACGACTCACTGGAAAATCTGGAAACCCAAGTTCGCGCGCAACACAAAAAGTATTCAGGCTTGCATAGTTAGCTAATCAATTTCATAATCCACATTACTTTTGACACCAAGCAAAAATTCGAGCCGCGTGATCAGCTACGATTATCCATTCAACGAACGCATACGCACCTTGCTGCGGCTTGAGCATTTGTTCGCCAGCATTCTGCATTGCGCGAAAAGCCAGCACGATGCCGACCACCACTGCGCGTTGCTCGGCATGTTTCATGTGCTGGATGTGATTGATCGCGTGGAACTGAAAACCGATCTGCTGCAAGAACTCGACCGCCAGAAATTCGTGCTGGACAATCTGCGCGGCAATCCCGTCATCGCCGAAGAAGTGCTCGCCACCACTCTGCGCGAAATCGAACAGACCGCGCAACTCCTCCGCACCACGCCCGGCAAAATCGGTCAGCCGCTGCGCGACAGCGACTGGCTCATGAGCATCAAACAACGCGCGATCATTCCCGGCGGCGTGTGCGAATTTGACGTGCCTTCCTACCACTATTGGCGCGGCCTGCCCGCCGAAAAACGCCAGCAGGATTTGCACACCTGGCTGTATCACCTCATGCCGCTGCACGACAGCCTGCGGATCATACTTCGCATCCTGCGCGGCAGCGGCGCGCCGACGAAATTCGTCGCGCCTAGCGGCACATACCAGCAAATGCTGGGCGGCGCGAAACTGGCGCAAATGTTGCGCGTCAAGGTTCTGGACGACACGCCCTGCTTCCCCGAAGTCAGCGCCAACAAATACGCGATCAACATCCGCTTCAACGCGCTCGACGGAATGCACAAACCCAAACAATACGAACACGATGTCAACTTTGAGCTGACCTTGTGCAACCTCTGAACCGGACATGCCCACCGTCACCTGCCCCACCTGCGGCGCGCAAAGCCGATACTCCCCGCAAAACCCGCATCGCCCGTTTTGCAGCGAACGCTGCAAATTGATAGACCTCGGCGCATGGGCAAACGAACGCTACCGCGTGCCGGACACCGACAACCACGATCCTGAACTCACTGAAATCCCGGAGGAAAAATCATGAAACAACTTTTATACGCGCTCGGCCTGCTGCTGGCCACCACCACAACCCACGCCGCCCCGCCGCTCGAAATCAGCCACGCCTGGGCGCGCGCCACCGCCCCCGGCCAAACCGTCGGCGCAGCCTACATGGAACTCAAAAGCGCAACCGACCTGACGCTCGTCGCGGCAGAAAGCACCATCGCTGCCAGCGTGGACATCCACACCATGAGCATGAAAAACGGCGTCATGGAAATGCGAATGCTGAAAGCACTGGAACTCCCCGCCAACCAAACCGTAAAACTGGAACCTGGCGGAATGCACCTCATGCTGAACGATCTCAAACAACCGCTCAAACCCGGCGAAATCATACCCGTGACTTTGACTCTGAAAGATAAGTCCGGGCAAACCACGACACTCAAAGTTGATCTACCGGTTAAACGCAGCGGGGATTAGGTTTTAGCCCGTAACGGAAACCTGAATACCGTTATTGCGGGCAAGACCCGTCTGGCTTTCTGGGTTGCCACGGCGCTTCGTGGCTTGCAATGACGGCGTACAAATTTCCCTTCGGTAAAGGGAAAGAAAATAATTAAAATCAGCGGCTTTCAAACGACAGCACAATTTTTTTCCCGTCCGCTTCCAGCATCACTTGCCAGTCTTTGCGGCTTTGTATGCAGGCGGGGAGCGTTGCTTTGCCTTGCCATTTTCCTTTTTCCACGGCGATGAGTTTGTAGCGGTTGTAGCCCATTTCCATGCCGTTCATTTGAAAGCTGGCGTGGACTTGCGATGCGCCCGGCCAGGTTACGGTGATGTTGAAAGGCTGCATGGTTCCGGGTTGTTGGTCGAAGCGCGCGTGGCCGCCGGGGATGGGCAGGGCGCATCCGGCGACGATGTTCGCGCATGGGGCGGGGGTGATTTCTTCGTTGGGCGTTGCGTAAAATCGCATCCACGCGAGCGCGGCGATCAGCAGGACGAGCGCCGCCCACCACGCGTGTTTTTTGATGATCTTCATCATTCCCATATCGCCCTTTGCATTGCGATGCCGTGTGCGCCGTTGCGCCATGCGGTTTCCAGCGATTCCGCGTTCATACCGCCGAGCGCGTAAACCGGCAGCGGGTAATCCGCGCGCATGTTGCGAAAATTTTCCCAGCCGAGCGGCGCTGCGTCCGGGTGACTTTGGGTCGGCATGACCGGCGAAAGCACGACAAAATCGCACGCCAATTTTTCCGCCCGCGCCAATTCTTCAGTTGTGTGGCAGGACGCAGCGCAGAGCATTTCGCGCGGACGTTCGGACAATGCAGCCAACTGCGCGGCGGAAAAATGCACGCCGTCCGCGCCGATGCGTCGCGCCGTATCCACCTCGCCATTCAGCAACACGCGCGCGCCGTGCGGTCGCGCGAGCGCGATGACTTCGGCGCAAAAATTTTGCTGCTCTTCCGCCGACAGTTGTTTTTCGCGCACCTGTATCAGGCGCGTGCCGCGCATCAGCGTCTGGCGCAGCGCGGCGAAAAATCGCGCGTGTCCCATTTCATGCAGATTGCTGATCGCGTAAATCGGCGGCAGATTGAGCGCGTCCATAATCGGCGCGTTGGCCGGGAGCAGGGGCGCGACCGTGACATGGGCGGGATGTTGCCACGACAGCGGCTGACCTTCGCGGCCATGCGGCTCGCCGCGCCATTGCGGGATCATGAAAAAGCGCAGCTTGACGATGCGCTCGGGATATTCAAACAGCCGCGTCAGCCACGGATGCGCGATTTCGGCGGTTATGCCCAGTTCCTCGTGCAGCTCGCGTTGCAACGCGTGGAACGGCGTTTCGCCAGCCTCGATTTTCCCGCCGGGAAATTCCCACCAGCCCGCCCACGGTTTGCCTTCGGGACGCTGGCCGAGCAGCACTTGCCCGTCCGGACGGCGCAGCACCGCGACGGCGGCTTCGACATAAGGTTTGCCCATCAATCGCGCAGCGCCTGTTTTCCCGCACTATCGCGCGCGAATTGCCACGCCACGCGTCCGCTGCGAGAGCCGCGTTGCAGCGCGAATTGCAGCGCCTCTTGCCGCAATTTTGGCGTGACGCGCCGGATGCCGAAATGCGCGAGCCAGTGGCGAACGATGTCGAGATAGGCTTGCTGATCGAACGGATAAAACGTGAGCCACAGACCGAAGCGTTCGGAGAGCGAAATTTTTTCTTCGACGGTATCGCCGGGGCGGATTTCGTCGCCGACATACTGCGTTTCCAGATTTTCGCGCATGAATTCGGGCATGAGATGGCGGCGGTTGGAAGTCGCGCAGATCAGCATGTTGTCGGCGGCGGCGGATACCGAGCCGTCGAGCGCGACCTTGAGCGCCTTGTAGCCGGGTTCGTCCGCATCGAAGGAAAGATCGTCGCAAAAAATCAGAAAACGCTCCGGGCGATTTCGCAGCACTTCGGTGAGTTCGGGCAGATCGGTCAAATCGGATTTATCCACTTCCACCAGCCGCAAACCCTGATCGGAAAAATCGGTCAGCAAGGCTTTGAAGAGCGAAGATTTTCCCGTGCCGCGCGCGCCCGTGAGCAGCACATTGTTGCACGGCAAACCGCGCAGAAACTGGCGCGTGTTGGCGACCAACTGCCGCTTTTGCGGCTCGATGTCGCGCAAGTCGGCGAGATGGATGCAATGCGGATGTGACACCGGCTGCAAATATCCGCGCCCCTGCTGACGCCGCCAGCGATACGCGAGCGCCGACCAATCAATTTCCGGCGGCGGCGCGGGCAGCAGATGTTCGATGCGGGCGAGCACATTCTCCGCGCGCGCGATCAATTTTTCGAGATCGCGCGTCATATCAGGTGCGATAATCCGCGTTGATTTTGACGTAATCGTAGGAAAAATCGCACGTCCACACCGTCGCCTGCGCCGCGCCGCGACCGAGTTCTACGCGCACGGTGATTTCCGCCTCCTTCATCACGCGCTGGCCGTCGCTTTCCTGATAACTCGCCGCGCGTCCGCCGTTTTCCGCCACCAGCACATCGCCGAGATGCAGCTTGATGCGGTTGACATCGAGATCGGCAACACCAGCATAACCAATCGCCGCGAGGATGCGGCCAAGGTTGGGGTCGGACGCGAAAAACGCGGTTTTGATAAGCGGCGAATGCGCGATGGCATACGCGATTTTGCGGCATTCCGCCTCGTCGCGCCCGCCTTGAACATTGATCGTCATGAATTTTGTCGCGCCCTCGCCGTCGCGCGCGATGGCTTGCGCGAGCAGCGTCGCAACCTCGGTCACGGCATCGCGCAAGGCCGCGTAATCGGCGCTTTTTTCATCCGCGATTTCCGCGTTGCCCGCCTGCCCAGTCGCGATGAGAATAAGCGAATCATTGGTCGAAGTATCGCCATCCACCGTGATGCAGTTGAACGAACGATTGACCGCATGACGTATCATCGCCTCCAGCGCCGCCTGACCGATCGCCGCATCCGTGGCGACATAACCCAGCATGGTCGCCATATTGGGATGTATCATGCCGGAACCTTTGGCAATGCCGGTGATCGTGACCGTCTTGCCGCCGATTTGCGCCACGCGCGAAACACCCTTGGCGACAATATCGGTCGTCATGATCGCGCGTGCGGCGTTGAGCCAGTTATCCTCCCGCAGATCGCCCACACACATCGGCAACCCCGCAACGATGCGTTCCAGCGGCAACGGCTCCATAATCACGCCGGTCGAAAACGGCAAAATTTGTTGCGCGTCGCAACCCAGCAATGCCGCCGCTTTTTCGCACGTCTCCCGCGCGCGCCGCATCCCCTCCTCGCCCGTCCCCGCATTCGCATTGCCGGTGTTGACCACCAACGCGCGAATCTCACGCTTCGCCGCCAGATGTTCCCGACACACCGTCACAGGCGCCGCGCAAAACCGGTTCTGCGTAAACACCCCCGCCACGCGGCTGCCCGGCGCAAGCTGCATCACCAGCAAATCCTTGCGGTCAGCCTTGCGTATATGCGCCTCGGCAACGCCGAGTTTGACGCCGCGAACGGCACGAAGATCGCCCGCAGAAGGGGCTTGAAGATTGACGGGCATGGCAAACTTTCCAATTGGATTCGATGCCGGAATTTTACCTTGATCGGAGCGGCGCGTCTTGCGGAGGTGTTGATTCCTCTTCGGTGAAAGGAAATTAAAACCGTGCTGCGGCTAGGAAACTTCGTGTATCGGAATGCCCGCGTTGCCCGGCATGAGGTTGTGGGGGAGGTCGCTCAGGCGGTATTTGCCCGTCAGCACGGCTTCGCTGAGCATGGCGAGGGTTTGCTCGGTGAGCATGGTGATGACTTCCTGTTTGATGGGTTTCCAGCGGTTGTGCATGGGGCAGGCGGTGGCGTCGCTGCATTCTTTCAATCCGAGCAGGCAATCCTTGGTGAATTCGGGGCCTTCGGTGATGAGGAGAATACGCATGAGGTCAATTTTTTTCGGGTCTTCGCGCAGACAGAATCCGCCGAAGCGTCCGCGGTACGAAGTCACGAGTCCGCCCTTGCACAGCATCTGCATGATTTTCGCGAGATAGGCGGCGGGGACGTGCAGCTTTTCGGCAACTTCGCGGCTCAAAATGGGCAGAGCCTGATTTTGCGTCGCGATGTAAATCAGCGACTGCACGGCATACTGACTGGTGCGTGATATGAGCATGACGATAGCGCTTCTCAGTTAAAGGTGGTGGATTATGACATGGATATGAAAATCTTGCTGTCTTGAATGCAGCATTTCGTCCCGCTTTTTGTCGCCCGATAACATCGTTAATCCGCGCCATGAAATCACGTGCGCGGACGGCGCGGCGCTTTCGGTTTTGTCGCGTCGCGTTTGGCTTCATTCGGGCGCGCGGCGGCGGCGAGTTTGTCCAGCACGCCGTTGACGTATTTGTAGCCGTCGGTTCCGCCGTAGCGTTTGGCGAGTTCCACGCCTTCGTTGATGGCGACGCGGTAGGGGATGCTTGCGTCGTGCACCAGCTCGAATGCGGCGATGCAGAGGATGGCGTGTTCGATCGGACTGAGTTCGGCGATGCCGCGATCGAGCAGCGGCGCGATTTGCGCGTCCAGCTCCGGCGCGTGTTGCGCCGTGCCGTTGAGCAGGCTTTCAAAATAGCCGATGTCGGCGCGGGCGTAGTCTTCGTCTTCCTTGAGGCTTTCCGCGATGTCGCGCAGATCGCCTTTGCCGATGAACAGGCTGTAGAGTCCCTTGAGCGCGAGTTCGCGCGATTTGCGGCGATTTTGCGCGGGCTTGGTCGGAGGTTTTTCGCTCATAGCGTTTTCAGCAGGTTGGCCATTTCGATGGCGACTTGCGCCGCTTCCGCGCCTTTGACGGACATGCGTATCAGCGCCTGTTCGTCAGTGTCGGTGGTGAGGATGGCGTTGGCGACGGGCAGGCCGGTTTCGCGTTGCACATCGCTGATGCCGCGCGCGGATTCGTTGGAGACGACTTCAAAGTGATAGGTGTCGCCGCGGATGACTGCGCCCAGCGCGATCAGCGCGTCGAATTTTTTGCTGCCCGCCATTTGCTTGAGGATGAAGGGCGATTCCAGCGCGCCGGGAACGGTGGCGAGCGTGACGTTTTCATCCGCCACGCCGAGTTTGCGTAATTCCGCCACGCACGCGGTCAACAGGCCGTCGCCGACTTCCTTGTTGAAGCGCGAGAGCACGATGCCGATACGCATGTTTTTGCCGTCGAGATTGGGTTTGATTTCTTTCATAACATTTCCTAATGCAAAACTAATGGCTTTGAGTGCGCCAGATGACGTTGCCAGTTTGCGGCATATTGCCGAACCAGCGCGTCGTCGCCGCTGATGAAAACGCTATTTTCCGCGTTTTTGTTCTGCGCCGCACGGGTAAAGTTGTACGAGCCGGTGATGATGAGCGCGTTTTTGCTGCCCGCATCTATCACGATCACCTTGTTGTGCGCGGCCTGATGGTCGCCGTCCAGCCACACCGGCACGCCGCCGCGCGCGATGCCCGTCACCTGACCGTAGCGCAGCGTTTCGGTCTGGTCGCGGTCGGCGATGAGCTTGACTTCAACGCCGCGTTTGCGTGCTTCAATAAGCGCCTTGGCGATGCCGTCGTGCGTGAACGAAAACGCTTGCACCAGAACCTGTTTGCGCGCTTGTCGAATCGCCTGAACGATGCGTCCCGCGATGTCGTCGCCGGGCGTGAACAGGGCGACCACATGCGCGTTATCGGCTTGCGGCTGCGCTTGCGGCACACCCGCCGACGCGGTGCTTGCCGCCAGCAACAAGACCGGCGCGATTAATCGTTTCATGGTTTTTCTTTCAATTGCGACACGGCGCTTCGACCGGCGCGTAACAAGCTGCGATCACACAAACAGCGTCATCGCTTTTTTAAAGGTTTGGTAAACGCCCCATCCGAGCGGGATCAGCACATACGCCCAGAACAGCACCAGCAGCACCGCGTGGTTTTCGTTTTTTCCGGTTTCCGTGTTCATGTCATACCTCCCCGGTTTCGTCCTGTTTCATGTAGTGCCGCTCGTTGACTTCCTTCATCAGCAGATTGCATACAAAACCCAGCGTGAGCAATCCGGCCATGATGTAGAGTGTGGTGGTGTAGGCATCCGCCTTGGCGACGCCGTGTTCAAGCTGGTATTCGCGGATGTAGTTGACCAGCACCGGCCCCAGCACGCCCGCCGTCGCCCACGCGGTCAGCAAGCGTCCGTGAATGCCGCCGACGTAACGGGTTCCGAAAATGTCGGCGAGATAAGCCGGTATCGTCGAGAAGCCGCCGCCGTACATGCTGAGTATCACCGCCGACGCCGCGATGAAAAGCACGATGTTGCCCTGACCGCTCAAGGTCGGCAACATGGAATAGAGAAATGTGCCAAGCGCGAAAAACAGGAAATAAGTGTTTTTGCGTCCGAAGAAATCCGAGGCCGACGACCACACAAAACGCCCCGCCATGTTGAACAGCGATAACAGCCCGACAAAGCCCGCCGCTGCTTCCGGCGTAATCACGCCTTTGAACATCTCCTGTATCATCACCGACGCCTGCCCGAGGATGCCGATGCCCGCCGTCACGTTGAGGCAGAGAATCGCCCACAGCAAATAAAACTGCGGCGTCTTGAGCGCCTCGTCAATATGCACATGGCGCGTGGTCACCATTTTTTTGGTCGTGGTCGGCGGTGTCCAGCCCTCCGGCTTCCAGTCGGGTGGCGGAATGCGGATCGCAAGCGAGCCTATGACCATGGAAATGAAATACACCACGCCCATGACCGCGAACGTTTCCATCACGCCCACGCCGGTATCGCTCGCGAAATGCTTCATCAGCGTCACGCCCAGCGGCGAACCTATCATCGCGCCGCCGCCGAACCCCATGATCGCCATGCCGGTCGCCATGCCGCGCCGATCCGGGAACCATTTGATAAGCGTGGAAACCGGCGACACATAACCCAGCCCCAAACCGCAGCCGCCAAGCACGCCATAACCGAGATAAAGCAACCAGATCTGATGAAAATGCACGCCGATCGCGGACAAAATAAAACCGCCGCCAAAACAACACGCGGCAGTAAACATGGTGCGACGCGGCCCGACTTTTTCCAGCCACTTGCCGCCAAAGGCCGCGGAAAGCCCAAGAAACACAATGGCGAGGCTGTAAATCCAGCCGATGGTGCTGAGTTTCCAATCCTCCGGCGCCGACGCGCTCACGCCGATCAGCCTGGTCAGCGGATCATTAAACACGCTGAACGCATACACCTGCCCAATGCACAAATGCACCGCCAATGCCGCAGGCGGAATCAGCCAACGGTTGTAACGGCGACTCGCGGTAGTGCGTTCCTTTGAAAAAAAACCCGGCATGTAGTTCTCTCCTCAAATGCTTTTGATAGTGCTGCCCCGTTATTTCTTTACGGATTATATAACCACTGATGGAAAATGCGGGGTTAATTCCCCAGAGGTGAAGCTATCAACTGTGTTTTCTTCACATTTGCGGGAGTCGGCTCTTCCTCTCCGCTTGAGATAAATGAACCGTTGGTGTTCTCCCTCTCCCACTCGTGGGAGAGGGAGAACTTCGTCGCCTCGGAAAAAGGAAAAGTGAGACGCTCAAATCGCCCTCAACAACACCGCTTCACGCCCTTCCATTTGTCATCCTGCCATTGCTTGAAAAATTCCTCGCGCGGTAACGGCGGCGTATCGGGGTGGTGTTCGGCGTGGTGGGCGAGGTAGCGGTCGTAGGCGTCATCGCCGGTCAGTCGGCGCAGGGTTTGCCAGGCGCGGGTGAAAAGATTATTTCGCATCGGTGTTGGTTTTTTCCCTGGCTTTACGCACGCGCTCGGCGGTGTTGGGGTGCGTGGCAAGATAATCCATCCATTCGGGGCGCGTGCCTTCTTTGTCGGCATACGCGGCTTCCAGCTTGAGCAGCAATTCGCCCAGACGTTCCGGCGGAATACCGTTGAGCGCCAGAACGCGCGCGGAGAAATCATCAGCGCGGCGTTCAAAATCGCGCGAGTAGCTGGTTGAGAGGAGCGCGGTCGGCGCGGCGGCGAGCAGCGTGCTGATGTCGCCGACATACCATGTCATCACCAGCCCGACCGCCGAGGCTTGCAGCATGTTACGCACGGCATGGCGTTCGGTGACGTGTCCCATTTCGTGCGCGAGCACGGCGAGAATTTGCTCGTCGTTGTCCGAGACATTGACCAGTTCGTCCAGCATCACCACGCTGCCGCCGGGGAAGGCGAACGCATTGGGGCCGATCTCCGGCGCGCTGCGGAAATACACGCGACCGGGCATGGCCGCGCCTTGCGGCCACTTCATCGCGCGCAGTCGGCTGATAAGCGCGCTTTGCCGCGCCTGACTGAGTTTGCTCGGTTGCAGCACCTCTTGCTGGTCGAGCGTTTTGATGGTTTGGTCATCCATCGCCACCAGCATGTGTTCGGGAATGCGCTCCGCCACTTTTCCGGCCGCATAGGGCAAACCCCAGACGTAACCGGCGGCGAATATCGCCACGGTGATCGCGAGCGCCGCGAGCACATAAGTCCAGCGTGCTTCCAGTTGCGCGACCAGCGACAGGCCGTGTTGCGTGGACGGGAACATCGCATCAAACGCGGCGTAGTCGGTCACTTCACAATGCGCGCCGTCCGTGAACAAAATCCGGCGCGGGGTATGGCCGAGCGGCGACGGAATATCCACGGCGGCGAACGCGTCGCTGCGCGTCACGTCGCCGGTGAGATGCAGCACATCGTCGCGCAATTCCAGCGTCACGCTGTGCCGCCGCGCGCTGTGTCCGTCGAAATAAAATCCGGTGAGCGTCATCATCAGAGCGAAATATCGAAATCAAAGAAATCGGCGATTTCCTCGCCCGCCGCGCCCGCGCTTGTTTGCGCGCCCGCGACGAATTGGTCGAGATCGCCGCCTACCAACATGGTTCCGCTTTCCAGCCGGTAACGCGCAACTCGGATGTCGGCAAACGGCTTGTAAAGTCCGAGCGTAACAAGGATGAGCAAGACGTTGACGACCACGATCTTGATGAGCGCACGCGCGGAGACCTTGCTTTCAAACGCCACCGAGCCGACCGAAGCTCCGCTCCAGATAATGTTTTGCAACCGCGCAGCGAGGAAGGGGCCGGTCAATATCAGCACGGCGATATACGCGGGCAGATAGAGCAGCACGGACAGGATCATAAACATCAGACTGCCGCCGCCTAGCAACATCCCTGTGAATGTCCCTGCGAACATCAACACAGTTACCAGTATGATGGCCACCATCGAGATGCCCATGGCACAGGCGTAGGCGATGAGATAGGCGACGTAAAAATCGCCCGCTCCGGCGCGGAAATCGAAATGCTCACTGCCGTACCGACTGTTACTGATGACGTATTTGACTATCATCTGCTTCACCATCGGCCACAGCAGTCCGAGCGTGAAAATGGTCACAATCGGCAACAGCAGGAAATTCAGATAGGCTTCGCTGATCTTGCCGTGGAAAGAGCCGCGCAGCCCGCGATAGCTGGTGTTGCTGAAACGGAAACGCATGGAACGCACCAGCAACCACGGCATGAGCGCCATGATGAGCACAAAGGCAATCGGTCCCAGAGAAAGCAGAACATAATGGATGACAGTGTTCACCATCTCCGACGTGCCCAGCTTGTACTCCTCTGCCGCCGCCCATTTTGCGATCTCCGGCGCGCCCCAATAGATCGCCAGCAAAATAACCGCAATGATGCGGCCTTTCAATATCGCGAGCGGCGAGCCGTGAAAATCGAAATTCGCGCCCGCGACCGAGGTGTGCTGGTAAAAATACTTCATGCGCCGCACCTTCGCCCACGCCGAATAAATGCCGAGCGTGATGATGCTCAGACACAGATTGATGATCCAGATGCGAAAATATTCCGCGCCGGTTCCGCTGAACACGACCGGCTCGCGCCGTGGTTCCGGCTGTTGTTCCTGCCCCTGCTCCATGAATAACTCCCTTTTTGCTGTTGACGCTATTGTAATGCCGCCACGCTCAAGCGCGTACCATATCCTCCACCAATCTGCTCGGAATATGCGGCGATTCCGTCAGCGGCAGCACGGGTTTGCCCGCGAGATGGCGCGCGCTTACGCGCAGCATGTCGAACACGATCACCCACAGCGCGATCACGAAGAAGGCCGTGAGCGCGACATCGAGATGCAGGTTGAAAATCAGTTGCGGCGCGACTGCGGCATCGCCCGGCGACAACGCGCCTGCGGCGAGTTTCGCTGCTTTGTCCTGCGCGGCGGCGAGAAAACCGACGCGCACATCATCGCTGAAAATCTTTTGCCACGAGGCGGTGGTCGTCACCGTCACCAGCCAGACCAGCGGCAGGCCGGTGATCCAGGCGTGTTTGAGTTTGCCGGATTTGATGAGGATGCCGGTGGCGACACACAGCGCGATCGCCGCGAGCAGTTGGTTGGAAATGCCGAACAGCGGCCACAAAAGATTCACGCCGCCGTTGGGATCAATCACGCCGATGTAGAGAAAATATCCCCACAGGCCGACGACGATGCCGCTGGTCAGCATCACCGAAGGCATCCACGATGTGCGTCCGAGTTTGGGAAAGAGATTGCCGAGCATATCCTGCAACATGAAGCGCCCGACGCGCGTGCCTGCGTCCAGCGTGGTGAGGATGAATACCGCCTCGAACATGATCGCGAAGTGATACCACAGCGCGAGCATTCCGTTGCCGAACGCGCTGCCGAAAATGCTGGCCATGCCGACCGCGAGCGACGGCGCGCCGCCCGTGCGCGCGAACAGCGTGGCTTCGCCCATTTGTTGCGCGAGCATGTGCATGTGTTCCGCTGTCACCGGAAAGCCCCACGCGGAAATTGTCGCCACGGCGTCCGCCGCCTCTTTGCCGACGATGCCCGCCGGACTGTTGATCGCGAAATACACGCCGGGATCAAGCACCGTCGCAGCGACCAGCGCCATGATCGCGACAAACGATTCCAGCGCCATGCCGCCGTAGCCGACCATGCGGATGTCGCGCTCGTTGGCGAGCAACTTGGGCGTGGTTCCCGAGGCGATGAGCGCGTGGAAACCGGAGATCGCGCCGCACGCAATCGTGATGAAAACAAAGGGGAACAAACTGCCGCCGAAAATTGGTCCCGTGCCGTCAACGAACTGCGTAAGCGCGGGCATTTTCACCTGCGGCTGCAACACGGCAATCGCGATGGCAAGCAAAATGATCGTGCCGAGTTTCATGAATGTGGAAAGATAATCGCGCGGCGCAAGCAGCAACCACACCGGAAAAATCGCCGCCGCGAAGCCGTAAATAATCACGCACCACGCGAGCGCCAAACCTTCGTGATCGAAAATCGCGCGCAACGCGGGATGATGATCCACCCAGCCGCCGCCCGCCACCGCGAGCAACAGCAAAGCCACGCCCAGCACCGAGCCTTCCAGCACGCGGCCGGGACGGATGACGCGCATGTAAAGCCCGACGATCATTGCGATGGGAATCGTCGCCGCCACGGTGGAAGTCGCCCACGGACTGTGTTTCATCGCGTTGACCACCACCAGCCCCAGCACCGCGATGAGAATAATCATGATGGCGAACGTGCCCGCCATCGCCGCCACGCCGCCGATCATCCCCAGCTCGTCGCGCGCCATCTGGCCGAGGCTGCGCCCGTCGCGCCGCATCGAAAAAAACAGCGTGACCATATCCTGCACGCAGCCGCCCAACACGCCGCCGACCAATATCCACAAGGTTCCCGGCAAATAACCGAATTGCGCCGCCAATGTCGGCCCCACCAGCGGCCCCGGCCCTGCGATCGCCGCAAAATGATGACCAAACACAATCCACTTGTTGGTCGGAACGAAATCGCGCCCATTGTCGAAACGCTCCGCCGGCGTTGCCCGCGTCTCGTCGAGCACCAGCACTTTGGCCGCGATCCAGGCCGCATAAAAACGGTAAGCAAGCGCATACACGCACAGCGCCGCCGTGATAAACCACAGCGCGTTGATGCTCTCCCCGCGATTGAGCGCAATGCCGCCCACCGCCGCCGCGCCCACCACGGCCACCGCCACCCAGATCAGCTTGTTGATGAAATTTTTCACTATTTCGTTACCCTGTCGGTTTGATACATGAAGGTTTGCAAGTATAATTCAGCCTCTGATTTTCTTGTGTCCTCGGGCCGGTAGCTCAGCTGGGAGAGCGTCGCGTTCGCAATGCGAAGGTCGGGAGTTCGATCCTCCTCCGGTCCACCAAATATCTGCTTCACCTTTCCAACCAAGCATTTGGTTTCCGATAAAATGGGTGTAAATGGGTGTATTATTGGTTGATGCTTAAAACCGACACCCTGCACATCACGCCGGAAATCCTGACTTTGATCGCCCGCATTGACGAGTTCAAGGGCGCATGGCGCGCGCTGGGTACGCTTGCGCCCGACCGATTGTTGGCTTTGCGGCGCGTGGCAACCATCGAAAGTATTGGCTCTTCCACCCGCATTGAGGGTAGCAAGCTGACTGACCGCGAAGTCGAACGGCTGTTGGCCAATCTCTCCATCAAGAAATTCGAAACGCGCGACGAGCAGGAAGTGGCTGGCTATGCCGAACTCATGGAGTTGTTGTTTCAATCGTGGCAAGCCATCCCTTTCAACGAAAACCACATCAAGCAACTCCACCAAACGCTGCTGCAATACAGCCGGAAAGACGAACGGCATCGCGGTCACTACAAAACCGGCTCCAACAGCGTGGCCGCTTTCGACGAAAATGGCGCGCAAATCGGCATTGTGTTTGAGACCGCCACGCCATTTGATACACCGCGCCTCATGGCGGAACTGATTCAGTGGGTTACCGATGCGCGTGAAAAAGCCGCGTTGCACCCGCTGCTTGTTATCGCCATTTTCACGGTTGTTTTTCTCGAAATCCACCCGTTTCAGGATGGCAATGGGCGACTCAGCCGTGCACTGACGACACTGCTGTTGCTTCAAGCCGGATATGCTTATGTTCCGTATAGCTCACTGGAAAGCGTGGTTGAAGCCAACAAGGAAGCCTACTATCTGGCGCTGAGGCAGACGCAAGGCACAATACGCGCGGATGCCCCGGACTGGCAGCCGTGGCTGTTGTTTTTTCTGCGATCATTGGCCGAACAAGTGCGGCGGCTGGAAAAAAAGATCGAGCGCGAAAAAATCGTGTTGGCCGCGCTACCCACGCTGTCATTGCAAATCGTCGAATTCACCCGCGAGCATGGGCGCATCACGATGGCCGACGCGATCGCCCTGACCGGCGCGAGCCGCAACACCTTGAAGCAGCATTTCCGCGACCTGCTCAAGCGCGACCATCTGGCACAACACGGCCTCGGGCGCGGCGT
>JAITWS010000005.1 GCA_031285185.1 Methylobacillus sp.
AATATCGTGTTTATCTATAAAACCATCTGTCAGGTAGACTTTAATGCCAAGGAGAATTTGAGATAACCTGTTACCTATGTCTCCCGACATTGTGTTACCTATGTGTCCCGGCAGAACACTGCGCTCAGCCCAACCTACAACGCTACAACGCAAACCGCTCGCGCAAAATACGATTGATGCGTGTCTGCCAGCCGTCGCCGCTGGCGCGGAGCACGGCCAAAACATCCGGGTCAACCCGGATCGTGATGCGTTCCTTGGTAACTTCGGCTTTTGGGCGGCCTATGCGGGCGGTCGGTTTCGCCGCCTCCCACTCTTCATCGGTCAACGGCATGGCATCGGGGTCGGACATGGCCGCTGCGGTGATGACCGCATCCTCGGCATCGGTGGGCGAAATATGCCCGGATTTAAGTTTCGGCATAACGTCTTTCCTCTCGTTTATTGGCCTTGCGTAAACTGATAATGCGGCGGGTGTCGTCACGGTCAACAAACACCACGTTAAACAAACGGTTTCCGATGTAGCCCAAGGCTATCATGCGCTCCTCGCCGTATGTTTTTCGCCGGTCAGTCCAGACCACGGCATCATCCCATTCAAATGCCTTGGCATCCGCAAGCGAAACTCCATCATGCTTGTTGATGTTTTTGACATCCTTGGCGGCATCGAATGCGATTTCCATGTTATTTATTGTGCATACAATAAATCGGGGCGTCAAGCCGGGTTGCGGCGCGCATCCTACGCGATCAATGCGCGATATGCGTTTCCAGCCGACATTTTCTATCCGTATCCCCTGCTTCTATCTGCACCGTCGCGTGGTCTATGTCGAAGCGGTCGTGCAGTTCCTGGCCGAGGTCGTGCAGGAAGTTGTCGCCGGGGTGTCCGGCGGGGATGAGGAGGTGGGCGGTGAGCGCGGTTTCCGAGGTGCTCATCGCCCAGATGTGAAGGTCGTGGATGGCGGTCACGCCGGGGCGGGTTCGCAGGTATTCGCGCACGGCGGCGAGGTCTATGGTGGCAGGCACGCCGTCGAAGGTGAGGCGCAGCGATTGGCGGAGCAGATCCCAGGTGGCGTAAAGAATCAGCACGGCGATGGCGAGGCTGAGCAGCGGATCAAGCCACAGCCAATCGGTTTGAAGATAGAGAAATGCGCCGATGACCACGCCGAGCGAGACCAGCGCGTCGCCCGCCATGTGCAGAAACGCGCCGCGGATGTTGAGATCGTCGTGGCTGCCGGCCATGAACAGCCATGCGGTCACGCCGTTGACGACGATGCCTGCGGCGGCGACGATGATGACGGTTTCGCCTGCGATGGCGGTCGGGTGACTGAAGCGTTGCACCGCTTCCCACGCCATGCCGCCCACCACCGCGAGCAGCAGCAGCGCGTTGAGCAGCGCGGCGAGGATGGAGGCGCGTTGACGGCCATAGGTGTAGCGTTCGTCAGGGCGCACGCGGGCGATCACCATGCCCAGCCACGCGAGCACAAGGCCGAGCACGTCGCTCAGATTGTGTCCGGCATCAGCCAGCAGCGCGAGCGAATCCGCCTTCCAGCCGTACCACGCTTCGACCGCGACAAAGACGATGTTGAGCGCGATGCCGATGCCGAACGCGCGATGGTGCGCGCTAATATGCGTGTGGTCATGGTCGTGGTGATGTGTGCCCAAAGCGGTTTCCTATGCGATCCAAAATGACGGGATAATAGCGTTGTTATGGTATCACTCAAATTGCAAAATAATGCCGCGCCGCGCTCATGGCGCGATTGGCGCACATGGCTGCGTACCGCGCGCGCGGCGGCGGATGTCGCTGTGCTGGATCGCCGTCATATTTATATTCTGCCGACGCTGCAAGGCTGGGTGTTCGCGCTGGTGCTGGCGAGCATGTTGGTGGGCGCGATCAATTACGCGCTCAGTCTCGGTTTCGCGCTCACCTTCATGCTGGTCGGGCTGGGCGTGGTCGCCATGTTGCACACCTGGCGCAATCTTGCGGGCATCACGCTCACCTGCGGTCGCGCCGCGCCGGTGTTCGCGGGCGAGGACGCGGAAGTCACGCTGATCGCGTCGGAAATCCATCACCGTGATCGTTACGCCGTCGCCATTCATTATGATGCCGACCCGAATCCGGTTTACGCGGACGTTCCCGCCCACGGTCGCGGCGAATTTCATTTCACCGTGCCCGCAACGCAGCGCGGCTGGCTTGATCCGGGGCGGCTCACGGCGCACACCGAATTTCCGCTCGGGCTGTTTCGCGCGTGGTCTTATGTGGAGTTGAATCATCGCATACTGGTGTATCCGCGCCCCGCGCCGCCCGGAATCGCGCCGCCGCCGGACGGCGATCACGGTCATGCCGGAAGGCACAGCGCCGCGAGCGGCGACGACGATTTCGCGGGGCTGCGGAATTACACCCACGGCGATTCGCTGCGGCGCATAGACTGGAAAGCCTCGTCGCGCGAGCAAGGCATTTACACCAAACAATTTCAGGGCGCGAGCAGCGCCTTGTTGTGGCTGGATTGGCAATTGCTCGAAGGCGATACCGAAACACGCATTTCGCAACTCACGCGCTGGGTGCTGGACGCGCACAACGCGGGGACGGATTTCGGCCTGCGTCTGCCGGGGCGGGAATTTGCGCCCGAGCGCGGCGCGGCGCATTTTCATCGTTGCCTGCAAGCGCTGGCGCTGTTTGGAAACGACACATGAAAAAAATCAAACCCGCGCCGCGATTGCTCACGCTCAACGATGTGCGCTGGCTGCTGGTCGCGCTCGCGCTGGTCATGGCACCGCTGTTTTTTTACATCGCGAACTGGGTGCTGGGTTGCGCGGTGCTGGCCGGAATCTGGCGTTACTGGATCGCTGCGAAAGAGCGCCCTCCCCTGCGCGCCTACATCCTCGTGCCGCTCGCGCTGGCGGGCGCATACGCCCTGCTCGCGAGCAACGGTTATGCGTTCGGGCGCGATGCGAGCGTGGCGCTGCTGACCTTGCTGCTTGCGATGAAGTTTCTGGAATCGCGCACCCGCCGCGACGGAATACTGCTGATCTCGCTATGCTGGTTTTTGCTGGTGACGATTTTTCTGTTCACGCAAACGTTGCCCACCGCTTTTTATTTCGCGCTGCCGATTTTCGCGCTGGTCATCGCGCTCATCGGCATCAACCATCCCAACGGCGCGTTGCCGTTCAAATTCCGTCTGCGGCTCGCGGGCAATCTGCTGCTGCAAACCCTGCCGGTTTTGCTGGTATTGTTTTTTCTTTTTCCCCGGCTCGCCGGTCCCTTGTGGCGCACGCCCGGCGATGCGACCCGCGCGATGACCGGGCTGTCGGATACGATGTCGCCCGGCAGCATCAGCGAATTGATCGCGTCCGATCTGCCCGCCTTCCGCGCGGAATTTAGCGGCAAGCTCCCCGCCGCCGATCAGCTTTATTGGCGCGGCCCTGTCATGTGGAACTTTGACGGACGCACCTGGCGCGCGGGTTCACACGCATACCAGCTTTCGCCCGAGCCGCTGGAAGTGCCCGCCAATCTGGTGAATTACGCCGTGACGCTGGAGCCGCACAACCGTCCGTGGCTGTTCGCGCTCGACGTGCCGATGGCCGCGCCGCCCGAAAGCATTTTGCGTAACGATCATCAACTGATCGTGCGCCGTCTGGTCACCACCCGTATGCGCTACGAGGTGCAATCCGCGCTCAGTTACCGCATTCAGCCGCAACTGGATGATGCCACGCGCGAAGCCGCCACGCAGATTCCGAAAATCGGCAACGAACGCGCGATCGAACTCGCGCAATCGTGGGTGGATCAGGGGCTGGACGATCAGGCCATCGCGCGCAAGGCGCTGGAAATGTTTCGCACGCAGAATTTCGTTTACACCCTTTACCCGACCACACTCGGAATTGATCCGGTGGATGAATTTCTGTTCGACAGCAAACGCGGATTCTGCGAACACTACGCCGGAAGTTTCGTCTTCCTCATGCGCGCGGCGGGCATTCCGGCGCGCATCGTCACCGGCTATCTGGGCGGCATCGTCAACCCCATCGGCAACTACATGATCGTCCGTCAATCCGACGCGCACGCCTGGGCGGAAATCTGGCTGCGCGACAAGGGCTGGACGCGCATAGACCCCACCGCGGCAGTCTCACCCGCGCGCATCGAATCCGGCCTTTCGCAACTGCCCGCAGGCGAACCCGTGCCCATGCTCGCGCGCGGCGGCGACGGCTGGCTCACGCAACTTTATCTCGGCTGGGATGCCATCAACAACCGCTGGAACCAATGGGTGCTGGGCTACAATCAGGCGCAACAAATGCAACTGCTGCAAGGTCTGCTGGGCAGCCACCTGACCATGCGTAACCTCGCCACCGCGACCATCATCGGAATACTCGCGCTGTTGGCGGGATTATCGTGGAGCTTGTTGCGCGACCGCGCGCCGCGCCCCGACAAACTGGCGATGCTGTGGCAACGCTTCCGGCGCAAACTCGCGAAACGCGGCATCCACGCGCCGCCCTTTGAAGGCCCGCTGGATTTCGGCCAACGCGCCGCGCGCGCATTGCCGCAACAAGCCGACATCATCACCCGCATCGCGCAAACCTACGCCCGCCTGCGCTACGGCAAAACGCAAGACGATGAGCGACAACTGGAAAAGGAAATTCGGGAATTCAAACCATGACCGATCAGGAATACATGCAAATCGCGCTCGCGCTCGCCGCCGAAGCCGCCGCCCTCGGCGAAGTCCCGGTCGGCGCCATCGTCGTCAAGGACGGCGAAATCATAGGTCGCGGTAGCAACGCGCCCATCGCCACGCACGACCCCAGCGCCCACGCCGAAATCCGCGCCATGCGCGCCGCCGCCGCCACGCTCGGCAACTACCGCCTCGCCGGTTGCGCGCTCTACGTCACGCTCGAACCCTGCGCCCTGTGCGCCGGCGCCATCCAGCACGCCCGCATCGCCCGCCTCGTCTTCGGCGCGCCCGACCCCAAAACCGGCGCCTGCGGCAGCGTCATCAACCTCATGCAGGAACCCCGCCTCAACCACCACACCACCGTGGAAAGCGGCGTACTGGCGCAAGAATGCGGACAAATACTCAGCAAATTTTTCGCGGCGCGGCGGGGGTAGGGAAAGTCAGAGAACAGTAATTTCCCCCTCCCCCACGGGAAGAGGGAGGCTATGCAGCGCCGCTTTCAGATTGTCCCATCGCTTCCCTTTGTTATACTAACGTTTTACCCGGAACCCGCACCATGATCGTCATTACCGGCGGCGCAGGCATGATAGGCAGTGTGATCGCGTGGCACCTCAATCGGGAGGGGCGCGATGATCTTGTCATTGTGGATAGTCTGAAACATGCCGATCAATGGCAGAATTTGTGCCATCGCCGCTATGAGGAATATCTCGACAAGGAGGAGTTGCTGCCTTGGCTGGAATCTGGCGCGGAGCCGGAGGCGGTGATTCATATGGGCGCGGTCAGCGCCACCACCGAGCGCGACTGGAACCGGCTGCTGGATGACAACATCCGTTACAGTCAGGCATTGTGGCAGTGGTGCGCCGATAATGCCGTGCCGTTTCTTTATGCGAGTTCCGCCGCGACTTATGGCGGTGGCGAATTTGGTTATGACGATGATGCGGAAATCGCGCATTTGCGTCCGCTCAACGCTTACGGCTATTCCAAACATTTTTTCGATCAGTGGGCGTTGCGTCAGGCTGATCTCGGCAATGCGCCGCCGTTTTGGGCGGGGTTCAAATTTTTCAATGTTTACGGCCCCAACGAGTATCACAAGGAACGCATGGCCAGCGTCGCGTTTCACGCTTACAGCCAATACCGCGATCTCGGCACGGTCAAGCTGTTCCGAAGCGATCGCGCGGATGTGGCGGACGGGATGCAGTTGCGCGATTTCGTGTATGTGAAAGATGCCGCCGATGTGGTGGCGTGGTTTCTGCAAGGCCGGGGCGCGAGCGGCATTTATAATATCGGCACGGGGCAGACGCGCGCGTTCAAGGATCTCGCCACGGCGGTGATGCTTGCGGCGGGCGGCGAGCCGAATATCACCTGGATAGACATGCCGGACGATCTCAAAGGTCGCTATCAGTATTACACGCAGGCCAACATGGAAAAATTGCGCGCCGCCGGTTACGAGCGACCATTTCACACGCTGGAAGAAGGCGTGCGCGATTATGTGCAAAATTATTTGATGGAACCCGATCCGTATTGCTAGGAAAACGAATGAACAGCCAGGACAACATCCGCGCCCAGTTGACCGAACACCAATCGGTCATGGCGCAACTCGACGCGCTTGTGCCGCTGATCGCCGAAGTCGGCGCGCGCATGAAGCAGTGCCTCAGGGACGGCGGCAAAATTTTGCTCATGGGCAACGGCGGCAGCGCGGCGGACAGCCAGCACATCGCCGCCGAAATCGTCGGACGCTACAAAAAGGAACGGCGTGGCTTGCCTTCCATCGCGCTCACGACCGACACGT
Organism: Methylobacillus sp.; assembly: GCA_031285185.1. GTDB lineage: Bacteria > Pseudomonadota > Gammaproteobacteria > Burkholderiales > Methylophilaceae > MM2. The sequence continues at coordinate 6,439 of JAITWS010000005.1, forward strand.
CCATCCTCACTTCGGTCGGCAACGATTACGGCTTCAATTTCATCTTCTCGCGTCAGGTCGAAGCCTTGTGCCAGCCGCGCGACATCGTGGTCGGGCTTTCCACCTCGGGCAACAGCGCCAACGTGGTCGCGGGCATCGAAAAAGCACGCGAAATCGGCGCGTGTACCATCGGCATGACCGGCGCGAAGGGCGGCAAACTCGCGGAGCTGTGCGATTTCAATCTCGCGATGCCCTCGACCGACACACCGCGCATACAGGAAGCGCACATCACGGTCGGACATATTTTGTGCGACCTCATCGAAGCGGATTGAACTTGCGCGAACATCTCGTAGATACCGTCAAACGCGGATTCGGAAACAGCGACGATTGGGCGCTGGTCGTCGGCGATCTCATGCTGGATCGTTATTTGTGGGGCGATGTCGAACGCATTTCACCGGAAGCGCCGGTTCCGGTTGTGCTCATCAAAAACGAAACCGAGTGCGCGGGCGGCGCGGCCAATGTCGCGGCCAATCTCGCCGGATTGAAGCTCGTCACGCGCCTCGTCGGCTTTGTCGGCGACGACGATGATGGCGCGCGTTTGCAACACGCCATCGCCGGGTTGGGCGTGGACGCGGGCGCTCTGGTCAAGGCCGCGCATCATCCCACCATCGCCAAAACCCGCATTCTGGGCGGCCACCAGCAAATGATGCGGCTGGATCGCGAAGAGCGCGCGCGTTATTCCGACGCCGACATGCAACGTTTGCTCGCGGCGCTCAAACAGCAACTCGACGCGCGCCCGTCCATCATCGTGCTTTCCGATTACGCCAAGGGCGTGCTGACGCCCGCGTTGTGCCAGACCGTGATTCAAGAGGCGCGCGCGCGCGGCATTCCCGTGCTGGTTGATCCCAAAGGCCGCGATTATTCCAAATACGCGGGCGCGACCGCGCTCACACCCAACACGCGCGAAACCGCCGAGGCGTGCAATGTGAATCCGCGCGACAACGATGCCCTGCTCGCCGCCGCTGACCGTTTGCGCGCGGAATTGCAACTGGATTTTCTCGCCGTCACGCGCAGCGAAGAAGGCGTATCGCTCATCGAAAACGGTCACGCGCTGCACATTCCCGCCACCGCGCGACAAGTGTTCGACGTTTCCGGCGCGGGCGACACGGTGATCGCCACACTCGCCGCCGGATTGATCGCCGGACTCGACCGCGAACAAGCCTTGCATCTCGCCAATCTCGCCGCGGGCGTGGTCGTCGGCAAGGTCGGAACCGCGCCCATCAGCTATGCGGAATTGCTGCGCGAATTGACCGTGGAAGATTCCACGCGGCAGGCGGACAAGGTTTGCGTGCTGCCCGCGCTGCTGGATCGCGTGACCGCGTGGCGCGCTTCCGGCGAAAAAATCGTATTCACCAATGGCTGCTTTGATCTCTTGCACGCGGGACACGTCACCTATCTCGAAGGCGCGCGCAATCTGGGCGACCGCCTCATCGTCGGACTCAACACCGACCGCTCGGTTTCTGCGCTCAAGGGCCCGAGCCGTCCCGTCATCCACGAAGCCGACCGCGCGCGCGTGATGGCCGCGCTGGAATCGGTGGATGCCGTCGTGCTGTTCGACGAAGACACGCCGCTCAACCTCATCCGCGCGATTCGTCCCGATGTACTCGCCAAGGGCAGCGACTACAGCGAAGATCAGGTCGTCGGCGGCGATGATGTCAAATCATGGGGTGGCCGCATCGCATTGGTCGAACTCGTGCCGGGGCGCAGCACCAGCAACATCATCGGCAAGCTCGCCGGTTGATGCCGAAATGACGCGGCAAATTCTGGTCGTCGGCCCCTCCTGGGTGGGCGACATGATACTCGCGCAGAGCTTGTTCAAGCTGCTCAAACAACAGCGTCCCGATGACGCAATTGATGTCGCCGCGCCGGGTTGGACATTGCCGCTGCTGCAACGTATGCCGGAAATTCGCGCGGGAATCGCGCTGCCTTTCAAGCGCGGAAAACTCGATCTCATGGCGCGCATCCGCATCGGGCGCGAACTCAAAACGAAACATTACGATCAGGCCATACTGCTTACCAACTCCTTCAAATCCGCGATCATGCCGTTCTGCGCCGGGATTCCGCGCCGCACGGGTTTTCGCGGCGAGATGCGTGCCGGTTTGCTCAACGATATTCGCCCGCTCGACAAAGCCGCGCTGCCGCGCACGGTGGACAGATTCATCGCGCTCGGATTGGACGCGGGGCAAACCGCCGCGCCGCCCGAACCCGCGCTGGTGACTTTCCGCGATTCCGCATTGGCCGCGCTTGCGCGGCTGGGATACGCAGCTCCGCAAGCGCCCGTGCTCGCGCTTTGCCCCGGCGCGGAATACGGCGCGGCCAAGCGTTGGCCGACGGAATATTTCGCGCAAGCCGCGCAGTGGGCGTTGGAAAAAAATTGGGAAGTCTGGTTGTTCGGCTCGGACAAGGACGCGAAAATCACGCGGCAGATCAATCAACTCACCGGCGATCGCTGCCGCGATTTCGGCGGCAAAACCGCGCTGGTCGAGGCGCTTGATCTCATGGCATTGGCGCGCGCCGTCATCACCAACGATTCCGGCCTCATGCACGCCGCCGCAGCGCTCGGTGTGCCGCAACTCGCGCTGTTCGGCTCTTCCGACCCATACCACACGCCGCCCATGAGCGCGCGCGCCGAAATCATGTATCTCAAACTTCCATGCAGCCCGTGTTTCAAGCGCGAATGCCCGCTCGGACATTTCAAATGTATGCGCGACATGACATCCGCGATGGTGATCGAAAAACTGGAAACGCTCGCATGACGCGCGATTACATCAACCCCGAATGGCGCGAAACGCTGGCTGCGAACGGACTGGATGATTTCGCGCGGTTGTGGCCTGTGGCCGAAAACGCATGGTTCGAGCCGCCCAACCACGCGCGCGGCGGCTGGAGCGGCGTGACGCGGCAAACATTAACGCATTCCGACGGCGGCACGACCGGCATCTTCGTCAAGCGGCAGGAGAATCACGCTTACCGCTCATGGCGGAATTTTTTCCGCTTGACGCCGACGCTGGAACGCGAATTTCGCAACTGCATGAAATTTATCGAACTCGGCATCCCGGCGCTGGAACCCTTGTTTTACGGCGAACGCCGCGCGGACGGCAAGCTGCAAGCCATCCTCGTCACGCGGGAACTGCAAGGTTACGCCTCGCTGGAAAGCGCGCATTTTTACCCGCCGCGCCAAATCGAACACGACGAACGCAAGCGGCTGATCGTCACTCTCGCCGAGCTCGTGCGTAAACTGCACGCGCACCGTTACCAGCACACCAGCCTCTACCTCAAACATCTGTTCGCGCGGAAAAATCCCGACGGTAGTTTCGATGCGCGCTTCATTGATCTCGAAAAAACGCGCTGGCAACCCCTGCGCTACCTCGCCGTGCGCCGCGATCTCGATTCGCTGCTGCGCCACGCCAATGGCTGGAGCCGCACCGACTGCCTGCGGTTTTTTCTCGCCTACCGCCGCGAAAAAAAATTGGGCGCGGCATCCAGAAGATTGTTGAGGGTGATATTACGCAAGCGTGGTGGGTGAAGAGTTGCTATCGCGGGTACTTCGCGATCAACTCAAATGCCGCCTCCACCACTTCCGGCACAGTAATTTCGGCCATGGTCGCTTTTTTGATGAGGCGATGCTGCGGTCGGCGCGGATACGGTCCCGCGAAAACGGGATCGGTCGGACCATACAGACCCACAATCGGCACTTCGGTTGCGGCGGCAATGTGGAATACGCCGCAGTCGTGCGCGATGAAAAGATTGACGCGCCGCATGAGGCTGTGCAGGTCGGCGACCGAGGTTTTTCCCACCAGATTGATCGTTCCCGGCACTTCGCGCTCGAACTGTTTCGCGAGGAAAGTTTCGTTGCGTGTGCCGGTGATGATGATGCGTATTTTGGGATTGCCCGCAACCAGCGCGCGGCCAAGCTTGATGTATTCATCCACCGGCCACAGCCTTTTGTCATCGGCGCGTTTCGCGTAAAAAAACTTCCAGCCGTGCAGCTTGGTGGTTCCCGTTCCGAGGTGGATGCAAATCAGCACTGCGTCCGGCGCGACATCGGCTTGCGCGAGCAATGCCGCGCCCTGTTCGGGCGTGGAGTGGATGAAATAAGCGCGATCTTCATCCGTGATTTCGCATTGCAGCAAACCGGCAGCAAAGTGCAGCAGTTGCTCGGCACGGTCGCTGTCAGCAGACAGATGTCCGGCATTATCCATCGCAGTTTGCGTTTTCAGTTTGCGTTGCGCGTTGGCATTGAGGCAAAGCACGCGGTCGTAATTTTTCGCGAGTTTGTCGAACGCGCGACGGCTGTCAATGACGAAAACTTCGTTGATGGACGGGTTGCCCGTGAACACTTCCGCGCACAGTTTGTTGAGCGCCACCACATCAATCCGCGCATTTGGCCGGTGCTTTTTGATGAGGCGGATTGCCGGGGTGCAGAAAATATTGTTGCCGGTGCTGCTTGAGGCGAGAATCAGAATTTTTCCGGCGGCGGGGATGGGCGTGGTCATGGGCAAATGTGATTGGGTTAACAGCCGCAATTATAGGCGATAATGGCGGCTCAACCCTAAAGGACAGGCGCAACATGATATTGGTCACCGGCGGAACCGGCTACATCGGCTCGCACACTGTGGCGGAGTTGCTGGGCGCGGGGCGCGAAGTCGTCATCCTCGACAATCTCTGCAACAGCCGCGCGGACGTGGTGGAACGCATCACCGCGATCACGGGCGAGCAACCGCAATTCGCGCAAGGCGACATCCGCGACGCAGCGCTGCTCGATCACCTGTTCGCGCGACACAAGTTTGAAGCCGTAATCCATTTTGCCGGACTCAAAGCAGTCGGCGAATCCGTGGAAAAGCCGCTGGAATATTACGACAACAACGTGCATGGCAGCATGACCTTGTTCGGTGCGATGCAACGCCACGCGGTCAAACGCCTCGTGTTCAGCTCATCCGCCACGGTCTATGGCGACCCCGCAACGCTGCCCCTGCGCGAAGACGCGCCGCTCCACGCGACCAATCCCTATGGCCGCACCAAACTCATGATCGAGCAAATGCTGGAAGACATCGCGCGCGCCGACCCCGCATGGCGCATCGCCACGTTGCGCTATTTCAACCCCATAGGCGCGCACGCAAGCGGACGCATCGGCGAAGCGCCGAACGGCACGCCGAACAATCTGCTGCCCTACATCGCGCAAGTCGCCGCAGGCAAACTGAAACAACTTTCGATTTTCGGCGACGATTATCCGACCCCTGACGGAACCGGCATCCGCGACTACATCCATGTTGTTGACCTCGCGCTCGGCCACCTCAAGGCGCTCAATCATCTTGCCGCGCATTCCGGTTTGCATGTTTACAATCTCGGCACCGGACAAGGCTACAGCGTGCTCGAAATCCTCCGCGCCTTTGAACGCGCCTCCGGCAAAACCATCCCGTTCCAAATCGTCCCGCGCCGCCCCGGCGACATCGCAAGCTGCTACGCCGACGCAAGCAAAGCCGCGCGGGAACTGGGCTGGCAAGCGCAATGCGGGTTGGGGGAGATGTGCGGGGATGCCTGGCGGTGGCAATGCAATGACGGTTTTATAAGGTACTGACGATGACAATTTCCGCATATCTTTTCGACGAAAAACGATTGCCTTGGCTTGCTGCTCTGAGCGCCGTGCTTGTGGCTTCATGGGTGGCATTTCAGGCACATGGCTTCACCAATAATGACGGGGTACTGTACATTGAGGTTGCCAAGCAATTTTCAAATCACGAATGGAAAAAAGGTTTGGCGTTGTACAACTGGCCTTTTTATCCCGCGCTTCTCGCCACCCTCCATTCACTGACCGGTCTGACTTTCCAGGAAGCCGGGACGGTGCTTACTGTTATGTTTTTCGCATTGTCATCCACAGGTCTTGTTTTGCTGGTAAAGGAGTTAGGTGGAGATCGCAGAGTGATGTTGTTTGCTGCGATTCTTTTGCTGTGTTCACCTTATATCGTGCGTAACTTGTTGCCCATGGTGGTGATGCGCGATCACGGATTTTTGGCTTTTCATGTCTGGAGCGTAGTCTTTTTTCTGCGCTTCCGCCAAAATCCCAACGTCAAAAAGGCATTGTGGTGGGGCGTTGCTGCCATACTGGCCACTCTTTTCCGCATCGAAGGCATCATTTATTTGGCGCTACTGCCTGTTGTTTTGCTTGTTGACACTTCGCGCCCGTGGACATCGCGCTTTGTATTGCTGCTGAAATCCGAAATTCTGCCCTTGATTATGGGGCTGCTTTTATTTTTTATACTGTTGTGGCACGGCACTTTGAGTATCGAAAAACTGGGGCGTTTGGGGGATCCGATTTCATTTATTCAACTCACTATCGCGCAGTTGACACATGGCCTTTCCACCAAAGCTGATCTGTATGGGGCAACCATACTGGGGCCTTATCTGAAAGACTATGCCTTTAATGGCATATTGCTTACCTTGCTATTGGTTCTGATCGTCAAAATTGCAGCCTCTGCGGGTTGGCTACAATTGCTTCTGGCGGTATTGCCTAGTCGCATGATTCAATATCACACACCGCGCCATATTCTGATATTGAAATGGCTTGCGGTTATTGGTATCGGGAACGCGATTATTGTTTTGCTGAGTGTTTTTGTGCTCTCAACCCGATACCTTTTACCGCTTGCCATTCTGATATTGATTTTCAGCGCCTTCGGTCTTGACTGCATCGCGCGGTCATTGCAAAACAAACGGCTGATATATGGTATTGCTCTCATACTTCTTCTTCAGTTTGTTGCGAATATCCGGCCTCCTGGCGCGGATCGCTTATCCGAAATTGATGCCGCTCACTGGGTTCGTCATCATGCGTCTCAAGAGCAAACAGTATTTTTTGATGATGGTCGAATGCGTTATTACGCATATGGTGAATCCTCCGAGCGACGCAAACTTCCTTGGGTTGAGATGCAGAAATTGCTTACCCCCGAGTTTCTGGCACGTTATGATTACATCGTTGTGCATGTATCGCCCGACGATAAAGACCAAAAAGAGTTTCTGCGCGCAAAGCTGGGAGCTCCTGTTATTTCATTCGGAAGTCTCACGAAAAAGCACATTGAGATTTTTGCCTTGTCACATGAAATGGAAAGCGCCTCTCCGCCTTGAAGAATGGGGAGCAGCGATATCACGAAAAATCAGGCTAGAGAGAGCGCAACACGAGTCGAGGAGTGTGGGACGCTTGGCAGCTGGACGCGTTCCCCCGCGCTTTTTTGCTAGTGCCCTGACTCTTTACACACTACTGCCTCACTCTGCCCTCGCTATACCGACCGGCGCTACAATTTTTTCAAATATCCTCTGAATCGGCTGCACATCGGGGGGAGCTTGTAGATTTCGGTCTGACCTGTTCGTCAATCCCATGCTGTAGCTGGATGCGACATTCCAGTCTCTCTTGCCTGCCTTATCGAAGTTCAAGATATATCCGGCCTGATTTGCAAGCTGACGAAGATAGGCCTTGGCGCTTCTTCCGTTTCCATCAGGGAACGGATGAATGTAGTTAAGCGCGCAAAAAACGTTGGCGATGGCCAAAGTGAAATCGTGTTGTGTCAGGCCATGCAGCATATTCTTGTGTTTCAAATTATCAGCCACAGCATCCACACCCGACACAATATCCTTGTGCGATCCAAAAACATTAAACCAGTTCGGGTTGGCAGCCGAAATTTTCGCGAAGTCCCGGGTACGTTGTTTCCCCGCCCATTCAAAAATGGGGTCGAACATTTTTTTATGAATTGCCGCCAGATGGTTGAAGTCAAAACGTCCCGGAATCGGATTAAGCTGCAACTCTTGATCTACGGTGGTTACCCAGCGATACTCAACATCGCGTAATTCTTTCGCATCAACGATGCCAAGTTTGTTTAATGGAATACCATGAGCATCAAGATACGGGTTGTCGAACCGATTTTTACCGCCCTCACTCACGCAACTGCCTTTGCCCCGCTCTTGTACGGCGCAAGAATTTCATCCAGTGCATCCTGCGTACTCATTTCACCGGCAATGATTTTGGCGCGCGCCTCAAAGTATTCCGAAGGTGGCACATAGTCATCCGGGAACTCATGCGCGGCCGACCCCTCTGCGTTGCGAAATGCCGCCTCTCGCCGCTGCTTTTCTTCCTCGCTTACGAAAGAATGCGGTTGGTTTTGCTGCTGCGCCCAAGCAACGTATCCGCGCATAAACCCGCGCAACACCTGCGCCACCGGGGTATGATTTTGTTCCGTTGCCCTCTTGAACTCCGCGTACAGATCAGGTTCCACCCGAAAACTCACAGCAAAGTCTTTCATGGAATGATCTCCTGCAATTCAACAATGTAGCGCGATTGTAAAGCTGGCAAAGCTGCATCGCAAGCCGCTCTGCTGGTTGCTCGCCCTGTTTTTGAGCGACATTCGGGTGTCATAATGAGGTATCGAAGTCGTCACGCGCAAACGCTCTCTTGATGCGAGATACTAAATATAGTATCTTTTTGCCATGAACACAGCCGCCAAACTTCTTGCAGCCATGCAATCCAGCCCCGGTGACTGGCGGATTGAGCAATTGCAAACGGTTGCGCGGCAGCACGGCATTGTGTGGCGACACGAAGGTGGCAGCCACTGTATTTTCAAAAGAGCCGATGGCGTGACGCTGGTCATTCCTGCGCGACGCCCAATCAAGCCGGGCTATATCCGAATGTTTGTTCCCTTTGTGCAAGGAGCCTGAACCATGAAAAATCTTGATGACTACCCATTCGAGATTCGCCCGCTTTCCCAAGAAGATGGCGGAGGCTATCTGATTGCGTTTCCCGACTTCAACACCTGCATCTCCGATGGCGATACGATAGAAGAAACCATTGCCAACGGGCGCGCTGCGCTGACGGAAACGATTGAGGCATTGCAAGGATGGGGGATGCCCATCCCGGAGCCGGGCAGCGGCGGCACTGCGTCCGGAAAATTTATCACGCGGATTCCAAAAAGCCTGCACGCCGCGCTATCTGTCCGCGCCAAAAACGAAGGCGTCTCGCTCAACACGCTGGTGTTGAGTTTTCTCGCGGAAGGCGTTGGCAAAGCAATGCATCAGCATGGGGTTTGATGGAAGCATCGCATACTTCCTTTGGTGCTTTTGTCGTCAATGATGAAGGCCGCGCGCAAATAATTTTGGGTATTTATATTAAGATCGAAACGGTGTAATTCAAATGAAAAATGTGCATTTATATAAAGAGCATCACTCCAGCCATCCGCATTACGGCAAGTCTTTCAAGCTGCATTACCCGTATGTTGCCGCGCCGCAAAATAGCGATCCACCTTTTCGCGCTGTATCTGGATGAAAGCCAGCAGAATGGGTACCCAGAAATATATCCAGTATGCCTTGGGCGAGGTAAGTAGCCAGCTCATATTGGTCAACTGCGCGCCGATGCCGATCAGGGAGATCAGAAACCAAGGCGTTTTCAGGCGAATGCCGCCGCGCACATAGGCGACCACAAAAATGCCGATCAGCGCCAAACCGACCACTCCATCGCTATAAAGTATGCCCAACGGCAGGTTGTGCGGATGGGTAAACCGATATTGCTCGGCGCGGAAACCGTAACCATCATTGCCACAGCCAAACCAGATTCCGCAGGTATCAATTATTCGATGCCACGCATCCGCCCAAATTTGCGGACGATAGCTGAGGCCGCGCTGACTGAGTATTTGATCGGCACCCGCCAGATATCCGATCACGGCTATTGCGATCAACGCCAGCAACCCCAAGCCCCACATCCGACGCATAACGATATAAGCGACCATGAATAATCCGAATCCAAGCAAGGCGGTGCGCGACTGGAATACCAATGCAGCCAACAATACCAAGCCGGATAATACGACCAGACCCGCGAACAATGCCAATGTGGAATGTTGTTTCAACTTTGGTTCAAATGTGGTCAGCCAAAGAAAAGCAAGCCCGGACGCGATGAAAACGGAGGTATTGATAGGGTCAACGCTTCGCCCAAACAGATTTTCGTAGCGTATCCATTGACCGCTTTGATGCCATATCCATAGCCAGTCAACGGTCGAATAGCACAGAACAAGCACGCCGCACCAGGCGAATACCGAATAAACCCGCTCCGCTCCCCATGTGCTTCGTTCGACCATCACGCAACAGGTGAGAAAAACTGCCATGTACAACCATAGTTTGATGTCGTCCATACCGTGGATGTTGAGCAACTGAATTGCCGCCAGCGGCAACAAAAATATGCCAAATGCCTTTAGCCAGTCTCCCAGCGCGATTGGCCGCCATAACAACCATAACAAGCCAAGCGGCATCAGACCCAGATAAAACACGGTTTTTGGTTTGATCGGGGGAATATAAAAGCTCAAAAGATAAAGCAGGAAAATCCCTGCCATGAGTTTGCAAAAAACGCCTGTCAGTTTGGTGTCGTTCATGGCATTCATAATTTGATGGTGTTGGTAATGGTTTCACAAAATGCTTCCGGCGGTTGGCTTGTCAGCAGGCGTTCCAGTTCGTGTATGTTCTGGCGCAAACCCTGTGTGCCGTAGGCGAGATGGTATTCGGCAAATTCCGCCGAGCGTTGGCAGGCTGCGGGATAGTCACGTTGTAGCGCATCCACGCCTTGCTCCAGCGCCTCCATGGTGCTGATTTTTCCGTTGAAAAATCGCGCTTGCGAGAGCAGATCGTGCTCATGGCCGCAACTGACATAGAGTATCGGTCGCCGCGCGAGCGCCGCTTCGATGGCAGCATTCGATACGATATTCACGGCGACGGATGCCTGACCGAGCGCCTCTGCCAGTGTGGTCGTCGGGGGGAGAACATGCACATTGTTTAACGCGCGTCCGGTTTCTTCCCAAAACTCCATAACGCTGCGCGGATGTTTCTTGATGAGTACGCGATAATCCGTATGCCGCTCCGCCCAGTCGCGTAACAAGCGATAGGTCGCTTGATATTCCTCCAGTTTTTCCTTGTCCGGCCCCAGCCCCAGCACGAGCACGGTTTTGAGCGCGGCATCCGGCAATGGCAGCGCATAACTTTCATCCACCATGTGCGAGCCGACCAGCACGGCTATGGAGGTTCCGCAGCGCAGTTTGCGCGCCTGCAATGCCTCCAGCGAACTTTTGCCGAATAAAAAATAATAGTCGTAGTCGTTCATGCCGAGGCGACGCGAAGCTTCCACCGTGGTGGAGTGCGCCAGTTGCACAAGCAAACCGCCGCGCGCGTTGAGCGCGAGACGCAGAAACGGGGAGTAAAAACTTCCGTTGCGATCATTGAGCAAAATGCGCGGCTGATATTTTTCAACCAGCCACGCCGCATGTGCGGCATAGGCGAAATAGCGCAATGGAACAGGCTGGGAAGGCGGTCGCAACATGTGTGCGGCGATCAAATCGCGCATCTCGGGCAATGCGGTTTCCGTCAGGCTGTGTCCGCGTTCCCGCAAGGCCGCCATGAATGTTTTTTTGCGCTGCAACTTGATGACGCGCGGCGCGGCTTGCAGCAGCAGAAAATCGCACGGTTCGGATTCAACCGCCGCCGCGAGCCGCAATTTCGCCGCAAAACCGCACGCCGCATCAACAATGGCATCGCGCAAAAAACGCACAAAACTTCCCGCCCAGGCGTGATGCGCGCGCAACACTTGCCAGCGATAGCGATCCAGTTGGCGCGCCTTGGCAGCCCACGCATTCGCGCTCATGGCGATACTTTCATCTTGTGCCGCAACCCCAAAGCCCTCCTCATCCGAATCGCCGGAATGGTAACATAAGACGAAAATACCCAAACTTGAATGATCGGTTTCGCCATGTTTCGCATATGCATACTCATCCCCTATTTCGGAAAATGGCCGTTTTGGATGCCGTTTTTTCTGGAGAGTTGCCGTCGCAACCCTGATATTGACTGGAAATTTTTCAGCGACTGTGACCGTCTGGAAAATGTGCCGCCCAATGTGCATATCGCCGCGATGTCATTCGGCGATTATTGCGATTTTATTTCGCGGCAACTCGATATCCGCTTCGTCCCGACCAAACCCTACAAACTTTGCGATATCAGGTCGGCGTTCGGACATATTCACGCCGCCGATTTGCAAGGATACGACTTCTGGGGATTCGGCGATGTGGATGTGGTTTATGGGCAGTTGCGCGCATGGTTCACACCGGAGCGCCTTGCCCGTTACGATCTTCTGTCATCCCATACGCGCCGGGTTTCGGGGCACTTGACGCTGATCCGCAACACGCCGCAAATGTGCCAGCTTTTTCGGCGCATTCCAAATTGGCAGGAACGATTTTGCGGACCACATCAGTCCATGGATGAAAAAGCATTCAGCCGGATTTTCATCAAGCGCAAGAACTTTCCGCGGCCATTGTTCAAGTTCGCCAACTGGTTCAATCCGTGGTGGCGCAAAAGCGATTTCAGGGAGGCTTACAGCACACCAAACGGAAAAATACCGTGGGTGGATGGCAGTTATGATTTCCCGTGTCATTGGTATTGGCGGGAAGGGCATCTGACCAATGATAAGGACGGGGATCGGGAATTTCCCTATCTGCATTTCATCACATACAAGAAAAAGTGGGAAAAGAATCCAGTGCAACTTGACGAAGACTACAGCCGGATTGTCCGCTCCGGCGCATGGCAGGTTTCGGCGGAAGGGTTTTCTGCGTTTGCTTGATAACGCCTTATGCGGCGTTCACCGCTTTTTCTTTTCCAACTGCCGCGTTCCCGACTTCTTCGCGCTTAACTTGCTCACCACCGGCTGCCCTGTGCTTTTTTCCAATTGCAACCGCGCGGCCTTGGCGGTTTTCGCACCTTCTTCGGCCACTTGCGCGCTTGCGGCCAAGCCTTGCGGATTGCGTACCAGCGAGATGTCGGTGGCGGCGACTTCGGCCAGCATGTTGAGCACGAGTTCGGTATTGGTCATGTTGTCGCGCAGATTTTCCTTCTTCAAACCCTTGTGCTGCTTGTACTCGCGCGTGTTCATGCCGCTCCAGGTTTTGCTCATCAGGTCGGTCAGCGCGGCGTATTCCTGCCCGCGTTGAACGCCGGATTTGTCCCATTCGTCGGTCAGCGCCTTGCGGACTTCGATGGATTTGATGCGCTGGTTGATCCAGTTTTCGCTGTAACCGAGACGACGATAATTCTGGATGGCGCGGTCAATGGAAAGCTCCGGGTCAACCGTCTCGTCGAGACGTTCGCTGCCCACTTGAGCCAGCCACAGCTTGAACGGTTCGGCGCGTTTGCTGGGGATGGATTGGATAAGACGCAGGATTTGTTCGGTGTCGGCGACATCAGTTTTGTAGAGCTTACCATCGGCGGCTCGCATTTTCAGTTGGTTAGTGGCGCTAACCAACTGACTGCCTTCGTCAGCCAACTTTTTCTTCAGCCACTTCCAGTAATTCCTGACTTTTGCGTAGTCCGGCTGGTCGGTGAGGATGGTGATAATGTCCAATACCGAAAACCACCACTTCTCATCATCCGCATCCCATTCGGCGCGCACCTGCCGGGATTCAAACAGTTTGATTTTGTCTTTTGAATCGCTCACGGAGTTTATTCCCTTTCAAGTGGCTTTATAAAACAAGCGCCTGTTTGACCATGGGCAGCGCGAAGAAATTTTTCCGTGCGGCTTCGTCGGTGAACAGTCGTTCCACCCGCTCGCGCATCCGTCGTTGCAGATCGGCAAATTCTGTTTCGCGTGATTGGGCGATGAGTTCTTGCGCGAGCGCGTTGGCGTTGCCGAGGGGGAACAGTCGGGCGGTGTCGCCGACCACTTCGGGCGCGCCGCCGCAGTTTGAGCTGATGATGGGGACACCGGCGATCATGGCTTCCAGCAAGACCATGCCGAAGGGTTCGTGGTCGGAGGTGAGCGCGAAAACGTCGAAGGCTTTGAAGCAGCGTTGCGCGTCCGGCACTTTGCCGAGGAAGCGTGTGGATGCGGCGATGCCGAGTTCTTGCGCGAGATTTTTCAGGCGGTGTTCCAATGTTCCCGTGCCGATGATGACCAGTAAACTGCCGTTCGGGAGTTGCGGCAGCGCTTGGGCGAAGCCGCGCAGTAGGGTGGTCTGGTCTTTGTCCGTGTGCAGTCGCCCGACATTGCCGACGATCCATGCGTTTTCCGGCAAACCCAATTCGCGGCGGGCGGCGGTTTTTTCCAGCAGGCCGCGCGTGGCGGTTTGCGGGTTGATGCGGTTGTACAGCGTTTCGATATGTTCCGTCGGCCAGCCGCGCAATGATGTGCGGATGTCGTCGCGCACGGCATTGGAAACGCCGAGGATGAACAAACGGCGTTTGAACAGATTGGCGAACCATTGGCGCGAGCGGCGTTTGTAGGTGTCGAAGGCGTGTTGCACGCAGATGACGGGCAAGCGGGTTGCGAGCAGGGCAACGTAGGCCGGTTTGGT
>JAITWS010000006.1 GCA_031285185.1 Methylobacillus sp.
ACCGACCGCTTTTTGCCGGACAAGGCGATTGATCTCATAGACGAAGCTGCCGCGCGCATCAAAATGGAAATTGATTCCAAGCCGGAGGCGATGGACAAGCTCGACCGCCGCATCATCCAGTTGAAGATCGAACGCGAGGCGATGAAAAAGGAGACGGACGAGGCTTCGCAAAAACGGCTGCGTTTGATTGAGGAAGAAATCGCGCGGCTGGAAAAGGAATATTCCGATCTCGAAGAAATCTGGAAAGCCGAGAAGGGCGCGGCGCAAGGCGCGGCGCAGGTCAAGGAAGAGATAGACCATGCGAAGGCCGAGATCGCGCGGTTGCAACGCGAAGGCAATCTGGAAAAAGTCGCCGAATTGCAATACGGAAAATTGCCGCAGCTCGAAAAGAAATTGAAGGAGGCCGCGCAACGCGAAGCTGCGGGCGGCACGCAAAAAAATCGTTTGCTTCGCACGCAGGTCGGCGCGGAAGAAATTGCCGAAGTGGTGAGCCGCGCGACCGGCATTCCCGTTTCCAAAATGATGCAAGGCGAGCGCGACAAACTGCTGCACATGGAGGACAAATTGCACGAGCGCGTGGTCGGTCAGGACGAAGCCGTGCGCCTCGTTTCCGACGCGATCCGCCGTTCGCGCTCCGGCCTCGCCGACCCTAACAGGCCTTATGGTTCCTTTTTGTTTTTAGGCCCCACCGGCGTCGGCAAAACCGAATTGTGCAAGGCGCTCGCGGGATTTTTATTCGACAGCGAAGACCATTTGATTCGCATAGACATGAGCGAATATATGGAAAAACATTCCGTCGCGCGCTTGATCGGCGCGCCGCCGGGCTATGTCGGCTACGAAGAAGGCGGCGGTCTGACCGAAGCCGTGCGCCGCAAACCCTACAGCGTGATTTTGCTGGATGAAGTCGAAAAAGCGCACCCCGATGTGTTCAACGTGTTGTTGCAGGCGCTCGACGATGGACGCATGACCGACGGTCAGGGGCGCACCGTGGATTTCAAAAACACCGTGATCGTGATGACATCCAATCTGGGTTCGCAAATGATCCAGCAAATGGCGGGCGACGATTATCAAGTCGTTAAACTCGCCGTGATGGGCGAAGTGAAAACCTACTTCCGCCCCGAGTTCATCAACCGCATTGATGAGGTTGTCGTATTCCACGCGCTCGACGAAAAGAACATCAAATCCATCGCGAAAATACAACTCGGCTATCTGGAAAAACGCATGGCCGCGATGGAGATGAAACTCGAAGTGAGCGGCGCCGCGCTGACGGAAATTTCCAGCGCCGGATTTGATCCCGTCTATGGCGCAAGACCGCTCAAACGCGCGATACAATCCGAAATCGAAAACCCGCTCGCCAGGGAAATTTTGTCCGGAAAATTCGCCGCCAAGGATACCGTCAAGGTGGATGCGGAAAACGGAAAACTGGTGTTCGCCAAGGGTTGATATTGCTCGCTGTTCTCCCTCTCCCGCTTGCGGGAGAGGGCTGGGTGAGGGGCTGGATTGTTTCGCTGCGTTCCACCTCAATCTACAAACTGGTATTCGCCAAAGGTTGATCGCAATATAGGGGCGGGTTTCAAACCCGCCCCTACACCTGCTGCACATGCTCAAAAAATGTCCATATGAGTGATTATGTAGTTGCGTATCAAACTATCATTCAAATCCAAAAACTATTTTTCAAAAATAAATGAAACGGATTGAAGCTGAAGTAGTCCTAGGTTTGCAGTACCCAAAATCCCTTCAGTCTTTTTAGGAGAAACACCATGTCATATTTCACAGTTACAGGAACCAATGGAAATCCGGCTATTATTAACAGTGTCAACGTTAATAAAGTAGTTGATTTTGGCAGTTATCGTGCTATTTACCAAGGCGCAGACACCAACAACTACCAGGTTAAAGACACTTTGGCCACAATTTTGACTGCTCTAAAAAGTTGATGATTTTCCAAACATACCGCCGAGGCTTGATTCTCGGTTCTTTTGTCTTCGCAGTCGCGGCGGTGTTTGTCCCGCCCGCCGCGACTGCCGGGGGCAAGATCAGTGCGGGCGAAATCGAAACCATGCGGCAACGTTGCGAGCGCGAAAAAACGTCGAGTCCCGCCAATCAAAGTCGTCCGCAATCGTGGTGCGCGCAACTAAGAAAGCTTGTGCGTAACAAGGCATATCAGGATAGGGGAGAAATGCCGCCGCTTGATGATGATGACATTGCATACACCACTTGGGATGGAACCCAGTACTGTTCTTTCAATAAAAACGGTGATGTGCTGGGTTGTACTGGAGCTGCCGATAAGTAGATGCAGGCAGCACTTTTTCGACAGGGATTCAACAAGGTTCTGAAATGTCCACTCAAACATACCGCCGAGGCTTAGTTTTCGGTTCTCTTATTTTCGCAGTCGTGGCTTGTTGCTCCGACCGTCGCGCTTGCCGGTGGCAAGATCACCACGGGCGAAATCGAAAGTATGCGGCAGCGGTGCGAAAGCGAAAAAACTTCGAGCCCCACCAACCAAAAACTCTTTAACTCATTTTGCGTGCAGTACGAAAGGCTTAAGCGTCACAAGGCGTATCAGGACAGGGGAGAAGAGCCGCCGTTGGAAGATGGCGATCCGTTTTACCGGCAGGATTCAACAGGGCGAGAGAACTGTTATTACAAGAACAATGGCAAGGTGCTGCCGTGTCCACGGTTCAGGCCGGATACATAATCCGTAGCCTGTAGGTTGGGGTGAGTGCAACGAACCCCAACATGCCCCGGTCATGGGAAATTTGGAAATGTTGGGGTTCGTAAACTCACCCCAACCTACAAATCTCCCAATCCCTGATTTCTCAACGCTGTCGCAACCCGAACAAAATCCGCTTCTTCATCCCACGGCACAACGCCCAAACACGGCGCGGCGATTCTTTGTTTCAGCGCTTGCACATTTTCCGGCAAGGCTGCCATCTGCGGGTCTGTTGCGTTTGCGATCCAGCCTGCCAGTTTCAGGCCGCGCGATGCGATGGCTTCCGCGGTGAGCAGGGCATGATTGAGGCAGCCGAGGCGCATTGCGACGACGAGGATGACGGGGAGCGCGAGTTGCGCGGCGAGGTCGGCGGTGTCTTCGGTTTCGTTGAGCGGCACACGGAAGCCGCCCACGCCTTCGACGATGACGACATCCGCGACGGCGGCGGCTTGCTCGAACGCTGCCAAAATCGGCGGAATGTCTATGCGCTGACCAACCATCGCGGCGGCGATGTGCGGCGCGAGCGGCGGCTCGAACGCATAGGGGGTGACGGTTTGCAGCGACAGTGCGACATTGCTTGCGGCATGCAACTGCGCGGAGTCTTCGGAGAGCCATTCGCCGTCGCGCCACGCACATCCGGCGGCGACGGGTTTGAGGCCGACCGCGCGTTGGCCGCTTTGCGCGAAGTGATATACGAGCGCGGAGGCGATCAATGTTTTGCCCACGCCGGTGTCGGTTCCGGTGATGAAAAATCCGCGCTTCATCGGCGATGCACTTTTATCACATGCGCGCCGTCGGCTCGCGCGTTTTCCGCCGCCGCGCCTTTCCACGCATGGCCGTAAATCACTTCGAACGTGGCGGGCAATTTTCCGTCGCGGCGGAATTGTTCGTAACGCGCGGTGAGCGAGGCGAGAAAGCCTTTTCCTTCAAGTCCGCGCGGGCGGCCTTGCGCGGCGTTGCGCGCGCCTATGGCTTGCAGGTCGCGCATCACGCCCAGCACATCGTCGTAGGTAAGCGTGAAATGTTCGGCATCCATGACGGGCGCTGAAAATCCGGCGCGCACGAGCGCGTCGCCGAGATCATGCAGATCAATAAAGCGGCTCACATGGATATGTTTCGCGTCGGCGGCGCTTACTTCGCGCAACTCCTTGAGCGTGTCGGGGCCGAACGTGCTGAACATGAGCAGACCGTCGGTTTTCAGCACGCGCGCCATTTCGCCGAAGGCGCGGTCGGGGTCGTTGCACCATTGCAGCGCGAGATTCGACCAGACGAGATCCATGCTTTTTTCTTGCAGCGGCAGATGTTCGATATCCGCGCAAATCGCGCTGCGCCGGTTGGAAAAAAAACGCTGCCACCATGCGTCGGCGGCGTTTGTGATTTTCAGCATTTGCAGCGCGATATCCAGCGCGAAAACATGGCTGCCGGGATAACGTTTTTCCAGCGCGCGCGCGGCGTGGCCGGTTCCGCAGCCCGCATCGAGGATGTGTTGCGGGCGGACGCGCACATAATCCAGACGTTCCAACATGCGCGCGCGCACTTCCTTTTGCAGCACGGCGGCGGCATCGTAACCGCGCGCGGCGCGATCAAACGAGGCGCGAACGCGGGCTTTGTCCAGCGTGTATTCGTCGCGCGCGTTCAATTATTTTCCCCGAAAAATTCGTTTAGCGTTTGCATGAAAACGGCGGGATGCGACAGAAAGGGCGCGTGCGATGCGCCGTCAATGATCTTCAGCCGCGCGCGCGGCAGTTGCGCCGCCATCCAGCGCGAGGCATCGGGCGGAACCAGCGTGTCGCGGCTGCCGTGGATGAGCAGCGCGGGTTGTTGCAAACGTGGCAGCTGTTCGCGCAGATCGGTGGTGAGCAGAATATCCAGCGCGTCGCGCAGCACGGCGGGCGAGGGCGCGGGGCGCGTGAAAAAACGCTCCTTGAGATCGCGCAACGCGATGCGCGAAGATGCGCCGCCGAAGGTTTGCAAACCGAGAAAACGCGTCATTGTTTCGCGATAATCGTCACCCACTTGCGCGGCAAATTCGCGGAACACTTCGGGCGCAACGCCCGCTTGCCAATCGTGCGCCTGCACAAAACGCGGCGTGGAATCAACGAGTATCAACCGGCTTGTTTTCTGCGGATGGTCGAGCGCGATTTTGAGCGCGATTTGTCCGCCGAGCGACCAGCCGATGACGGTGGAATTTTTCGGAATGATTTCGGCAACCGAATCCGCCAAATGCGCGAGATCGCAGGGCGCGACCGGATCGCTGTAGCCCATGCCGGGCAGATCAACCACATGCACGCGCCGCTCATGCGCGAGTTCGGCGGCGACCGCAGCCCACACGCCGCCGTGCATTCCCCAGCCGTGCAGCAGCACGATGTCCGCGCCTTGCCCGATGATTTCAACATGCAAACTCACGCTTCACTCTCCGCCGCGTGCAGTGCGGCGATGAGGCGTCGCACATCGTCCGCCGTATGCGCCGCCGACAGCGTGATGCGTAATCGCGCCGTGCCTTGCGGCACGGTGGGCGGGCGGATTGCGGGGACAAGAATACCGCGCGCGCGCAATTTTTTGCTCGCGCGCAGCGCCTCTTCGCTGCTGCCGATGATAATGGGTTGTATGGGCGTTGCGGATGGCGCGGGTTGCCATTTTTTCAAGCGCAATTCCGCGCGGAAAATTTCCGCGAGATGTCGCAGATGCGTCCGGCGTTCCGCTTCGTCACGCATGATGGGCAGCGCGGCGAGCAGCGCGGCGGCGAGCGCGGGCGGCGACGCGGTGGTGTAAATATAAGCGCGCGCCTTTTGAATCAGGGTTGCGATCAATTCCGGCTCACCGGCCACAAACGCGCCGGAAACGCCCGCCGCTTTTCCGAGTGTCGCCATATAAATGATGCGCGGATCGCGCAGGTTGAAATGTTCCAGTGTTCCACTGCCATGCTCGCCCAGCACGCCGAAACCGTGCGCGTCGTCCAGCATGAGCCAGGCGTTGTGACGTTCGCACAGCGCCAGCAATTCCGGCACGGGCGCGAGATCGCCGTCCATGCTGAACACCGCGTCCGTGATGACGAGTTTGCGTCGCGCCGTATTTCGCGCGAGTTGTTTTTCGAGCGCGGCGACATCGTTGTGCGCGTAACGATGCAGATCAGCGCGCGACAACACGGCGGCATCGTTGAGCGAGGCGTGGTTGAGTTTGTCCGCGAAGATCGCGTCGCCGCGCCCGACCAGTGCGGTGATGGCGCCGAGATTGGCCATGTAGCCGGTGGAAAAAAACAGCGCGCGCGGCAGATTAACAAACGCGGCAAGCGCGGTTTCAAGCTCATGGTGCAAACGGTGATGGCCGGTGATGAGATGCGAAGCGGCTCCGCCCACGCCGACAGTTTCAAGCGCGTTTCGCGCGGCGGCGATGAGCGCGGGATGGCTCGCGAGTCCGAGATAATCGTTGCTGCAAAATGCCAGCGCGGGTTCGCCGTCCACATGCAGCAACGGTTGTTGTTTGCCGTCAACGATGCGCCGTTCGCGCGACAGCCCCGCGTCGGCGAGCGCATCCAGCTCTTCGCGCAGCGCGCGGAACGGATCGTCGGGCGCGGTCATCAGCCTTGGTTGATGCCGAGTTTTGCGAACAATGCGCGGTCGGCTTCGGTGTCGGGGTTGCCGGTGGTCAGCAATTTTTCGCCGTAAAAAACCGAGTTTGCGCCCGCGAGAAAACACAATGCCTGCAAACTTTCCGGCATGGTTTCGCGCCCGGCGGAAAGGCGCACATGGCTGGTCGGCATGGTGATGCGCGCGACGGCGATGGTACGCACAAATTCAAACGGATCGAGTTCGTCCGCGCCGTGCAGCGGCGTTCCCTCGACCTGCGTGAGCAGATTGACGGGCACGCTTTCCGGCGGCGTTTCCATGTTGGCGAGTTGGGCGATCAGCCCCGCGCGTTGCGCGCGCGATTCGCCCATGCCGACGATGCCGCCGCAGCACACATTCATGCCCGCGTCGCGCACGCGATCCAGCGTGTCGAGGCGATCCTGATAGGTGCGCGTGGAGATCACGTCGCCGTAATATTCGGGCGCGGTGTCGAGATTGTGGTTGTAATAATCCAGCCCCGCGTCGCGCAATTGCTCGGCCTGACCTTGTTTCAACATGCCCAGTGTGGCGCAGGTTTCGAGGCCGAGCGCCTTCACTTCGGCGATCATTTTCAGCACCGGCTCCAAATCCTTTTGCTTGGGGCCGCGCCATGCCGCGCCCATGCAGAAACGTTGCGCGCCGCTGTCTTTGGCGGCTTTGGCGGCGGCGAGCACATCGTCCAGCGCCATGAGGTCTTCGTTTTCCACGCCGGTGTGGTAACGCGCGGATTGCGGGCAGTAACCGCAATCTTCGGAGCAGCCGCCGGTTTTGATCGAGAGCAGCGTGCTCACCTGCACTTCGTTCGGATTGAAATTTGCGCGGTGCGCGGTTTGCGCGCGGAACATGAGATCGCTGAACGGCAACTCGAACAGCGCGACGATTTGCGCGATGCTCCAGCGCTCGGCGGCGGGTTTGGCTTTTGCGGGGCGGACAAATTCAACGGTATTTTCAAGCATCTTTTTCAACCTCAACCATCATCGGTTTCCACAGTTCGCGATTGGCGCGCCAGATGTCGCGGATGGCGAGCGGCACGATAAACAACACGCTCGCCACCCACAGCCAGACCCAGAACATCGGGATGCGTAATGGTCCCGTGTGTATTTCGCCCGGAAAAAACGCCGACATCTGCGGCGAAAAATTCAGCAGCACCACGAGCGAACCGACGAGGCCGTAAAAACGATAACCGCCTGGATACAAATAATCGCGCACGCGCTGGTTGGGATGGTGCGCGATCGAGGCATGAACGAAAATGGACGCGGCGATCCACAGCAACATGGGAATAATCAGCGGCATCAACACCACGGCGATGCTCGCCAGAATATTGAAGAGATTGGCCGCGCGTTTCTGGTCGGCGGCGGTGATCGTTTTCACTGGCATAATGGGCTTCCTTTGCGAAGCACGAATTATAGCCTGTCAAAGATTGGAGCCGCAATTGATTGACGCAAGCTCAAAAATTAGTCAAATTCTATTTCCGCCCGCATGTGCGCTGTGCGGCGCGGATGCGCGGAAACACTTGATTTGCCAAGCGTGCGAGGACGATCTGCCGTGGCACGACGGCTTGCAATGCCCCGTCTGCGCGATACCGACCGGAACCGGCGAAATCTGCGGCCACTGTCTTTTGTCCCCGCCCGCCTTTGACGCCACACGCGCCTTGCTCGCCTACCAATTCCCCGTCAGCGCCGTGTTGCAATGCTACAAATACGCGGGCTTTCTCGCGGTCGCGCACATGATGGCCGCGCTTTTCGTCAACAAATTGGGCGATGCCGCGCTGCCCGACGTGATCGTCCCCATGCCGCTGCACGCCACCCGGCTCAAGGAGCGCGGCTTCAATCAGGCGGTCGAAATCGGGCGGCTGCTGGCGCGACGATTGCGCGTCCCGTTTGAACCCGCGCACGCCAAACGCACACGCCACACCACGCCGCAAGCCGGTCTCGCCTTCAAGGAACGCCATCGCAATGTGCGCGGCGTATTCGCGTTCGAGCCGCATATCGCGGGCAAAAACATCGTCCTGCTCGACGACATCATGACCACCGGCGCCAGCCTGAACGCGCTCGCCCAAGCCGCGAAAAAAGCCGGAGCCGCGCGGGTCGAGTGCTGGGTGATGGCGCGGACGCTGCCGGAGTAGGCGTTGAACTCCGTCGTCATTGCGAGGCGCGCAGCGCCGTGGCAATTCAGCTTCCCCGCTTTCGTGGAGGATGCGGAAAACAAACTGGATTGCTTCGCTACGATCGCAATGGCGAGGTGCATTGGGTCAGGGCGGAGAGATTCAAGAAGAAACCGTTCCAAGGTAACATGTCAGGCACATTTTAATTTTGAGACATACCCCATGAGTTTTTTCAAAAAACTGTTCGGCAAAAAAGACGATGCCAGCGCGCCTCCTCCGTCTGCGGAACCTGCCGATTCCACCCCCGCCGACATCGCCCCCGAACTCGCCCCCGCGTTGCAGGCTCTGGAAAATGAAGAGTACGAAAAAGTGGTCGTGCTTGCGTTGCCGCATGTCGCAGACAGCGCCGACGCGAGCCGTTTGTGCGCGCTCGCCTGTTCGCGCCTGGGGCGCTGGCCGGAAGCGTTCGGTCACTGGCTGCATTTGTTCGAGCTGGAGCCGGGCGCGCATAATGCGTTGCAACTCGCGAGCGCATCGGTCATGTGCAACGAGATTGAACGCGGCAAGGCGTGGTTGCAAAAATATCAGGAACTCAACGAACAAAAACACGAATTGTCGGGCGTGAGCGCATTCATCAGTTTCACTTCGGCGCTCAGTCAGATCGGGCATCCCGAGGAAGGTTTGCCGTACATCGCCTGGATACGCGATTTATACGCGGCGCTGCACATCACTGACGACACGTTTCTTTATATGCGCGGCGTGCCTTTCTTTTCGGCCTTTCTCGAAAACAGTCTGCCGTTTGTTAAGGCAAGCATGAATCTCGAATCCGGCATCCGCTGGTATCGTGAACTCGAAGGCAAGCTGGACGAGCCGGGCGAAGCGCGGCTGCAAGAGTGGATCGCGCAGTTGCCGGAGATGTGATTCCGCGCATGTTTCATCTCGTCCTCTACCAACCCGAAATTCCGCCCAACACCGGTAACATCATCCGCCTGTGCGCCAACACCGGCGCGACTTTGCATTTGGTCGAGCCGCTTGGCTTCGATCTCGACGACAAGCAACTCAAACGCGCGGGACTGGATTATCACGAATACGCGACGCTGAAAATTCATCCCGATTGGCAAGCCTGCCGCGACGCGCTGGACGGGCATCGCATGTACGCGCTCTCGACACGCGGCAGCCGCCCGTATCAGGAAGTCGAATATCGCAAAGACGATGTGTTTGTGTTCGGCGCGGAAACGCGCGGCCTGCCGCAGGAACTGCTGGAAACCTTCCCGCCCGACCACCGCATCCGCCTCCCCATGCTCCCGCGCAACCGCAGCCTCAACCTCTCAAACGCGGCGGCGGTGGTGATTTACGAAGCGTGGCGGCAGAACGGGTTTTCGGGAGGCGGGTGATTTCCCGTCCCATCGCGAAGCAAGCGCAGACGTGTAGGGTGAATAAGCCGCAGAGCGGCGCAATCCACCGTGAGAAATTGAATATTGGATGGCGGCCTGCGGCCTTGGCCAACCGACACAATTCGCTGGGAATCGTCATTGCGAGGCGCGAAGCGCCGTGGCAATCCAGAAAGGTTTTGCAAGGTCAAAGATCGCGCTGGATTGCTTCGCTGCGCTCGCAATGACGCGGTTGGCGTAGGGGCGGGTTTGCAACCCGCCCGGATTTTTCCATGGTCTGCGCGGGCAGGTTTCAAACCTGCCCCTACAACTCCACCCTCACCCTCACCCCAACCCTCTCCCGCAAGCGGGAGAGGGAGAACAGCGGGGTAATCCTTCGCGGGGAGGAGAGGGAGAACAGCGGGGTAATCTTCCGCGGGGAGGAGAGGGAGAACAGCGGAGTAATTTTTCGCAGGTGTGCAAGAAAGCGATGGTGTCCCCTCTCCCACTCGTGGGAGAGGGGTAGGGGTGAGGGAGAACAGCAAGGGGAAATCAGTAGTGTTCCGACTTCTGCTCGCGGCTGAGCAGATTTTCCACGGCGATGCGGGGGGCGCGGGCTTCGGAGAGGACGGCGTGGACTTCGTGGGTGATGGGCATTTCGACGCCGAGTTGTTTGGCTTTGTTGAAAACTTCGCGCGCGGTGTGCACGCCTTCGGCGACGTGGCCGAGTGATTCCACGATTTGTTGCAGTGTTTCGCCTTTGGCGAGTCGCAGGCCGACGGTGCGGTTGCGCGAGGCGTCGCCGGTGCAGGTGAGGATGAGGTCGCCCGCGCCCGCCAAGCCCATGAATGTTTCGAGGCGTCCGCCGAGCGCCATGCCGAAACGGGTGATTTCGGCGAGGCCGCGCGTGATGAGCGCGGCGCGGGCGTTGGCGCCGAAGCCCATGCCGTCGCTGATTCCGGCGGCGATGGCCATGACGTTTTTGAGCGCGCCGCCGACGGCTACGCCCGCGATATCCGTGCTGCTGTAGATGCGCGCCGCGCCGCCGTGAAATGCGGCGGCGGCTTCGTTGGCGAAGGCGGCGTCGGCGGAGGCGAGCGTGATCGCGGTGGGCAGACCGCGCGCCAATTCACCCGCGAAGCTGGGGCCGGAGAGGATGCCGCGCAATTGGTCGTCCGGCAATTCTTCCGCGACCACTTCGTGCATGAGTTTGGCCGTGCCGTTTTCCAGCCCTTTGTTTGCCCAGACCACGGGCGCTTTGCAATTGGCCGCGCGGATTTCGCGCAGGATGGCGCGGAAGCCGGAGGTGGGCACGACGGAGAGGATGAGTTCGGCGGATTGCAGCGCGGCGTGGAGATCGGATTCGACGCGCAGCGGTTCGGGGAAGGGCATGTCGCCGAGATAGCGCGGGTTCGCGCGCAAGCGGCTCATTTCGCCCACCTGCCCGACATTGCGCGCCCACAGCGTGACGGGGTGGCGGCGCGCCAGATGAATCGCGAGCGCGGTTCCCCACGCGCCGGCGCCGAGTACGGTGATATTCAAATGTTACAAACCCCAGACCTGATTGATCGGCAGATAGCCTGTCAAGCCATCGCGGTGGCGCACCTTGACCCAGCCGTTGACCGGCGTGGCCGCGAGTTCGAGCGCCACATCCTGTTCGACGCGGAACACCGTTTTGGATGCGGCATCGGCGGTCTCATGCACTTCCGCTTGCGGCACTTTGACGAGCACGGTGCGTTTGGCATCCAGTTGCTTGGCTTCGATCCACGCAAATTCGCCGCGCGCATCGCGCACCTTGATCCAGCCGTCGCCGAGATCAACGACGACTTCGACCGGATAATACTGACGCGCGACATAGAGTTTTTTGCCCTGCGCGGACGGCACATCGTAGAGAATCACGCGCGGCGCGGCGACTGAGCGGTAATCCAGCGCCCATGCCGCCGCGGGCAACAGCAAGGCCGCGAGAACGGCGAGCGTTTTAGTGCGTGCTGCCCGCATCGCCGTTGCCTGCCTGCGCCTGTTGTTGCTGTTTTTGCTGGAGATAGAGCGCCTCGAAATTGATCGGGTTGAGCAGCACCGGCGGGAAACCGGCGCGGGTCACGAGATCGGACACCGCTTCGCGCGCGTAGGGGAACAGGATGTTCGGGCAGGTCGCGCCGAGAATGCTTTCGATTGCCTCGTTCGGCACATTGCGAATCTGGAAAATGCCCGCTTGCGCGACTTCGACCAGAAACACGGTTTTGTCCTCGATCTTGGAGGTGATGGTCACGGTAATCACGGCCTCGAACACGCCGTCGCCGATGTTGGCAGCGGCATTGTGCAGCTCGATGTTGATCTGCGGATTTTCGCGTTGCAGAAAAATTTGCGGCGCGCTCGGGATTTCCAGCGAGGCATCCTTGACGTAAATTTTCTCGATGCCGAATACGGCTTGTTGCGCCTGCTCCTGCGGTTGCGCCTCGGTCTTGCTTGCCTTGCCCTTGTCTTGTGCCATGGTGATTCCTAAAAGTGTGAATTGATGTGAATTAATGGAACTTTCAAACAGTTCCCGGGGTTCCAAAGTCCCGCCATTTTAGCCGAATTATCCCGCCAACAGGGAATCCAGCTCGCCTTTCAAATCCAGCGCGCGCAAATCGTCGAATCCGCCGACATGCCGCTCGCCTATCCAGATTTGCGGCACGGTGCGCCGACCGGATTTTTGCATCATCTCGTCGCGGCGTTGCGGATCGAGATCAATGCGTATTTTTGCGATGTTTTCCACGCCCTTGCCGCGCAACAGCCGCTCGGCGTTGATGCAGTAGGGGCAGGTGGCGCTGGTGTACATGGTGATGTCCGGCATGGTCATGCCTTCGCCACCGGCAACTTGGCGTTGCTCCACGCGCCCATGCCGCCGGTGAGGTTGCGCGCCTGCGCGAATCCGGCTTTTTTCAACACGTCGCACGCCTTGGCGGAGCGCGCGCCGCTTTGACAGTTCACGATCACGGGTTTTTGCTGATATTTTTTCAGCTCGTTAATGCGTCCGTCCAGTTGGGCGAACGGGATATTTTTTGCGTCCGGGATATGCCCGCCCGCAAATTCCGTTTCGTCGCGCACATCCAGCACGATGGCGTGCTCGCGGTTTATCAACATCACCGCCTCGGCGGGCGAGACATTTTTCGCGCCCAGGCCGCCGCGCAGCAAAGACCACAACAACATGCCCCCCGAGCCGAGCGCGAGCGCGACCAAAAGCGCATTTTCCATCAAAAATTTCAAGACTTGCTCCTTGCCAAAATTTAATCGTCTTCGCCGCAAAACACATCGCGCATCAGCCCGATCAGCTTGAGCGTGCGCGTGTCACCGATGCGGTAATACACGCGGTTGGCGTCCCTGCGCGCGCGCAGGACATCCTTGTCGCGCAAAATGGCGAGATGCTGGGAAATGTTGCTCTGCGTGGTTCCCACGGCAGCAACGATTTCCTGCACGCTGAATTCCCTGTCGCCCAGCACGCACAGGATTTTCAGGCGCAAAGGATGCGACATCGCCCTGAGCGCGAGCGCCGCCTGATTGATCTCGACATCGTGCTGGATGATTTTTGCCTGCGTTGTTTTTCGCATGAATTTCCCGCGCCCCCGCGCAATTCGCAACCCGAAAGTATAATGCAAAACCCCTTGAAATATAATAAACTGCACGGGTTTTATATAACGAAACTTCAAGAAATACCAAGCATGAACGTCACCCCTGTCTTACTGCTGATTCTGGACGGCTTCGGCCACAGCGAAAAATCGGCGGACAATGCCATCGCGCTCGCGCACAAACCAAACTGGGATGCCCTGTGGCGCGATCATCCCCACACGCTCATCAACGCATCGGAACATTCGGTCGGCCTGCCGGACGGACAGATGGGCAATTCGGAAGTGGGGCATCTCAACATCGGCGCGGGCAGAATACTCTATCAGGAATTCGACCGCATCAATCGCGCCATCGGCGACGGTGATTTTTTCAGCAATCCGGTGTTGACCGAGGCCGTGAACCGCGCCCGGGAGACGGATCGCGCGCTGCACATTTTCGGCCTGCTTTCGAGCGGCGGCGTGCACAGCCACGAGCACCACATCCACAGCATGGTGGATATGGCCGCGCGCCACGGTCTCAAAAAAGTTTACGTCCACGCCTTTCTCGACGGGCGCGACACGCCGCCCAAAAGCGCGGGAATTTTCATCAAGCGTATGCAGGATAATTGCGCCCACTTCGGCACGGGGCGCATCGCCACGATCATAGGCCGCTTTTACGCGATGGACAGAGACCGCCGCTGGCCGCGCATCGAGGCGGCATACAATCTGATCTCCTGCGGCAAGGGCGAATTTCGCGCCGACACCGCGGCGCAAGGTTTGGAAATGGCCTACGCGCGCGGCGAAACCGACGAATTCGTCAAACCCACCGTGATCGGCGAGCCGGTGCGCGTGGAAGACGGCGACGTGATCGTCTATATGAATTTCCGCTCCGACCGCGCGCGCGAACTCACCCGCGCCTTTCTCGACGAAAAATTCGAAGGCTTCCACCGCACGCGCCAACCCGCGCTCGGCGGCTTTTACACGCTCACCATGTACAACAAAAACGAGCTGGCCGCCCATGTCGCCTTTCCGCCCGAAACCGTCCGCAACACGCTGGGCGAATATCTCGCCAAACTCGGCCTCAAACAATTGCGTATTGCGGAAACCGAAAAATATCCGCACGTCACCTTCTTCTTCAACAGCGGCGAAGAGCAACCCTATCCCGGCGAAGACCGCATCCTCGTCCCGTCGCCGCAGGTCGCCACCTACGATCTGCAACCCGAGATGAGCGCGTTTGAAGTCACGGACAGACTGGAAGAAGCCATCCTCGAAAAAAAATACGACACCATCATCTGCAACTACGCAAACGCCGACATGGTGGGTCACACCGGCAATCTGCCCGCCGCGATCAAGGCGGTCGAAGCGGTGGATGTGTGCATCGGTCGCGTGGTGCGCGCGATGCGGCAAATCGGCGGCGAAGTCATCATCACCGCCGACCACGGCAACGCGGAGTGCATGGAAGACCACGCGCACCATCAACCGCACACCCAGCACACCACCAACCTTGTGCCTTTTCTCTACATTGGCCGTCCCGCGCACCTCGCCCACACCGGCGCATTATCCGATGTCGCGCCCACGCTGCTGCACATGATGGGCGTGCCGCAACCGGCGGAAATGACGGGGCATCCGCTGGTGGAATTTACGGATGCGCCGACGGTGAATCCGTAAAAGCGGCATCCTGCCACCCTTGCTGTTCTCCCTCTCCTCCTCGCAATGACGCACCCTCACCCCTGCCCCTCTCCCACAAGTGGGAGAGAGCGAAGCGAGAGGGCAAGGACTGCACGCTCTTTCCCCTTTTCTGCTGGTGGAAGAGAGCTGCGGAAGTTCTCCCTCTCCCGCTTGCGCGTGGTAGAGGCCTGTCCTGAGCCTGTCGAAGGAGTTGGGGTGAGGGTGGGGGTTCGTCATTGCTTCGCTACGCTCGCAATGACGGATGGTGTTAACTCCCCTCCGATCATTTCTTCAAAGACGGCAGTTATAATGCCCGCATGAATCGCCGTTCGCTCCTCATCATCCTCACGCTGTTTCTGCTCGCGCCGACCTTCGCCCACGCGGATCGCAAGGCCGAGGCCGCGAGGGAGGATTTGCAGGATTTGAAAAGCCGTATCAAGGCGCTGGAAAAGGAACTCGACAATACCAAAGAGGCGCATTCCGATGCGGCGGATGCGTTGAAGGAAAGCGAGCGCGCGATCAGCGAAAGCGACCGCAAGCTGCACGAAATCGGCAAGCAGCAAACGGAAAATCGCCAGACCCTGCAAGCGCAGCAGAAAAAACTTTCCGCGCTCAACACCACGCTCGCCGCGCAACGGAAAATGTTGGGCGCGCAATTCCATCGGCAATATGTGCATGGTCAGCGCGGCTATTTGCAAATCCTGCTTTCCGGCGAAGACCCGAACGCGCTGGCGCGTGATCTGCACTATTTTTCCTATCTCGCTCATGCGCGCGCGGACAACATCGCCGCGTTGCGGGAAAATCAGCGGGAAGTCGCCGAACTCAACAAAAAAACCGCGGCCACGCTGGCGGAGATAGATACGCTCAAAGGCGATCAGGAAAAACAACGCAAGCAGCTTGAATCCGAAAAGCGCGACCGCAAACAGGTGTTGCAAAAACTCGCGGGAAAAATCCAGACGGAACGCGGCGAAATCAACAAGCTGCGGCGCGACGAAAAACGCCTGACCGATCTGGTCGAGCGTCTCGCGCGCATCGTGCCGTCCAAGCCGAAAAAGAAAACCGCGCCGGACACGACGGATACGACTTCGCGCGCGCCGACCACGCCGGTCGGCAAAAACGATGCGTTGCCCAATCGCTCCGTTGCGGGTACGGCGTTCGCCGCGCTCAAGGGCAAGTTGAATCTGCCGGTGCGCGGCGACATCACCAACAAATTCGGCGCGGCGCGCGAAGAAAGCGGCGTGTTGTGGAAAGGCTTGTTCATCCGCGCGGGCGAAGGCACGCAAGTCAAAGCCATCGCCTCCGGCACGGTCGTGTTCGCCGACTGGCTGCGCGGCTTCGGCAACCTGCTCATCATAGACCACGGCGACGGCTTCATGAGTCTCTACGGCAACAACCAGTCACTGCTCAAAAACGTGGGCGACGAAGTAAGCCCCGGCGACAACATCGCCTCCGTCGGCAGCAGCGGCGGCAACGCGGAACCCGGCCTCTATTTTGAAATGCGCCACCAAAGCAAACCCTTCGATCCGCTGGCGTGGTGCGTGTTGCGGTAGCTACGCTCTGCTCATTTGCCGATCCAGCGCCCGTATCACCGGCAACCCCGCCATCGCGGCGAACAGGTGTTTCAGCGTGTGACCCGAAACGAATTCGTGCGTCAGGCGGTATATCGCGGCATCATTCATTTCCATGATTTTTGCCAGCGTGTAAAACACAATGATGCCGCCGAGCGGAACGCCGAGCGTGCCGGGCAGAAAGCGTATGCACGCCAGCGCCAGAATGAGTGCGATGCCGCCGAATTGCACCACCGCCCAGGGGGTGAGATTGGTGTAAGCGATCCACGCCGCCAACAATCCCGTGACCGTAATCAGCACCGTCATCGCGCGTCCCGAGCGCGCGCTGATGCGTTCGCCCGTCGCGATGCCAAGCATCCCCGCGAACGCGACCGTCATGCCGAGGCGATCAAAGATCAGGTGGATGCCGTTGGGTTCCAGATGATAGTAGCTTGACCCGAAGCAGGTCAGGATGAATCCGATGAAAAACCAGAGTGTCCCGACCGGCCTGGACGAGCGCTGGCGCGCGCGCAACACGAACAATCCCCACACGCCGAGAAACAGGAAAGGCAGATTGCTTAACACATTCGCCGCGTTGGGCAAGCCGAGCCAAGCGCGCTTGTCTATGTAATCCAGAATGTCCCATTTCGCCGCCGACAGCGACGGCGCGAAACAGGCGATCAGCACTAACAGCAGCACGGCAGCGGCAAGTATTTTTTCGCGTGGGGTCAGGGTGGTCATTGCGGTTTCTCCAGATCAAGTTTGTTATTTTTGTCATTGCGAGGCGCGAAGCGCCGTGGCAATCCAGAGATTTTTCGCCGGATTGCCTCGCAATGGAAAATCATCATAACCGCGCTTCCAGAATCTCCACGATTTCATCATCGGCGAGAACGACGGGATTGGTTTTCATGCTGCTGCCGCGACAATTCGCGACGACGCGGGGGATGTCCGCGCGGGTCATTCCGTAGTGGCCGATGCGCGGCAAATCCAGTTGCGCCGTCCAGTCGCGCAGAAGTTCGCGCAAGTGACGATGCGCCGCTTCGTTGGCGAGATCGGGTTTGTTTGAAAGCACGCGCCCGAGTTCGGCGTATTTTCGCAGCGCCGGATTTTGCGGTTCGCGCGTTTGCAGACAGCGGATGTTGACCGCGCTGCATTCCGCGACGAGCGTGCCGCACACGACGCCGTGCGGAATCGGGAAAAATGCGCCGAGCGGCGCGGCAAGGCCGTGTACCGAGCCGAGTCCGACTTGCGCGAGCGTGATGCCGGAAAGCAGCGCGGCGTAGGCCATGTTCGCGCGATGCGCGGCGATATTCCCCTGCCCGAAATACCACGGCAGCAAACTGTCGCGCGCGGCGCGGATGCCGGA
>JAITWS010000008.1 GCA_031285185.1 Methylobacillus sp.
AATATCGTGTTTATCTATAAAACCATCTGTCAGGTAGACTTTAATGCCAAGGAGAATTTGAGATAACCTGTTACCTATGTCTCCCGACATTGTGTTACCTATGTGTCCCGGCAGAACACGTAGCGAAGCCCACCACAAACAACGCAGATGAATGGTGGGCTTCGCTACGCTCAACCCACCCTACCGCGCTACCGCGCTGCGTTGCTTGTGGTGGGCTTCTACCGCGCTACCGCGCTTTCGTTGTTACAAGTAAATCAAGATTGCCCGCGTTGACGCGCATAAAAAGCAATTTCGCCAGTATAGCTAATCAACGCAGCAAGTCCGGCGATTAAAAGCCCGTTACATACAAACCCAGCAAACACAATCCCGCCCATAATCAGGGTACTTTCACCGGCGACAACATAGCCGGTAATCAGACCGCCAACAATCATCACAAGCGTGATAAATTGCAACAGGTTTGAAATACCCGGAACTTCGTATTGTTCGGGTTTTTGTTCGTTATTTTCACTCATGTCATTTTTCCTTTTTTAAAAGTCATCAAAGCACAAAATTACACAGAAAGTCCGCACGGCACAAACCGATCTTCTCAGTTGGTGGATAAGCTGCAACGCTGTGTTATCCACCGTGTCGTATTGCGTGGTGGAGCACACCCAAGGCATGGCGGATTGCGCCGCGTTGCGGCTTATCCTCCCTACAGAATTTGCGAGCGGGGGTTGATCCGTGGGGGTGGCAGGATGCCGCCCTTACGGAGGTTACGGTTGTTGCGACAGATACGGTGATTGTTTTCGCGCGATGCGCGCGGGAAGAGAGTGTTACGGATTCAGGCGAGCGTTGCCCAGCGTCCAGCGTCCAGCGTCCAGCGTCCAGCGTCCAGCGTCCAGCGTCCAGCGTCCAGCGTCCAGCGTTTGGGAGTGCGTTGTCATGTCAGGTTCCTTCTACATGAGATTTTTTCATGGGTAAACTATAACCGCAGGGATTGAGGGATGACAAGGGTGTGGGGGAATTTATTTTTTGGAGAAAACGGCGGCGGATTTTGATTAAAATGCGCGGGCGGGTTTGAAACCCGCCCCTACGCCCGGCTCGTTTATCCCCATGCAGTTGATGATGTTGGATGGCGGCCTTCAGCCCTATCCAACCCGCCTTGCTCCGAAGGAAAATCAAATCCAGCAATGACAAACGCCCGCGAATGGAACAAAATAGCGGGTATTCGGTTCAAAGGTTGGTCATGTCTGTTTCAAAATTCCGTGTGTTGTTGATTCCGCTGCTTTTGCTTGCGCTGGCGGGGGCGTTGGTTTTTTTTGTGGGGAGCAAGGATAGCGCGCCTGATGTGAAGTTTACGACGCTGGCGGGGCAGGAAATTCATATGCGGGATTTGCGCGGGAAGATCGTGCTGGTGAATTTCTGGGCGACGACGTGCCCCGGGTGCATCGAGGAGATGCCGGAGCTGGTGGAGACTTACAAGCAGTATCGTGACCGCGGATTTGAGGTGATCGCGGTGGCGATGACTTATGATCCGCCGAATCAGGTGATGAATTACACGCGCAAGAACGATCTGCCTTTTCCGGTAGCGCTGGATGTGCAGGGCGACATCGCAAAATCGTTCAACGATGTGCAGCTGACGCCGACCGCGTTTGTGGTGGACAAGGAGGGACGCATTGTGCGTAATGTGGTGGGTGTGCTGGATTTCAAGGCCTTGCGCGCCATGCTGGATGAGCAGTTGGGGAAGAAGTCCTGACATGCTTTGGGTCAAGTCGCTGCATATCATTTTCGTGACGGCCTGGTTCGCCGGGTTGTTTTATCTGCCGCGTTTGTTCGTCAATCATGCGATGGCGGGGGACGCGGCGACGGCGGATCGTTTGCTGGCGATGGAACGCAAGCTCTATCGTTTCATGCTGCCGCTCATGGTGCTCGCGCTGATTTTCGGGCTTTGGCTGTGGCTGGGTTACGGGATTACGGGCAAGTGGATGCACGCCAAGCTGACCTTGGTCGTGTTGCTCATCGGCTATCATCATTATTGCGGGCGGCTGCTCAAAAATTTCGCGGCGGGGCGCAATGTTCACGGTCACGTCTGGTATCGCTGGTTCAATGAAATTCCCGTGCTGATTTTGAGCGCCGTGGTCATCCTCGTGGTCGTCAAACCTTTTTAATCATCGAAACTTTCCCAACATGCAAACCCTGATCTGCGGCTCGCTCGCTTTCGACACCATCATGGTGTTTCCCGACCATTTCGAGCGCCACATTTTGCCGGAAAAAATTCATATGCTGAACGTCGCTTTTCTCGTGCCCGAGATGCGGCGCGAGTTTGGCGGCACGGCGGGCAACATCGCCTACAACCTTAATCTGCTGGGCGGCGATCCGCTCATCATGGCGACCGTGGGCGACGATTTCGGCGCGTATGCGGAACGGCTCGCCGCGCTCGGCATCAAGGCCGACCATGTGCGCCGCGTTCCCGGCAGTTATACGGCGCAAGCCTTTATCACCACCGATTTGTCGGATAACCAGATCACCGCGTTTCATCCGGGCGCGATGAATCATTCGCACGAAAACAGCGTGGCGGACGCGCGCGACGCGGCGCTCGCCATCATCGCCCCGGACGGGCGCGACGGCATGTTTCAACACGCGCGCGAGTTGCATGAAGCGGGGATTCCCTTTTTGTTCGATCCGGGGCAAGGCTTGCCGATGTTCAACGGCGATGAGTTGCTGCATTTCATCGGCATGGCGGATTGGCTCGCGGCCAACGATTACGAAGCCCAGTTGATGCAAGAGAAAACTGGTCGCACAATAGAGGAATTGGCGCGCGAAGTGAAAGCGCTGGTGCTGACCCGTGGCGGCGCAGGCTCGACCATTTACGCGGACGGTCAACGCCATGACATTCCCTGCGTTGAAGCGGATGCGGTGATTGATCCGACCGGCTGCGGCGACGCTTACCGCGCGGGTCTGGTCTATGGCATCCGGCACGGATGGGGCTGGCAGCAGACCGGACAACTCGCCTCGCTCATGGGAGCGATCAAAATTGCAAGCCGTGGCGGACAGAACCACGCGCCCACAAAAACGGAAATCATGCAGCGGTACGGCAAGGCATTTGGCTCGGAAATCGTCTTATAGGAGAGAACTATCATGTACAAGCATTTACGCACACTTTCTTTGCTGGGTCTGGCCGCTTTTCTCGGTGCGTGCGCCAGCAGCAATTCGGGCGACGTTTACACCCGCGACCAGACGCGACAGGCGCAAACGGTCAAAATGGGCACGGTGGAAAGCGTCCGCACGGTGAAAATCGAAGGCACCAAAAGCCCGGTGGGAACCGGCGCGGGCGCGGTGGTCGGCGGCGTGGCCGGCAGCTCGATGGGCGGCGGTCGCGGCAGCATCATCACCGCCGTGATCGGCGCGGTCGCGGGCGGTCTGGCCGGCTCCGCGATTGAGGAAGGCGTCACGCGCAAGGAAGGCGTGGAAATCACCGTCACCATGGACAGAGGCTCCACCATCGCCATTGTGCAGGAAGGCTCCGCCGCCGACTTTCAGGTCGGCGACCGCGTGCGCGTGCTGGAAGCCGACGGTGTCACGCGCGTGACACGATAATAAAAACTTAAAACAAGTATAATGCTGCTGTAATATTCGCCGCCTAGAGTTTCTCCGACCTGAAAAATCGGAGAAACTCCAATGCTGCTGGAAATACACACTTTAACCCGCCCTATGCAGAATTCTTCTTCTCCTCTTTATTGCAGCCTGGCGCGCGACCCGGCGGAAATTCTGGAGGCGCAAGCTTTGCGCTACAAGGTTTTCGTCGAGGAAATGGGCGCGCAACTGTCCGACGCGGAGCAACTTGATCGCGACGGTTACGATCCGTTTTGCGATCACCTGCTGGTGCGCGACCGCGAAACCGACCGCATCGTCGGCGCGTACCGCATTCTCAGCCCGGACATGGCGAGGGAGGCGGGCGGTTACTATTCCGCGCAGGAATTTGATCTGAGCCGTCTGGAGCCGCTGTTCGACCGCATGGTCGAGGTCGGTCGCGCCTGCGTCCATCCCGATTATCGCAACGGCAGCACGATCTCGCTGTTGTGGACGGGGCTGGCGCGTTACATGCTGCAAAACCGCTACGAATATCTCATCGGCTGCGCGAGCATCGGCATGGCGGATGGCGGGCATCTCGCCGCCAGCATTTACAAAAAGGTGAAGGCCGAATATCTCTCGCCGCCCGAATACCGCGTTTTTCCGCGCGCGCCCCTGCCGCTGGACAAACTGCGCTCCGATCTGGATGCGCCGCTGCCCGCGTTGCTCAAGGGTTATCTGCGCGTGGGTGCTTATATCTGCGGCGAGCCGACGTGGGATCCGGTTTTCAACACTGCCGATCTTTTGGTGATGCAACCCGTCTCGCGCATGAGCCGACGCTACGCCGACCATTTCTACCGATCTTGAGCATCGCGCGCACTTCCCTGCCCACCCGCATCTGGCGCAGCGCGCGCATCATCGCGCACCTGTCGCGCGGCGTTGCCACCGTGATTTTCATCTTTCCCCGTTTGTCGCGCGAGGCGCGCGATGAAACCATACGACTCTGGTGCGAGCGCATCCTCGCCATTTTGCATGTCCGCGTGCATGTCCGCGGGCAATTGCCGGATGCGGATACCCGCGCCACGTTGTTTGTCGCCAACCATGTTTCGTGGATAGATGTGTGGGCGCTCAAATCGCTGCTGCCCATGCGTTTCGTGGCGAAATCCGAAGTACGGCGCTGGCCGGTCATCGGCTGGCTTTCGATGCAGACCGGCACATTATTCGTGGAACGCAACAAGCGGCAGGAAACCGGCGAGGCCATCAACAGCGTGGAAGATGCGCTGCGCGACAACGACAATCTGTGTTTTTTCCCCGAGGGCACAAGCACCGACGGAACCGCGTTGCAACCGTTCAAAACCAGCTTGTTTCAGGCTGCCGTGAATGTGCGGGCGCGGGTGTGGCCGGTGATGATTTTTTATCCGCACCCGGACGGCGGCGCGAATACGGAGGCGGCGTTTTACGGCGATCTCACGCTGATCCAGTCGCTGCGTTTTGTGTTGAGCCAAAAGGAAATCGCGGCGGAATTGAATTTCGCGGAGCCGCTGGAAACCGCGCAAAGCGACCGGCGGCAACTGGCCGAGCAATCACGCGAAGCTATTGCTTGCCGATGGCATCGCCTTTTGCGCACGGAACCTGAAACAGCCGCCGATCTTCCAGCCGCAGCGCAGTAAGCCGCCCGCCCCACAAGCAACCCGTGTCGAGCGCGATCACATGATCGCGCAACACCAGCCCCAGCGCCGACCAATGGCCGAAGATCACCGTCTTGTCCGCAGAGTTGCGTTTGGGCGCGTCAAACCACGGCATCAATCCGGCGGGAATATCCGTCGGCTCGCCCTTGAAATCAAAATCCATCACGCCCGCCGCATCGCACACGCGCAGCCGCGTGAGCGCGTTGGTGATGAGCCGCAGGCGATCCATGCCGCGCAAATCGTCGCGCCAGTGATCGGGCTGGTTGCCATACATGCGCGCGAAAAATTCGCGGTAATTCGCTCCGCGCAACGCGGCTTCGACCTCATGCGCCAGTTCCGTCACCTGCGCGCCGCTCCATTGCGGCAACAGCCCCGCGTGCACCATCAGATATTCGTCCTCGCCATACGCCATGCGTCCATGCCGCAACCACGCCAGCAATTCGCCGCCGTCGGGCGCGTCGAGCAAGGGCTGCAAGGTATCGCGGCGATGCGCTTCCGCAACCCCTTCCGCCACGGCCAGCGCGTGCAGATCGTGATTGCCGAGCACCACGCGCAAGCGGGATTCATGCGCCTTCGCCCAACGCAGCACGGCGAGCGAATCGGGACCGCGATTGATAAGATCGCCCACCAGCCACAAGGTATCGCGCGACGCGCTGAAACCGATCGCCTCCAGCAAATTGCGGAGGGAAGCGTAACAGCCCTGAATGTCGCCTATTGCATACGTTGCCATGCGTTATCCGGTTAAAAAATCATGATCTCCGTTCGTCCTGAGCTTGTCGAAGGATGAACACCTGTGCGTCGGCTCATCCCGCCCTTCAACAGAGCTTTAGGGCGAACGGTGTTTGTTTGTGCATATTTATTCGCCCGTAAAAAAGCCCGCTCGCGCGGGCTTTGCGTTATTTGCTGGCCGGAGCCGCGGGCGCGGCGGGTTCCTTGAACGACGCGCCGGATTTGTTCGCCATATACACAATCGCCAAAGCGAGATCGTGATCGCTCAAGGCGGGATTACTGCCACGCGGAGGCATGGCGCGAATACCGTTAATCGCATTTTTAAGCAGCGTGTCAAAACCTTGCGCGATGCGCGGTTCCCAAGCGGCCTTGTCGCCGATCTTGGGCGAACCGCCCACGCCGGTACCGTGGCACATCGCGCATGTGTTTTGCGTGATCTGCTCGCCGGTTTTCTGCACCGCCGCCACGACATCGCCGCCCCCGGCAGCCGCCATACTCACCTCGGCCACCGGCTTGATGCGCTCCGCCACCGCCGTATTATTGCCCGTGGGCGCGGGAGTTTTGCTCTCGATATGCGTGGCCTGTATGCCGACGATATACATGACAACCAGTATGATCGCGATCAAAGGCGCGAAAAGGCTGCCCAACAAGGCAAGCACAAATTGTGTGACGGTGGTTTTGGGGAAATCGTGATGCGCGTTCATGCTGAAGTTCCTAAATCAAAAAGTTCCGGGAAGGGAAAAGCCAAGCCGGAATTATACTGGTAGCGGCACGATTATTCCAAGATCGCGCCCGGTTTTGCCAGCGCCTCATCCATGACGGCGGACGGGATGCTTTCCACCTGCGCCCCGCCCTGCCACCTGCTATAATGCGCGCCTGTTCCATTTCCGGGTCGCGCGAGCAATGCGGGAATGGAATCACGCGCCCGTAGCTCAGCTGGATAGAGTATTGGTTTCCGAAGCCAAGGGTCGTGGGTTCGAATCCCGCCGGGCGCGCCATTCATGTCATTTTTCCCTCTGCCGGATACAACGACAAATTCTGTTGCCAGCCGCGCCGGTACTGTTACAATTTCTGCCAATTTTTCGGGAATCCCAACAACAACATGCTGCTCGGGTTTGTCATCGCTTACTGGGTTATTTCGGTCGCCATCGGCCTTTGGGCGGCCACGCGCGTGCATAACGCCAAGGATTTCGCCATCGCGGGGCGGAGTTTGCCGGCTTATATGGTCATCGCCACGGTGTTCGCCACCTGGTTCGGTTCCGAGGCGGTGCTGGGCATTCCGGCGACTTTTCTGGAAGAAGGCTTGCGCGGCATTGTGGCCGATCCCTTCGGTTCGTCCTTGTGTTTGATACTGGTCGGCTTGCTGTTCGCGGCACCGCTTTACCGCATGAATTTGCTGACCATAGGCGATTTCTACAAGAAAAAATACGGGCGCAGCGTCGAAGTGCTGACCACCCTCGCCATCGTGATTTCCTACCTCGGCTGGGTGGGCGCGCAAATCACCGCGCTCGGTCTGGTGTTCAACGTGGTATCCGGCGGCGAGATCAGCCAACTGACGGGGATGTGGATAGGCGCGGGCACGATTTTGATTTACACCTATTTCGGCGGCATGTGGGCGGTGGCGATCACCGATTTGTTGCAGATGGCGATCATCGTCATCGGCCTGCTGCTCTTCGGCAGCCAGATCAGCGATCAGGTCGGCGGCGTTTCCGTCGTGGTGCAACATGCGGCGGCGGCGGGCAAATTCAATTTTTTCCCGTCGTTGAATCTGGCGGACATCGTCGCGTTCACCGCCGCGCTGGTCACCATGATGTTCGGCTCGATTCCGCAGCAAGATGTGTTTCAGCGCGTGCAATCGGCGCGCACGATCAAAATCGCGGTATGGGGATCGGTGATCGGCGGCGTGTTGTATTTTCTGTTCACCTTTGTGCCGATCTTCCTCGCGTATTCCGCCACGCTGATTGACCCGGCGATGGTGGAAGAGATGACCAAAACCGATTCGCAGCTCATCCTGCCCACGCTGGTGCTGCAACATGCGCCGCTCGTCACGCAAGTGCTCTTCTTCGGCGCGCTGCTGTCCGCGATCAAAAGCTGCGCCTCCGCGACGCTGCTCGCGCCCTCGGTATCGTTCAGCGAAAACATTTTGAAACCCGCGCTCGGCCACCGGCTGACCGACCGCCAGCAATTGCAGATGATGCGTAGCGTGACGCTGGTGTTCACGATACTGGTCACGTTCTACGCGATCTATTCCGATTCCAGCATTTTTCACATGGTGGAAAACGCCTATCAGGTCACGCTGGTGATGGCTTTTGTGCCGCTCGCGGCGGGCGTTTACTGGAAACGCGCCAACACGCAGGGCGCGCTGGTATCCATTTTTTGCGGGCTGTCGGTCTGGTTGGGAATTGGAATTTTCGGCCCGGACGATCCTTACATGCCCGCCCATTTCGCCGGATTGCT
>JAITWS010000001.1 GCA_031285185.1 Methylobacillus sp.
GGCTGCAACTGCGGATGTGACGCGACATCGGCGCAAGACGAAGAGGAAGAACCGGAAGAAGATGTCGAAGATTCGTACTGGATCAAGGACGGAAACGGCTGCGCGGTTTACAACTCCCAACCGCAGTACGATGAATACATCGTCTGGAACGGAAAATGCGAAAACGGCTACGCCCAAGGCCCCGGCGTGCTGAAGTGGTATGTTGGCGGCGAGCTGGATTCCACCATCACCGGAACCTGGGATCAAGGCAAACTCAACGGAAAAGGCTCGGCCATCAGCCCCGAAGGCTGGGGCTACGAAGGCGAATTCGTGGATGACCAGTTCGCCGGAAAAGGCGTATTCACCCGCCCCGACGGTGCCCGCTTCGAAGGCAATTTTTCAAACGGCGAACCAGTTGACACCGAAGGTCTCATCACCGAACCCAACGGAAAGCAATACAGAGGAAGTTTTAACGATTTCTGGCAATAAATTCCGTAAACCGCGGGTTGGGATGAGCAATCCCGACCTGCGCGAGCCATGATACTGATTACCCCACATCTGAAATAAACATCAATGATGACCAGACTGACTATTCTCTTGCTGGGCTTGCTGGCAACCGCTGCTGCACAAGCCGCCCCACCCAAGTGTTCAACGCAAATGCTGGACGGACATTTGGCTGAACTTTGTGTAAGCACCGCACCGTTTCAGCACGACTACTACTCGCTTAAAATTGATCACGCGCTGATTTTCGTGCTGCCCGATGATTACGTCGAGGATGTGGCACTGACACACACGCTACAAGATGATGAAGCAATTGGTTTTCCTCTCTCCCGACAAGGAACGCCGACGGTAAAAATTTCGGGGGGTTGCGTGCCAGTCAGCGAACAGCGGGAAGTGGATGGCAAACAGATTGCAATTGAGTCTGCGCGCCGTTGCTCATTCAAGTGGGGCAATGTTGATGTGCTGAAGGATTTGATAGTCCATTTCGAGTAATTATGAAAAAATTTTTCGCACACGCGGGCATTGCTGTTGTTGCGCTTGTCATTGGCGCGCCGGTATTGGCATATGACTGCAACGAAAGTGAGGCCTACCGAAAGGGGTGGCACGAGCTTGATCTCATCCGGCAAGTATCCACCGCGCAACTCGGCACTGCGGTCGAATTCATCCAGAAGCAGGATGGAACCGATGTCAATACGGCGCTGAAAAAAATCATGCGAATGGCTCTGCCGGAAGAAACAAAATTGTACGACGAACAACTTGCCCGACTTCGTGCCCAAATCAAATCAGCGCCAACAGATTCCCCACAGGCATGTGATGCGCTGCTCACACTGCAACTTCAATACACATACACAGGCCAACAAAAAATTGATTTCATCACCAAACACGTCACAGGCGAAAACTCCGCACCTGATTTGCCGCAGTAATTGTGTTGGATGACGGCCTTCGGCCTTATCCGATCTGCCTTGCTAGAGTGCTTTTAGCCATGCTCTATTTATATTGACCGAGCACAGAGCGATACCACTCCTTATATTGCTCCATGTCTTGAGCAGCACCCTTCGCTATAATCAACTCCGATGTCTGGACGTCAATGACGACAACATTTTTGTCTTTGCATTGGCGCGCAAGCTTTAAGATCAGCTTGGGATC
The DNA here is from genome assembly GCA_031285185.1 of Methylobacillus sp. GTDB lineage: Bacteria > Pseudomonadota > Gammaproteobacteria > Burkholderiales > Methylophilaceae > MM2. The sequence continues at coordinate 1,627 of JAITWS010000001.1, forward strand.
AGCACCCAAGCCGCTCACTCGTACAGTAAGCGACGCGCCTGAAGCCTCAACTTCAAGAAGCGACCCTTGAAGAGTTAGAACCGCCAAATTGTGAGTGTCCCACTGGATGTCGGGGAACAGTGATGCGCCCAATGCCTTGTAGTCTTTAAGTTTGAAGGTTTTATCTTCTTCAAGCTCCTCAATGGACTTCGTTGGCTCTGCTGCTTTTACAAAGATGTAATCCAAGCTCATTGCAATTCCGCTGTAAACAAGAAAAATAACGCCCAACAAACCATGCAGCCCATAGTTCGCTCTCTTAGTGGCTAACGCCTAAATTAACCGGCGCGCCGCAGGCGCGTCCGGGTTGAATGTTAGGGCGATAGTCATGGAGCCTTGAATGTGATGCGCTCTAAAACGGACAACCGATCCAACAGTTGCTGCTCAGTATCTGCTACCACCCAGATATGCGCGACATAGCCCCACTTACGGTCAAGTGTTAGCAGAGTTTGACGAGAGAAGGCAGAATCTGAATCTTGACGATACCAAGTGACGTACCGACCAGCGACCTTGCCCTTCCCGATGCTATTGGAGGCCTCAGGGTGGAAACTTGGGTGATTGCCGAGATAGATACCAAAGACCAGGTTTCGAGAGCCGAGAGCAAAAGCACGACAAACGTCAAAGTCTGGTCCCTCACTGTAAGTCCATTCAATGCCCGAACCTGACGGAAGCACAGGGCAGACCTCCCCCGTCCACGCAAAAGCCTGCAATGTCGCGAGGGAAAGCAAGCCAAGTACCCAGAGATGCTTCATGTGCGCCCTACCTATCAAATAGATAACAGCCTTAAGTAGCAATGTCGTCTAACTTGCTACCCCTGTCAATCCTGTCAAGGCAAGCAGTTGATTATGTTGGATGGCGGCCTTCGTAAGGAAACCCCGCGTCAGCCCATGCCGTAAAGTTGGGGGCGACCGGCTCGAGGCAATCTGGCGTCATCGCTCCCATGCCTGCGCGGTGAATGCTCCCGTCTGCCAGCGACAGGATCAAAAACATGCCACCGCTGTCGTCGCCGATTGCCACATGGGCTGGACAGTACAACCTGGACTGGTACGTCTCGTTCCGCTCCACCACGCTCGCGGAGCAGTACACAAGGGTTCGGTCGTTGGCAGCGGGAAAATCGTCGGTCACCCCCGCGAGGAAGGAGCGATAGGGTTCCGGCAACGGTTGACCGAGCCACTTCTCAACATCTTCGACTGACGACACCATACGACCTCCTGCGCTAAACGTCTAAATTAACCGACGCGCCGCGGGCGCGTCCGGGTTGAGTGCAATGTCAGGCACTAACCATAAAGATATTTTAAAACTCATTTTCACCGTACTCGCCAAATGATATAGCCGATAAGTGAGCCGCCGAAAAGCCAAAAAATGGAAGGCCAAGCTGAGTCATGAGGTGCGGTTCCAAACTTCAGTGCAGGGGTCGGGAAGGATGCCACGGATAGACGCCCCCAAGCTCTCAAAAACCTTTTGAATGTGACCTTGAGCGTCTGCAAGTTGGTTGAAGAGCGAATCAGGATTGGTGAATTGCTCCCAGCGATGCCCGAAGTAGAGGTCTTCAATTCGTTTACAGAAGATGCAGTGTAGTAACCCGATTGGAGTTCGGTGAACAAAAGCCATGAGCTGTCCTGATTCGCTGCTGTAAACAGCCACGATTTCAGTGTTGAACGAATACTCGGCGCCATCAAGGATCAGGTAGGACATGAGTGTGCCTAACGTTCAAGTTCGGCAGCCGCCGAAGGCGATCCGCTGCAACACAGAGTTAGCCGCTCAAGCGACCCAATATTGGTCAATGGCATGACGAATATGATCGCGCGACATGGAATAGTCAGGCTCGTTTTCGATGAAACGGAGAAACTGCGATATGGCTTCAGCTTGACGAGGGTTCAGGAGGGCGAAACGATGATCAGGACAGTGAGTGAGACAGAAATCCATTCCGAACTTGTACGCGCCGTCCAGGTCGGCGATTAGATACGCGGGCAGGTGAAAGCGCATCCCTTCAGCGTCAAAGAAGCTAAGGCTACTGTTGCACTCGTTGAGCTGCTCCGCCGAAATCGCCCGCCAGTCCTCCCTTTCGTCCCTCTCGCGTTGCAGTGCTTGCGTCGCGCAATCGGCGTAGCCATCAAGCGCTTGCGCCTCGTATAACCCGATGCCGGATCCCAGCTTGACGCCAGCAAAAGCGTCATTGATCTGCGCCTTTAAGCGATTGACTTCATCGCCACGCTTTACGCCCTCAAGCGCTTCCTGAATGGTCGTCGAATCGTAGCCGCGAACCCGCATTTCTGCGATGTCCTCCCGCGAAGGATATTTCTTGACCATGTCTTCCGGCCTAACGCCTAAGTTAACCAGTGCGCTGTAGGCGCGTCCGGGTTGAATGCCATGTTAGGCCATTGATTGATATTCATGATATAAATGTTAGTTGTGCATTAACCTTTCCAGATGTCGCTGCTTCTACAGCCTCATTCCAGTCAGACACGAACGCAGGGTCAACAGAGCCACCGTCTGGAAGTAGTGACATTGAGCCAAGAATACCTCCAAGCTCTTCCCAGCCAAGTGAAAATTGCTTGTTCAAGAAATGATACATGGCAAGGTACGCTTGTTCTTTGCTCAACTGCATGATTTCTCCTAAAAGCCTAACGCCTAACACCGGCGCGCTGTAGGCGCGTCCAGGTTGAATGCCATGTTAGGCACTGACATCAAAGAATTTCGTTGCTCCATTTTTCATTACCGTATCTGCGGTTTTTGTAGCTGTCAATTTTCCACTCGTTGGTTTTACAGAGCAACACAAATAGATACTCATCCTGAAATTGCGTGCTGGTTTTGACGTATATCTCCGCACGGTTTTTGTTTTTTAGTTCTACTCCTGTGCCAACCGGATTTTCAATGCCGTTGAATTTAACCGGAAAGCCAAAGCTGTAGCCATGCGTTCCGCCATATACTCTTTTTTTGCTTGTGCAATAGGTGTCAAACAGTGGCGCAAGCAGTTTGCTGAATTTTTCGAACAAATCAGGTTCCGTGTGCGTTGCTTCCCAGGTAACTCGCTCTTGTTCGGAGCTGAACGAAGGCCGCGCCTTTTGCTGTGCTTCGTGTTGCTCGTAGATATGTTTTTCAGCATCGTTGCGCTTTGAAGCAAATTCTTTCACCATCTTCACCAGATGAGTTTCCAGATCTTTTTCATTCATGTATGAAGCCTCGCTTGATAATGGTGGCCTAACGCCTGAATAACCGGCGCGCCGCAGGCGCGTCCGGGTTGAATGAGTAAAAAGGAGACTTCCCACTTCATTTCGGCCTCACGTGCCATGATTGTAGTTCGACCAACAATCAGACGAAGGAGAAGTCTCATGAACAGTATAACCAAAACAGTAGGCGTTGATTTATCCAAACGAGTGTTCTCGATTTGCGAACTGGATGTTAGCTGCCACCTGCAAAGTCCGTGAGATACCAGCGCTTATGAAACTCGTTGAAATCTTCCATTTGTTTACTGAAAACGTCTAGCCAGCCGCCTGTCCAGGTACCGAAAGCTGGAGAACCGTCTAGCGAATAAGCATTCTCTGGCAATGTGCGAAGCGTATAGAGGGCGTTCTGAAAATCGTACTCAGCACCAAGTTTATGGAAATAGTCCCCCTTGAGAATAAATTTTTCGATGCCCTTATGCGCCAAAATAATCTGATCAAATTGCTTGTCTTTCAACTTGTCAGCGAACTGCAAGAGTGTCCGTGAAACGTCAAGCGGGCTATTGTTGCCAGAGACCTGCCGTAGATCAAACACGATGACGCGGGGATTCACGAACCACTGGTAATGTGCAAAGACTTTGATCCCGGTGTTGCGTAGATCTTCGGAAATTACTTGAGACGCAGACCGCTGCACAGCAACATAGTTCCAAGCAGCTATTACGCAGATCACTGCGATGAGAGTGAGTGCAGCTATTTTTACTGAACGTGCCATGGCATCTCCTGTGGGGTCTAACACCTGAATAACCAGCGCACTGCAGGCGAGGCCGGGTTGAATAATTTGTTAACCATTACCAAGTTTTTTAAAGTATGAAAGGACATGGCCTTGATACACTACTTTAAGCTGCTTGATAAACGAAACATCGTCGTTCCCGAATCCCAGCAAAAATGCTTGCTTTATATCGGGCAAATGATCGAGACGTCCCGCATCAAAAGCTTCTTTGGCTGCCTTTATTATTGGCCAATGAAAGCTCACTGATCCTTGCTCATCCCGGCAGTCGGAAATGGAACACAAAATAGCGATGGCCGAGCCTTCATGCAGCAGAGCCTCATCTATTCCAAACGTATAACCTGGCGGAGTTAGAATTTTTGAATCAATAAACTCCAGCGGTGAGAAACGCCCGGTATCCAGGTTATGTCCGAAGCCACCATACGAGGACACCATATCAACGTACAGATACAAAATGTCTCTGATGGCATCTTCTGCATACCGCAGAGTTTCACTTGTAACGTGCATGGGGGTTCTCTGGCTAACTATAAATCAGACAACGATTCTAAAAACAGAAATGTCGTCCAACTTGCTGCACCTGTCAATCCTGTCAATCCTGTCAAGACAAGCAGTTGATTATGTTGGATGGCGGCCTTCGGCCTTATCCAACCTGCTTTTCTCCATACTCCGTATATTTCGCATTGCTTCCCCGCACCTTGTCCGCCGGGTATTTTTGCGCGTTGATTGTGATTTTCGCGTTGGCGGCATCAACAATATCCACGCCCAAAACATCGGCGAGGCGCAGCAGATAAACAAAGGTGTCGGCGATTTCGTGGGCGACGGCTTCGCGTTTTTCCGGGGAGATCGCGCGGCTTTCGGCTTCGGTCATCCATTGGAAATGTTCCACCAGTTCGGCGGCTTCGACGATCATGGCCATGGCGAGGTTTTTGGGCGAGTGAAATTGCTCCCAGTCGCGTTCGCGCACAAAATCGCGCAGGCGGTCGCGCAGGTCGTTCAGGCGGTCGTTCATTTGATTCTCTCCTTCAATTCCGTTCATCCCGAGTTTTTCCAGGGAGCAGCGGCACAACGACAGAGGGATTTATCGTATCCAATTCACCGATTGCTCCCCGCCACCATTTTGATCTCGAACAAGCGGCATTCCAGCGGGCCGTTGAATAGGGGCGTGCGTTTGCTGGGGGCGAGGCGCATGAGTTTGGGGAGACGCAAATCCGAGGTCAGAAAATACGCATTCCAGCCCGCGAAATTGCGTTTCAGCGTTTCGCCCATTTTCGGGTAAAGCGCGGCCAGCGTCGCGTCTTCGCCGATACGCACGCCATAGGGCGGGTTGGCGACGAGCGTGCCGGAATCGGCGGGCGCTTGCAGGTCGGTAAACTCCTTTTGCGCGAGCCAGACGGCTTCGAGCAGACCGGCTTCTTCGAGATTTTGTTTGGCCGCGCGCACGGCTTTGGGGTCGTTATCGCTGCCGTAGATTTCCATGAAATCCACCGGCTTCGCGCGATCCAGCGCCTGTTGGCGCAAGCCGTTCCAGAGCGCGGCATCGTAGTTTGAGAATTTTTGAAACGCGAATCCGCGCTGCGAACCGGGCGCGATGTCGAGCGCCATCATCGCGGCTTCCAGCAAAAACGTTCCGCTGCCGCACATCGGGTCGAGCAGCGGCGTGCCGGGTTGCCAGCCGGAAAGTTTAAGGATGCCCGCCGCGAGATTTTCGCGCAGCGGCGCTTCCACGCTGGTTTTGCGCTGACCGCGCTGGAACAGCGACGCGCCCGAAGTGTCGAGATGAAAACGATATTCGTCGGCGGTCAGATAAACATGCACGCGCATATCCGGCTGTTTGGTGTCTATGTAGGGGCGCTGGTTCACGCGTTCGCGGAATTTGTCGCACACCGCGTCCTTGATCCGCAGCGTCACAAATTCCAGACTTTTGAGCGGACATTTCACCGCCGTCACCTTGACCATGAAAGTGCGTTCCACCGCAAACCAATCCGGCCACGGCAACGCGAGCGCGGCGCGATAAAGATCGTCCTCGCTGCGATAAGCGCCCTGCCCGACCTGCATGAGGATGCGCGTGGCGACGCGGCTTTCGAGATTGGCGCGATAACACACGGTGAGATCGCCCGCGAAGCCGATGCCGCCGTCGGTGGGCGCGAGCGATGTTGCGCCGAGCGCCTTCAACTCGTCCGCGAGCACGCCTTCCAAACCGCGCGGGCAGGTGGCGAAATAAGTGTGGTGATTTGTTTTCATGGTCACAATGCTATCTGGAAAAACGCCGCCGGAACAATACCAGCGCGATGTAAAAACCGATGCCGCCATAGCCGATCAGCACCACGATGTGCAGCAGCAAATCCGGCGGAACCGCGCCCTGCATGAGCGGTCGCGCGATCATCACCGCGTGCGTCAGCGGCAACAGCGAGGCGAAAATCTGCCAGCCGTGCGGCAGTTGCGTCAGCGGAAAAAACACGCCGGAGAGCAGCATCATGGGCGTAATCACCAGCGTGAAGTAATACATGAAAAAATGAAAGCTGGGCGCGAGCGCGGTCATAATCATGCCGATGCCGACGAAACACAAACCGACCAGCAAGGCGAGCGGAATCAGCCACAGCGACATCGGCGAATGCGACAAACCGAGCAGCCAGATCATCGCCACCACAGTCACGCCGGACAGCAAACCCTTGCTCACCGCCCACAACGCCTCGCCCAGCACGATGTCGTCCAGCGTGACCGGCGTGTTCATGATCGCGTCCCAGGTGCGCTGCTCGTGCATACGCGAAAAACTCACATACAGCGCCTCGAAACTGGTGCTGTTCATCGCGCTGTAACACACCGTCCCCGCCGCGAGAAACGTCATGTACGAAGCGCCGTCCATCTGCGGCAACAAGCTGCCGAGACCGTAACCCAAACCGAGCAGATAAATCAGCGGATCGGCAATGTGACCGAGGATGGAAGTACCTATGGATTTTTTCCACACCAGCAAATTTCTGCGCCAGATCGGAATGAAGCGGAGAGTGAGCCGGGGCAGCGCGTAGTGGTTAAGCTTCATCCCGCATCTCCCTGCCCGTCAATTTCAAAAACACATCTTCCAGATTCGCCGGGCGCGACACATGGCGCAAGCCGGTCTCGCCGCGTAGATGCGCGAGCAGCGGTTGTTCGTCGTCCACATAACAAAAAGCCGTTTCGCCGATCACTTCAAAGCGGCGTGAAAATTGCGCGGCATGCGATTTTGCCCATGGCTCCGCGCGGTCGCCAAACACCTCAACCACAAACGGCTCGATATGTTGCGCGATCAGGTTGCGCGGCGTGTCTTGCGCGATCATGCGTCCGTGATCGAGGATGCCGAGACGATCGCACAAACGTTCGGCTTCGTCCATGAAATGCGTGGTCAGCAGCAGCGTTTTTCCCTGCGTGGTCAGATCGCGCAAACGTTGCCAGATCAAATGCCGCGCTTGCGGGTCGAGGCCGGTGGTCGGCTCGTCGAGAAAAATCACGTCGGGGTCGTTCACGAGCGCGCGCGCGAGCGTGAGACGGCGCTTCATGCCGCCGGACAAAGTGAGTATTTTCGCGTCGTGTTTGTGCGTGAGATTGGCAAATTCCAGCAGCATGGGAATGCGCGCCTCAATGTCGCGCGCGCGCATTCCGAAATAACGGCCATAAACCAGCAGATTTTCCGTCACGGTAAAATCGGGATCGAGATTGTCCACCTGCGGCATCACGCCGACTTTGGCGCGCGCTTCCCGCGCGTGTTGCGGCACGGCGTAGTCGCGCAGGAAAATTTCGCCGTCGTCCGGCGCGACCAAGCCCAGCAGCAAGCGCAAAGTCGTGGTCTTGCCCGCGCCGTTGGGACCGAGCAGACCGTAACATTCGCCGCGCGCGATGGCGATGTCGAGGCCGTTCACCACGCCTTGATCGCCGTAGGATTTACGCAAATCCCGCGCGGTGAGCACCGCGTTCACGATGGCGCTCCGACCGTAAAACGGCTGGGCGTGTGCCGGTTATGCGCGAGCAGGCGCTCTACAAATTCGGGGAACTCGATCTTGAGCATCGCTTGCAATTTCTTCGCGTTTTCGCGCATCGTGGTGATACGCAACTCCGTCGGGGCGCGGCGAAAACCGAACACGATGACGTTGCCCGGATGTCCGGTCGGCAACACCAGCACGCGCTGCGCGAAACTCTGTTCGATGCGGCGCAAACGCGCGTCGAATTGTTTGTCGCTGCCCCACAGATTGACGACCAGCAGACCGTCGTCGGCGAGCGCCCCGGCGCAGGTATCGAAAAAATCCTGCGAGCTGAGTTCTTCGGCCATTCCTTGCCCGCCGTAAGCGTCGTGCAACACCACGTCGAACTCACCGGGATGTTCGCGCAGATAAACAACACCATCCACTTCCAGCGTTTGCAAGCGCTCGTCGTCGTCCGGCAACTGAAAATGGCTGCGCGCGGTCGCGATGACTTGCGGATTTATTTCCACCGCGCACACGGTGTGCTGCGGCAAATAATGATGCGTGAATTTCGCAATCGAGCCGCCGCCCAGACCAAGCAGCAAAAGTTTTTTCGCCTGCGGATGCAGCAGCAGAAACATCATCATGCCGCGCGTGTAGGTGAGTTCCAGATCGTGCGGCGCGTTGAGTCGCATGGCGCTTTGTATCGTGCCGGAGCCGAGATGCAACGCGCGCACGCCGTCCGATTCGCTCACATCCACGCTTGCGCCGTCGCGGACATTGCGATGGATGGCGCGTGCGGAACGGCGCGAGCCAAAACGGAACAAGCTCACTCCAGCATCCCCTTGTAACGGCAATCCAGCTCCATGAGCAGCGGGTCTATGCGTTTCACTTCAAGCAGCACATGGCTGCCCGGCGCCAACTCCGGCAGGCTGTGCACCTTGGTGAAATACGGCATTCCGTCGAGCCGCACGAGATTTTCGCGCCACACGATCGCGCCGATTTCGCGGATATTTTCCTGTTGCAGATACACCAGACACCAATGCCGTTCCATGCGCGTCTGAAATTCGCCGTAGGCATTGTAGGTGAGATCGAAATCGCGCATCGCGCCGACCAGCGCATCGCCGCCCTTGGCGTAAACCGGCTCCGCGCCTTGCAGCAGCGCGATCATCTGGCGCTGATTGATGAGATCAACCGCGCGCCGCAACGGCGACGTGTTCCACGCATATTGCGCGACACCCAAGCCCTGATGCGGCTCGGCGTTGACAGTCATATACACTTTGCCGCCCGTTTGCGCGCGGTAAATTCCGGGAATCGTATTTTCCGCGAGCAGCCCGCCCCAATGCGCGTTGGCGTGTATCATCAATTCCGACACCAGCTTGTCCATGGGCGCGCCGCGCTTGCGCTCGGTGATGCGTATTTTTCCGTCCTCGACATTGAAGTTGTAATCCACCTGCGGCGGCTTGTTCGGGTCGTATTTTCCGCGCGATTTTTCCTGCGCCTCGGCGAAACGATGCAGCAGCGCGAGACGTTCCCAATACGCATAATCACTGGTCGTTTCCCAATTGCTCTCGTTGAAATGCGGTTCCAGCGCGTCGTGACTCAGGTTGTCGGCGATCTTCACATTTTCCAACCGGCTCGCTTGCGCGACGACGGAAAAATCCGGCGCGATATCCACATAAAGCGACAACGCCGGTCGCCAGGTTCCGGCATTCAGGCTGAACGGCGTAATCACCGCCTCGGGCAGCATGGTGATTTTTTGACCCGGCATATACACAGTGGAAAGCCGCTTCATCACAATCGCATCCAGCCCGCCGCCCGGCGCGATGCCGAGCGCGGGCGCGGCAATGTGGATGCCGATGCGCGTGTTGCCATCGGCCAGCGTTTTCACCGAAAGCGCGTCGTCAATCTCGGTGGTCGTGGCATCGTCTATGCTGAACGCCTCCGTTTCCGCCGCGGGCAAATCATCCGGTGACAACACCGGCTCATGCGTTTCAAACTGCGCGCCCGCCGGAAAATATTCGCGCAGAAACGCGCCGAAATGGTAGTCATGCGCGGAAGACAACGCGCCGCAGGATTCCAGCAACTTGAGCGGATTCAGATTCAGATTGGTCGCGGCCTCGTCCAGCGCCTTCCACTCCAGCGCATTTTTGTCCGGCGCGTAAAGCAACATATCCAGCTTGTCGCGAAACTCCGGCGGCAATTCGCGCGCTGTCAATCGCGCCACATACGCGGCGACTTTTTCCGCCTGCAAACGCTTGCGCTCCTGCGCCGCCAGCGCCGCCTTGAGACTATCCTCCGGCGCAGCCTTGTAACGCCCCTTGCCCTTGCGGTAAAAATACATGGGCGCGGCATGAAGCGCGATCGCCATCGCCGCCGCCTCCCCCGAAGCCGGCGCGCGACCGTGATAATCCCGCGCCAGATTCTCAAAACTGAATTCCTCTTCGCCGCAACACTCCCAAAGAAAATCCGGCGCGAGCTTTTCCGCCTCGGCCTGCGCCTGCTCCATAAACCCCGCAAGCGCCCCCTCGAACTTCAGCAAAACATTGGCGGTTTTGATCTTGGAGCGCTTCCCGGAAGCGGATTCCACCTGCAACGAACCGGGATTTTCAGCCATGACGGAAGCCACCTTGAAGCCACCGTCCTCTTCATAAAAAACGTTCATCAGATAACTGCAAAATGAGAAAGGCCGCTATTTTACCGTGGAATGCACGGACAAGCCGGGAACGGTTTTAATTCCTCTGCGGGAAAGGCGGAGTTTGTCGAAGAAGAAATGAAGGGAATTCTTAACTCCCCTTCGGTGTAACCTCTCAGCTTTTCTTCGCTGCGACAAATTCGGCGACGTTTTTGAGGAGTTCTTCTTCCTGATAGGGTTTGCCGAGATAGACGTTGACGCCGAGTTCTTGCGCGTAGGCGCGGTGTTTGTCGGCGGTGCGCGAGCTGATGACGATCATGGGGATGCGCGCGGTTTTGGGGTTGCCGCGTACCGCGCGGGCGAGTTCGAAGCCGTCCATGCGCGGCATTTCGATGTCGAGCAGGATGACTTCCGGCTTGACGGTTTCGAGTTGTTGCAGCGCGTCCACGCCGTCCTTGGCGGTGACGGCCTGGTAGCCTTCGCGCGTGAGCAGGCGCGAGATGACTTTCCGCATGGTGAGGGAGTCGTCCACCACCATGATGATGGGTTGCGTCGGCGCTTCGACCACCGGCTCGGGAACGGCTGCTGCCGTTTCGGCGGCGATGAGCACTTCGCGGAAGGCCATGTGGATGGGGTTGAGGATGAGCATGACCTTGCCGTCGCCCATGACGGTCGCGCCGGAAACGCTGCCCATGCCCGCGAGTTGCGGGCCGATGTTTTTGACGACGATTTCGCGGTTGCCGAGAATTTCATCCACGATGAGCGCGATGCGGCGTTTGCCGCTGCGTAGCAACATCACTGGCGTGTAGGCTTGCGCTTCGTGGTGCGCGGCGGGTTTGCCGAGCAAACGCGAGAGGCGGTGCAGCGTGTGTTGCCAGCCGCCCCAGAGGAATTGGCCGGATTCTTCGACGGCGGCGAGTTCGTTCTGGCGGATGTTTTGCACTTGCTCCACCATTTGCGCGGGGAGCAGGTATTCTTCGCCGCCGACGCTGATGAGCACAGTTTGGTTGACCGCGAGCGTGAGCGGCAGATAGATGGTGAACACGCTGCCCTGGCCGGGGTCGGAGGCGACTTCGACGCGACCGCCGAGGCCGGTGATGTCGGTACGCACGGCGTCCAGCCCGATGCCGCGACCGGAAACCTGTGTGAGGTTTTCGGAGGTGGAGAAGCCGGATTCAAAGATGATGGAGACGAGTTCCGCCGGGTCGTTCAACTGCGCGTCGTTGAGCAGGTTGAGCGCGCGCGCCTTGTTGCGGATTTTGTTGAAATCAAGCCCTGCGCCATCGTCGCTCAATGACAGGATGATTTCATTGCCTTCCTGCCGCGCTTGTATGCTGATGTGGCCGGTTTCAGGTTTTTTCGCCGCCGCGCGTTTTTCGGCATCTTCCAGTCCGTGCGCGATGGCGTTGCGGAGCAAGTGTTCCATCGGGCCGATCATTTTTTCCAGCACGCTGCGGTCAATTTCCACGGCCTCGCCCTGAATATCCAGATCGGCGGGTTTTTGCAGCTCGCCCGAGGTTTGCCGCACAATGCGGTGCAGCCGTTCGGAGATGGTGTCGAAGCGCACCATGCGGGTACGCATGAGGCCTTGTTGCAGTTGCCGCGTCATGCGCGACTGTTCGTTGAGCGCGGCGTCGGTCTCGTTCAAACTGCCCATGAGACCTTGTTGCACGGTTGCCACGTCGTGCACGGATTCCGCCATCATGCGCGTCAATTCCTGGAAGCGCGTGTAGCGGTCAAATTCCAGCGGGTCGAAGGTTTCGTGCGCTTCCTGCAACTGCGACAGGCGCGATTGCATCTGTGTTTCGGCTTCGATTTCCACCTCGCGCAACTGGCCGCGCAGGCGGTTCACGCTGTCCGTGAGTTCCTGCAACGAGGATTTGAAGGTTTCCATCTGCCGCTCGATGCGCGAGCGCGCGATACTGACTTCGCCCGCCTCGTTCACGAGGTAATCAATGGTTTCGGGACGCACGCGCATGGTCGGCGTGACGGTCAAGCCTTCACTCGCGAGCGGTTGCGCTTGTTGCGGCTGATGCTGCTGCGGTTGAAGCTGCGCTTGCGTTTCCGGCATCACCTCGTCCGCAACGGACGGCACGAGCGCGATTTCCGTCGGCATCTCGGCGTAGCGGCGCAACTCGTCGAGCTGCTCGCTGATGGTGTCGTACTGGCTGAAGAATGCCGCGAAATTGGCCGCAGTCGGCGCGCCTTCGGACAGCGCCTCTTCAACCCGGGTTTCCAGATTGTGCAGATTTTCCCCGATACGCATCGCGCCCGCCATGCGCGCGCTGCCCTTGAGCGTGTGCAGGGCGCGTTGCAATGCCTGTTGCGGTTGCGCGTCCTCGGGCTTGGCTTGCCAGTCGCGCAATTGGCGACCCGCGAGCAGCATCAACTCGCCGGATTCTTCGAGGAAGAGTTCCAGCAACTGTTGGTCAATATGATCGGTATCTTCGACCGGCACATAGGCCGGTGCTTGCGAAACAGGTTGCGGCGGCGGAGTTTGCGCGGCCGGTTGTTGCGTCGGAATCGGAGCTTGCGGCGCGACTTTGGGCGCGATGTCCGCTTCCACCACTACTTGTGTCACGGGTTGCGCGGGTTGCGGCGGTTGTTGTGGTTGTTGCGTTACCGCTTGCGGCGTCACGCCATCCGGCGGATTGAGTGTGTCGCACAGCCACGGCGCGGCTTCGGGCAGTCGCTGGTTTTCCACTTTTTGCAGCATGGATTGCAAAGCCACCACAGTCTGGTCGAACAGATGCAACTCTTCCTGCGACAAATTGGAGAAGCGCGATCTGACCTTGCCCAGCCAGATTTCCAGCGCCTTGGCGAGCGCCGACATTTCCATGATGCCGACCGTGCGCGAAACGCCGGCCAGCGTGTGCGCGGGGCGCTCGATGTCGGGGATGGGCGGCTCGGCGTGATGCTGCGCGGCGGAGAGCATTTGCTGCAAACGTCCGAGATTGGTGCGCGCCTCGCCCATGAAAATGCCGAACAAATCGCGGTTGATGCGGTGCGTGCCGCCGATTACCACCACATCGGTTTCCGCCGGTTTTTCCACCGGCGCGGCGGGCGCTTCGACCACGGGCGCGGCCACAGGGGCTGCGGCTGCCGGAGCGGGCGCGGTCGGTTCCGCTATGGCGATTTCCGCCGGGGCATCCGGGTTTGCGAGCAGCGCATCGGCACGCAATTTCCATGTGCCGGGCGTAAGCGCGACTTCGCCGCGCGTGAGCAACTGGCTCACCCAATCCTGGAATTGTTCACCGGCATCGTCAACAAAACTCAGCACCGGCGCGGGCACGGGGAGTTCCTTGTTGTCGGCGCGTTGTTCAATCAAATGATTGAGCAGTTGCTCGACCGACCAAGCGACCTCGCCCATCGCGGTAAGGCCGACGGTGCGGCCGCTGCCCTTGAGCGTGTGGAAGGCGCGGCGTACCGTGACCAGGGCTTCGTGGTCGTCGGGATGTTCGCGCAGTCTTTGCACGCATTCGACGATGGTTTCATAAACCTCGCCGACTTCGGTGAGATAGACTTCCAGCAGTTCTTCGTCCAGCGCGCGATCCACCAGCGTTTCCGGCACGACAGGAACCACCACCTGCGGCGTGAGGGGCGCGGGGATGGTGGTAACGGCCTGATTGAGCGCGGCTTGCAGACGTTCCGGCAAGGGTGCGATGGCGCGTATGGCTTCGCTGTCGCCTTGCAGCAGACGGTCGAGATAGAAGCTCAATGCGCCCAGACTTTCCGCGACGAGTTCGGATTCTTCGTGCGTCATCTTGGTGGTGGGCTGCGCGAAGCGCGCCACCATCGCGTTCGCGCCATCAATGACTTCGGCGGCGACCGGCTGTTCGAGCATACGGAATGCGCCCGCGACTTGTTGCAACAGGGGCATCAGTTCGGACAACTGGCCGCGCGTGTTGGTATCGCGGAAAAATTCGTCCAGCGTGCGTTCCACGCGCAGGAAGTTGGCGCGGATTTCGTCGGCGACCTTGGCGAGCACGATCAAATTGGTATCTTCGGCGGCGGCTTCCGGTTGCGCGACGGCGGGCACGGCATCCTCGCTCGGCAGCAGCGCGCGCATGGCGGCGGATTGCGCGGCCACGGCCTTGAGCGCCTTGGAACGCGCCTTGCCGCTGGCTTCGAGCGCGCTTTCCAGCATCAGCAAGGTGGTCGCCATTTCGATGGCGAGCACGGGGTCGGGCGTTTTGCCGAGCGCGGCGAGCACTTGCGCGGAACCGGCGATATCCAGCAACACACGCTTCAGTTGCGGTTTTCCGTCGCCTACTTTGTCGGCCAGTGTGCGCGATTGATCCATGAAAATCGCGCGGCGATCAGGCTGACCCGCCGACACCTGCATCCAGCATTCCTTGAGCGCGGCGATGGCGGTTTGTATGGCTTCGATGGTGATGCCGCCGGACGCAGCCGCTTCCGCCGCATGTTCTTCGGCATCGGGCTGGCGGTATTTTTCCAGATCGAAAATTTGTTGCACTTCGCGCAGCCGGTCGGTCACGGGCGCGGAAATGGCGACGTAGTAAAGCATGTCGCGCAGCAGATTGTTGCTGGGTTTGGCGTGGCCTTGCACCAGATAATGAATCTGGCGTTCGAGGTGCATGAGCACATGGCGGCAACTCTGGCTGAGTTGCTCCACATTGCGCGCGATCGCATCCATCAAGCCCGCCGCCACCCACCACAGGGTTTTTTGCGCGGGCAGCGATTGGGCGCGCTCCACGGCTTCCAGCACGTCGCGCATCCCGGCCAGCGATTTCTTGTCGCCCGGCGTGTGCAGCCATTGCACCAGCAGCTTGCGGTATTCCTGACCTTGTTCGTTGAGATAAACCGGCAGCCCCTTGCCTTCGGGCACATAGGTTTCCAGACCTGCCGGGGCGCTGTTGAAAAGATCGGGGAAGAACAGTTCGCTTTCCTGCACATGCTCCACGCCTTGCGCGATCCGCATGGCTTTGTATTCGGGGAACAAACGCAAGGGGACATCCGGCTCGCCTTCGGCCAGCGACTGGATGTAACCGCGCATGGCGCTCAATGCGGCGGCCAGGGTTTCCGTATCATCCGCGGAAAGCGGTTGAGGTTGTTTGCTTTTTTTCTCCAGCGCGGCGGCGTAGCGTTCTATTTCTTCGGAAAAGCGCTGCGCGCCTTCCACGCCCACCATCGAGAGCGCGCCGGTGACCTGATGGACATGGGTCTGACAAAAACGCAGCGGGGAAGGATCGGCGGGCGATGCGGCAAATTCTGCCGATTTCACCAGCGCGTCGCCCAGCAAGCGGTCAATTTCGTCCTTGACCCAACTCAGCGGACCAATATCAAGTTCCTGAGACACTCGTCACCTTTCCTGGTCGTCATCAAGACAGCTTGAAGCCGGAAACAGAGGCGCGCAGCTCTTCCGCGAGCGAGGCCAACTGACCGATGGAAGTGGCTGTCTGGCGCGTACCTTCGGAAGTCTGCGAAGTAATTGACTGGATTTCCTGCATCAACTGCGTCACCTTGCGTTCCATCTCGGTTTGCACGCGCGTCGCCTGCGAGATCGAGGCGATCAACCCGGCCAGGCTGGCCGTCACCGCGCCGATTTCGTTCAGCGCCTGACCTGCGGCGTCGGACAGTCTGGCACCTTCCACCACGCCCTCGGTACTGCGTTCCATCGCGGAGGCGGCGTCGGCGGTATCCTGCTGAATCGCCTTCACGATCACGCCGATCTGCTTGGTCGCTTCCGATGAACGTTCGGCCAGGCGCTGCACTTCTTCCGCCACCACCGTGAAGCCGCGTCCGGCTTCGCCTGCGGAGGCGGCCTGAATCGCGGCGTTCAACGCGAGAATGTTGGTTTGCTCGGTAATGTCCGAGATCAGCTCCACGATTTCGCCGATTTCCTGCGAGCTTTCGCCGAGTCGTTTGATGCGCTTGGAGGTTTCCTGAATCTGGGTGCGGATGCCGTTCATACCCGCAATGGTGTTCTGCACCGCCACCGCGCCCTGCGCCGCCGCTTGCAGCGAGCGTTGCGCCACCTCGGCGGACTGGTTGGCGTTGGCGGAAACTTCGTGGATGGATTGCGCCATCTGTTGCACGGCGGTTCCGGCTTCGGCAATCTGCTCCGACTGTTTTCCGGCGGCATCCAGCAGATGCACCGTCACCTCGTGCGCATCGGTCGTCGCCACCGTAACGTGTTCGGTTGCGCGGTTGATTTCCTCGACCAGGGTACGCAAGCTGGCGATGGCGTAGTTGATGGAGTCGGCCACCGCGCCAGTGATGTTTTCCGTCACCTCGGCTTCCACGGTCAAGTCGCCGTCCGCGAGATCGCCCATTTCGTCCAGCAGTTGCAGAATCGCCTCCTGGTTACGCATTCCTTCCATTTCCAGCGCATGGGAGCGGCCTTGCGCGTCCACGCTCTGGCGTCTGCCCCAGCGCACTTGCACCACCGCAATCGCGATAATGAAAAAGATGGCCAGCGTCACCCAGAGATACGGTTTCCAGTCACTGCGCACGGTGCGGATCAACTCATCGCCATCCTTCGTCATGCTGTCGCCGATCGTGGATATATCCAGCGCGACAAGGGCGAGATCAACTCCGCTGGCGGGGCTGGTGCCGTAAAATTTGGTTTTCAGTTGCGCGTCCGCCGCATCCCATTGCGTAACCAGCCGGTTCACAATATCCTGCGCCGCGCCGGAGTTGAGCAGGCCGCCCTGTTTCAAGGCCGTGATCGCCTCGCGTGTGCGGTTGTATTCGGCTCTGACCCGGTCTGCCGCCTTGGGCTGCTCCATCGCGACCAGTTGCAGGTTTTTGGCGATGCTCTGCATCCCCGACTGCATGTGGGCGATATTTTCGAGATTGGTGGCATCAAGTTCCCGGTTAAAACCGGCAAGTACCAGCGCAGCGATTGTGAAGGCACCGAATACCAGAACAAAGATGATGGGGTTTCGGGCAGTTGCGGCGCGTGACAGCGCAGCATCATCGCCCGACGAGCGACCCGTGATCTTTCTGAAGAAATTACCGATTGCCATAACTTACTCCCTTCGACTTCATTTGTCCGATTGCTCTCATAAATTAACCCGCCGCGATTTTCATGAATTCGGGCAATGCCAACAGCGCCCGGATGTCAATTTCCTGCCAAGTCTCGCCTGCCGCGTCCCGAAACACCCGTCCCAACCATGCGCCGGGCGCGGACGCATCCTGCGCTTCCATTTCATCCAATGTCCGCAACCCCACGATGGCGCCGACCAACAGCCCGGCCTGCGCCTTGTATTTCGCGTGGGTCAGCAAAATGCGGCTGGCAATGCCGATGGTGGCGGGCGGCTCGCCCGCGAATTGCGCCAGATCGCTGATGCCGTAAAGATTTCCCCGCACGTTGGTCAGCCCGAGAAACCAGGGCTTGGCGAGCGGAACCGGATAGGTTTCCGGAACCGGCAACACTTCGCTGATGTCATCAAGATGCACCAGCCATTGCATGTTTCCGACGCGCACCCCGAGACGGCTGCGCGTATTGGTATCTTCCGTCGAGCGCGTGCGTTCCTTGATGCGGTCGAGGATGTCTTCCTGATATTCGCGCAGATCAAGGGTTTTGCTCATAGCGCTCCCTCAGGCTCGCTTAGCGCCGCGATTTTGGCCATCAGCGCGCCCTCGTCCACGGGTTTGAGCATACATTCCTTGGCGCCCATGCGGAGCGCCCACACACGGTCGGTCAACTGGCTCTTGCCGGTGCAGACGATCACCGGAATATGCGCTGTTTCCGGTGCCTTGGTGAGCGCGCGTGTGGCCTGAAAACCGTTGATTCCCGGCATGATGATATCCATCAAAACCAGATCGGGAAGCTCGTTCTTGACGCGCTCCAGCGCCTCTTCGCCGCTTTCGGCCTGACTCACGACGAAACCGTTACGCGTGAGCATCCCGCTCAGGAAGAAACGGTCGGTTGCGGAGTCGTCCACGATCATGATTTTTTTGATGGGCATATTTTGGTCTCCCGTTAGGCTTGTCCGGAAGTATGGCGTGTCACCGCGTTCAGCAGGCTGTCGGCGGTAAACGGCTTGGTCAGATATTCGTCGGAGCCGACAATGCGGCCTCGGGCGCGGTCAAACAGGCCGTCCTTGCTGGACAGCATGATGACGGGGGTAGTATGGAATCGTTCATTTTTCTTGATAAGGGCGCAGGTTTGATAACCGTCCAGCCGCGGCATCATGATGTCAACGAAGATCACATCGGGATGAAGATCCACAATCTTGGAAAGCGCATCAAAGCCATCCTCGGCGAGGATGATCTCGCAGCCGGCGCGGCTCAGAAAAATTTCGGCGCTGCGGCGGATGGTGCTGCTGTCGTCTATCACCATCACCTTCACACCTGCGAGGCTGCTCGCCTTCTCCATTCGATTCTTTCCTTGAAAGCACTTGATTATTATAAATTCAGCCACATCTCGGCAATGTGACCGGGGCGGTATCGGAAATTCCCTGCTTTGCGGGCATATTATGTATGCAGCGCGGAAAATTATCCAGCGCTATTGTCGCGTAAATTGCATCCGTTTGCCACACTGCCGCCAAAATACACGATAACCTATTGCTTTGGCAATCCAGTTGGGTTTAAACTCGCCCCGTGATTGGGGATCATAATAGCAAGAAAATAATACACGACAAACAAAAGCAAAAACCTTCGTCCATGCTTATTTGAGAAGAAAACTGGAATCCAATTATGTTGATAAGACAGGAAGCCCTCAACGGTGACCAATCACTGAAAGACCTTCCCAAAACATCCCCACTGCCATCCGCCAGTCTGGTGCTGGCATTCGGCTCGGTCAAGCGTTTCAGCGAATCCAAGCTCGCCGCAACGCTCAAAGCCCGTTATCCATCGGCGCAAATCATCGGCTGCACAACGGCGGGCGAAATCAGCAACACCGGCGTGTACGACGACACCCTGCAAATCACCGCGATCCAGTGGGAGCGCACCACCATGCGCGTCACCGACATCGTCGTCTCGGACATGCGGAACTCGTTCCAATCGGGCGCAACCCTGGGTTCCACCCTCAAGACCGACAACTTGCGCGCCGTGCTGGTCATCTCCGACGGCCTGAGCGTCAACGGCACGGAACTGCTCCGCGGCTTCCAAAGCGTGCTCGGCACAAAACTCCCCATCGTCGGCGGCATGGCGGGCGACGGCGCGCAATTCACCCGCACGCTGCAACTCTACAACGACCTCGTCAGCGATCATCTGGTCATCGCCATCGGACTCTACGGCAACAACCTCGTCACCGCCAGCGGCGCGCTCGGCGGCTGGAAACCCTACGGCCCGCCACGCAAAGTCACGCGCTCGGAAAAAAACGTGGTCTATGAGGTTGACGGCAAACCCGCGCTGCCGCTCTACCGCATGTACATCGGCGAACACTACGCCAAAGGCTTGCCCGGAACCGGCCTCAAATTCCCGCTCGCCGTCGTCGGCGAAAACCGCAATGTGGAAACCGTCCGCACACTCGCGGCCATCAACCCCGCCGACAACAGCCTCACCTTCTTCGGCAACGTGGCCGAAGGCGAAACCATCCGCCTCTGCCAAGCCTCGCACGACCGCCTCGTGGAAGGCGCGCGCGGCGCGGCCAAAATGGTCTCAAGCGCCCTCCCCCCGCACGCCTTGAACACCCCCGCGCTGGCCATCTGCGTCAGTTGCGTAGGTCGCAAACTGGTGATGGGCGAGCAAGTCTCCGACGAAATCTACATGGTCAAAGACACCCTAGGCCCCCAAGCCGCCGTAACCGGCTTCTATTCCAACGGCGAATTCTGCCCCATCGCCGCAGAAGATTCGAGCGAACTGCACAACCAAACCATGACCATCGGCTACCTGACCGAAGTTGCGTAAGCCACTCCCATGCCACGCAGCCAAGGTTGCGTGGCATATCCACTCACAGCAAATAAAAAACTCCCCAGTTCTGGTGAATTGACCCCTACGGGCTTTGCGGATAGCATGGCGGGAATTTTGGCTTTCAAAGCGGCAATCCATGTTTGAAAAACCTCTGCTGAAAGTAGCCTTGCTTGCGTTGTTTCTTGCGCCGGTCGCTCATGCCGAGACCGATGCGGTTGCTGATGACAAGCTCACGCTGTTGAATGAGTCCGCAGTTGCGCCTGAGGTGTCGCAAGCGGAAGAAAATGCGCCGGAAACCGCGCCTGTCGCTGACGAGAATGCAGCGCAGGAAGCCTCGCCTGCGGAAGAGCCTGCCGCGAGTATCGCGTTGCAGCCCGAGCAGCAGGCTGATTTGTGGGCGCGTATCAAGGACGGTTATGCGATGCCGGATCTTGATTCTCCGCTCACGGCGGTCAGCGAATCCTGGTATGCCGCGCGTCCTGATTATGTGAGCCGCATGGTGGCGCGCAGTCAGAAATATCTTTTCCACATTGTCGAGGAAGTGCAAAAACGCGGGATGCCGACCGAGATCGCGTTGTTGCCGATGGTGGAGAGCGCGTTTAATCCGGTGGCGTTGTCGCGCAGCAAGGCGGCCGGTATTTGGCAATTCATTCCTTCCACGGGCAAGAGTTTCGGCCTCAAGCAAAATGTGTGGGTGGACAGTCGCCGCGATGTGACGGCGGCGACGGATGCGGCGCTGACTTATCTGCAAAAGCTGTATGGCATGTTCGGCTCGTGGGATCTCGCGCTTGCCGCTTACAATGCGGGCGAAGGCACGGTGTCCCGCGCGATTGAGCGCAACCGCAAGCAGGGGCTGCCGACCGATTATCCGAATCTGCCGCTGCCGCAGGAAACCAGAAATTACGTCCCCAAACTGCAAGCCCTGAAAAATATCGTCACGCATCCCGAGCAATATGGTCTTGATCTTCAGTCCATCGCCAACCAGCCGTATTTCGTCAAGGTCGGCGCGCCGCGGCAGATTGATGCCGCGCTTGCCGCGCGGCTCGCGGGGATTTCGGAAGAGGAATTCAATTCGCTCAATCCCGAATACAACCGTCCGGTGCTGGCTTCGACCGATGGCGAGCACGATTTTCTGCTGCCGCTGGGCGCGGATGAAATCTTCGAAGCCAATCTTGCCGCTTATGACAAGCCGCTGGTGAGCTGGCAAACCTACACCGCCAAGCGCGGCGACAGTTTGGACAAGATCGCCAAAAAATTCGGCGTGAGCGCGACCAAACTGCGCGAAGCCAACAAGCTCGACTTCAAGGGCAACAAATTCAAAACCGCTTATCCGCTGCTCGTGCCCGCGCAAGGCGCGGCAACGGAAGCGGCATTGGCGGTGGAAGACATTCCCGAACCGGCGGCTGCCGTTTCAACCAAGCGCCACGCGGTCAAAAAAGGCGATACACTGGCCGCCATCGCCAAACGCTACGACATGTCGGTGCAGGCCTTGCGCGATCTCAACCATCTCAAATCGGACAAACTCAAAAGCGGTCAGACGCTGCTCGTGCAGCTTGAAGAAGCCGCACCCAAACGCGCGGAGCGTCCGACCAACAAACCCGAACCCGCCCACAAAACCTATGTGGTACAGCGCGGCGACACTTTGTACGCCATCGCACGCAAATTCGATGTCAGCCCTTCCGACATTCAACGCTGGAACAATCTGGACGAAACGCGCATCACGCCCGGCGACAAGCTGAAAATTCTGAACCCGGACAGGGCTTGAGTCCGGGTTTGCAATGCCCTTCCCTTTTCTCCGCACATTTGGAATCCTCGCGCTGCTGACGCTTGCCGCGTGCGGTTCTTCGTCCGATGCGCCGCATGACAACGCCGATCTTGATCGGCATTATGCGTCCGAATCCGGCGGCACGCTGATTGACGCGATGCCTGCGGAACCAAGCAGTCTGCTTTCGATGTTGGCGGGTGAATCGGCCTCTTCCACCGTGGCTTCCAACATTTTCAATTCGCTGCTCAAGTACGACAAAAATCTCGAACTGGAGGGCGAACTCGCGCAATCCTGGCAGGTTTCCGGCGATCAGAAAACCATTACCTTCAAACTCAAGCCCGGCCTGAAATGGGCGGACGGCGCGCCGCTGACCAGCGCCGATGTGTTGTTCACCTGGAAGATCATGATAGACGACAATACGCGCACACCTTATGGCGCGGATTACAAACTGGTCAAACACGCGGAAGCGCCGGACGCGCTCACGTTTCGCGTCACTTACGAACAGCCTTACGCCCCGGCCTTGAGTTCATGGGCGGGTTTGCAAATTCTGCCGGAACATCTGCTCAAGGGGCAGGACATCAACACCACGGCCTTCGCGCGCAAGCCGGTCGGCAGTCATTATTACCAGCTTGCCGAATGGAAACACGGCGAGCATATTTCGCTCACGCGCAACCCGAATGCAACGCAGGGACAGGCGCGCATAGATCGTCTGGTTTCGCGTTTCATCCCCGATCCCGCCGCGCAGTTTCTGGAATTGATGGCCGACAATATAGATGTGATGAATCTCAGCCCGATCCAGTCCGCGCGCATTTTGCCCGCGCGCGAGGAACTCAATCGGCGCGTCGCGCTGTACAAGGAGCTGGGCAACGCCTACACCTATCTCGGTTTCAACCTCAAACACAAACCTTTTGACGACAAGCGCGTGCGGCAGGCCATCAATTACGCGATCAACAAACAGGAACTCATAGACGGCGTGTTGCTCGGCCTCGGCGAGCCGGTCGCATCGCCTTACAAGCCCGGCACGCGCTGGTCGAATCCCGATCTGCATCCGTACCCGCACGACATCGAAAAAGCGAAGCAATTGTTGAAGGAAGCCGGTTACGAAGATCACGACGGCGACGGCATTCTGGACAAGGATGGTCAGCCTTTGCAATTTGAAATTCTCACCAACCAGAACGCCGATCGCGTGAAAGGCGCGACCTTCATCCAGCGCCAGTTGAAACAGATCGGCATCGCGGTCAGCATACGCCAACTGGAATGGGCGAGTTTTATCGGACGTTACATCAAGACCGGCGATTTTCAGGCCGTGGTGCTGGGCTGGAGTCTGGGCGCGGAGCCGGATCAATTCAACATCTGGCACTCTTCGCAGCAAGCGCCGGGACAATTCAATTTCATCGGCTACAACAATCCCGAAGTGGATAAACTGCTGGAGCAAGGTCGCCTCGAACTTGACCCCGACAAGCGCATGAAAATTTATCATCACTTCGCCGAAATCCTGCTGGACGACAGCCCGGTGGTGTATCTCTACGCGGGCTATGAATTGCCCGCGATCCACAAGCGTGTGCGGGGCATTGAAAATCCCGCGCCGCCTGCGGGCATCGGCTACAACAGTTATGAATGGTATATCCCCGCGCCGCTGCGCCGCGAGGAAATTTCCGCCCGCAACGAGATCGCCGACCGATGACGCGCTATCTGCTCAAACGTTTGTTCTGGATGATTCCGCTCCTGATCGGCATCAGCCTGATTTCGTTCTTCATCATGCACCTCGCGCCCGGCGACATCACCACCACG
>JAITWS010000098.1 GCA_031285185.1 Methylobacillus sp.
AATATAACGCTCCCCGCGCTCGATCTTGGACACATACGATTGATCCTGCCCAAGCCGCCCGGCCATTTCAATTTGCGTCAACCCGGCCTGAAGACGCAACGCCTTCAAGTGTTCGCGCAGCGCGACGTAACGGGGATGATGGACAGAAAGCACCATTCCCGAATTTTCTAGGCTATTTCGGAATAGGTCGTTTTGTCCTAATTCCACCTTGCGCTGACACTAACCGCCTTTCTTCACATCCTTAAAACACGAACATGAATCAGGCCATCGTCATTATTCCAACCACCGGCGCACCGGAGTTGGAATACGCCATCCAGTCCGTTTTGGCGCAGACCGTGCCGACGGATGTGTTGGTTGTCTTTGACGGCCAGATGTTTGACCGACCATTGAATCTGCCGCCTGACGAGCGCATCCACAAACTTGTTCTGCCTTTTAATACCGGTCGTGGCAGAACTCATGCGGTGTACCGGCACCTTCCTTCCGAGCGGGAAGCGCTGGGAAATTTCACCGAAAAAATACTGCCGTACTACAGGGAACATCCAAGTTGGTATGGGGTTCGCGTCATGATGTCAGCCTCCGTCATGGTCAATCACGACTATGTGATGGTTCTGGATCAGGATAACTGGCTGCGCCCGGATCATGTGGAAACTTGCATCAACAAACTTGCGATCAATCCCGACCTGGAGCTGGTACATGCGCTACGCAACATTCATCGCAGCGATGCAAGTTTTATTTGTCGCGACGACTGCGAAAGTCTTGGCAACCATCGCGGTATCAGCGGATTCATGATTGATACGAACTGCTATTTTTACCGCACGGATTTTTTCATGCGTACCGCGCACCTGTGGCTTTGGGGTTGGGGTGCTGATCGCGTTTATCGCTATCGCATCGTGCGCGATTTTGGTTGGAAGGTGATCGCGTGCACAGGTCGCTATACCGTGAATTATCGGCTTGGAAGCAATCCGGGATCACTCGCGGAAGAAAACATCCTGACAGGCAATGACCGCATGTATGAGCAGCACGGAAGAAAAACAAACATGCCGTGGGCGGATGCCCGGGAAAACGATGACCGCGCCGCAGATGCACCGCAGCAAACAAACAATTCCATACACGTCCCGGAGAAAAACCATGCCTGATTACCAATTCACCAACAACTGGTTTCTGATTAGCACAAACAACACCCAAACCTGGAAACGCCTGCTGGCGAGATACCAGCCTTCCCGCGTGCTGGAAATCGGCTCTTACGAGGGCGCTTCGGCTTGTTTCATCATCGAAACCTGCGCGGCGGAGCGTCCGCTGGAACTGCATTGCGTTGACACTTGGCAGGGCAGCATCGAGCATCAAGCGGAGGTGATGAGCGGTGCCGCGCATGATTTGGAATTTGCGATGCACGCGAGCATGGAGCACAGCCGGGAGATCATGGGCGCGGTTGAGCGTCGCTTCGATCACAATGTCGAACTTGCGCGCAGCGTTGCGCGGCATCCCGTTCAATTTGCCAAGCACAAGACGACTTCGCAGCAGGCATTGACGCGCTTGTTGGCGGAAGGTCGCGCCAGCAGTTTCGATTTTGTTTATGTGGACGGTTCGCACACCGCGCCCGATGTTTTGTCCGATGCCGTTTTATCTTTCGCGCTGTTGCGCGTGGGCGGCTTGCTTGTTTTCGATGATTATCTCTGGGCGATGGGCGCGCGACGCGACAGGGAAAATGCGCTCGACACGCCCAAGCCCGCGATTGATGCTTTCGCCAATATCTATCACCACAAACTCGTGGTGTTGCCGGATGAACCGCTGCGGCAGATTTATATGGAGAAGGTGGCGGAGTAAAAAATCGCGCAGACGAGAACAATGCACCCTCACCCCTGCCCCTCTCCCACAAGTGGGCGAGGGGTGTAGGGGCAGATTTCAAACCTGCCCGCGTGGGTCATGGAAAAAATCCGGGCGGGTTTAAAACCCGCCCCTACGCCTGAACGTGCGGCAGAATGCCGCCCCTGCAAGGATGAACGGATGGGCAATATCCGCCATGCGATTCTGTTAGAATCCCCTCATGTTTACCGGAATCATACAAGCCGTCGGTCAGATTGAGCGCGTCACGCCTGTGGGGGCGGATGCGCGTTTGCATATCGCGGTCGGCGGTTTGGCGATGGGCGATGTGGCGCGGGGCGACAGCATTGCGGTGAATGGCGTGTGTTTGACGGTGGTGGAGTTTGACGCGCATTCGTTTGATGTGCATGTTTCGCGCGAAACTTTGTCTTGCACGATAGGGTTGGATGCGCCGCGCGCGGTGAATCTGGAGAAGGCGCTGCGGCTCGCGGATCGGCTCGG
This sequence comes from Methylobacillus sp., assembly GCA_031285185.1. GTDB lineage: Bacteria > Pseudomonadota > Gammaproteobacteria > Burkholderiales > Methylophilaceae > MM2. The sequence continues at coordinate 2,323 of JAITWS010000098.1, forward strand.
CGGGCATCTTGTGAGCGGGCATGTGGATGGCGTGGGGCAGGTGGTCAAGTTCGCGCCTGTCGGCGATTGTATGCACCTCGCGGTGCGCGCGCCGCATTTGATTTCGCGTTATATCGCGACCAAGGGTTCGATTGCGGTGGATGGCGTGAGCCTGACCGTGAACAGTGTGGAGGGCGATGTGTTCGGCATCAACCTGATTCCGCACACGCTGGAAATGACCACGCTCAAACTGCTGGGTGTCGGCAGCCGCGTCAATCTGGAAATTGACCAGATCGCGCGTTATGTCGAGCGCATGACGCAGTGGAACAACGACAACGCCCCGGAATCGGCATGATCTCTCCCGGCATGATCTCTCCCATTGAGGACATCATCGAGGACATTCGCCTTGGCCGCATGGTCGTGCTGGTGGATGAGGAAGACCGCGAGAACGAAGGCGATCTGATTCTGGGCGCGCAATTTGTCACACCCGAGCATATCAACTTTATGGCGAAACACGGGCGCGGGCTGATCTGCCTCACGCTGACCGAGGAACGTTGCCGTCATCTCGATCTTTCGCTCATGGTGCGCCAGAACGGTTCGCGGCTGGGAACCAATTTCACCGCTTCGATCGAGGCCGCGAGCGGCGTGACCACGGGCATTTCCGCCGCCGACCGCGCGCGCACCGTGCAGGCGGCGGTGGCGAAAAACGCCACGCCGCGCGACATCGTAAGCCCCGGCCACATCTTTCCGCTCATGGCGCAAAACGGCGGCGTGCTCGCGCGCGCGGGGCATACCGAAGCCGGGTGCGATCTCGCGGCGCTGGCGGGACTCATGCCCGCGAGCGTGCTGTGCGAAATTCTCAAGGACGACGGCACGATGGCGCGGCTGTCCGACCTCATCCCCTTCGCCGCCGAACACCGGCTCAAGATCGGCACAATCGCCGATTTGATCCGCTATCGCAGCCAGACCGAGCGCCTCGTCGAACGCGCGGCGGAGCGCATGATAGAAACGCCTTTCGGCGCGATGCGGCTCGTCGCCTACGCGGACAAAACCGCGAACGAAACCCACCTCGCGCTGCTCAAGGGCGCGCCGGACGCGGACAAGGAAGTGCTGGTGCGCGTGCATGAGCCGCTTTCCACTTTTGATTTGCTGGACAGCAACAGCCGCAGCCATTCGTGGAATTTGCTGGACGCGATGCGCGTGATACAAAATTCCGAATGCGGCGTGATGGTGCTGCTGCGCCGCAACGAGGATGGCCACCAACTCATAGACCGCATCCGCCGCGCCGACGAGCCGGTGCGCGCGCGTCAGGATTTCCGCGATTACGGCATAGGCTCGCAAATCCTGCGCGATCTCGGCGTGCGTAAAATGCGCCTCATGGCCGTGCCGCGCAAAATGCCGAGCATGGCCGGGTTTGATCTGGAAATCACCGGGTATCTGGAACCCGGTCAAACATAGTTTCCCTTCCCACCCCCCCGCGAACCGGGGATTGTTTTTCGCAAGCTGACGGATAAAGTCATCCGATCACTTGTTGCCGCGCCCGCCAACATCTGAAAAAAATCAGCCACAAAATTATTCTTGCTGCTACCATCAACAACAAATTGAATGATAAGCCGTCTCAAAATCAGATGAATGCCAATGTCGTAGTCGTCGAGGATGATCCGCAAGTCGCCGCCCATATCGGGCGCGGCGTGACGGCGCATGGACAATTGTCCCTGCTGGCTGTGGCGGGCACGCTGGCGGAAGCGCGCGCGTGGCTGGAACACGCGGTGGATTTGTTCATACTCGATCTCGGGCTGCCCGATGGCAACGGGATTGATCTGATTCAGGAAATCCGCGCCTCCGGCAAAACCGAGCCGAAAATCCTCGTTCTCTCCGTGCTGGGCGATCAACAAACCGTGCTGGCCGCGGTGCTGGCGGGCGCGGACGGCTATCTGCTCAAGGATATGGAAAGTCTCGACATCGGTCATCAGGTGGCCGACGCGCTCACCGGCGGAGCGCCGCTTTCGCCCAACATCGCCATTTATGTGCTGCGCTATCTGCGCGCGCAACAACACTCCCGCCCGCCGGATGAAAAGGAACTCTCGCCGCGCGAGCTGGAACTGCTCCAATTGCTCGCGCGCGGCTACAGCAACAAACAGGTCGCGGACGCGCTGGCGCTTTCGCCGCACACTGTGGGCGATCATGTGAAATCCATCTACCGCAAACTCCGGGTCGGCAATCGCGGCGAAGCGATGGTACGCGCCTTTCGCAGCGGCCTGCTGAATTTGCGCGAATGAAACCGGCGCAGACAGGATGGTGCCGCGCGCTGACCATCATTCTCGGCGCGCAACTGGCGTTCTGGAGCATTTACGGGCTGGTCGCCCACTATACGCATCCGGTGAAAATACTGGCGTCGGATCGCTTGCCCACGGCGCTCGACACGCTGGACGCGCGGCAGGATTTGATCGCCGCATATGCCCCCGGGCTTGCGGGCGCGGCCTTGTTGCGCGTTCCCGGCTGGCAGCCCGCGCTTCTGCATCCCGCGAAAGTCGGCGTGCTGACGCGCAGCGAAATACGCGATACCGGACAAGCGTGGTCGCTCATCTGTCTGGAAGCGCCCTGCGGACAAACGGAACACGTGTATGTCGGCGCGCTCGACCGCATCGGCGCAGCCGCCGCGCGGGAACGTTTTCAGCGGTTCGATACCGCCTGGCTGGGCATCGCGGCGGCGCTGGTGCTCGGAATCGGGCTGATCGTGCTGTTGCCGATCAGCCGCTTTTCGCGCTTGCAAACGGTCACCGGCTTGTTTCTGATTTTGTTGAGCGCCGATCTCTGGCTCACGGTTTTCGGTCAAAGCACGGTTTACGGCCTCTGGTTTCCGCTGCTGCGCTACGGCATCGAATATCCGATGCTGACCTCAATGGCGCTCACCATCAACGCCTTCGCTGGTTGGCGTCCGCGCGAGGCCTGGGTCGCCGGAGCGTGCTGCGCCCTCATCTTCGGCGTGCTGATCGTCACTGCGCTGACCGGGCACGAGGTGGAAAATATCGCGACCATGCTTGATGCCGCCGCGATCATCCTGTTGCTGGGCTACGGCATCATCGCCCTGCTGCGTTTGCGTCGCGCCGCGCCGGGGCCTGCGATCAGGATACTGGCGCTGCTGCTCATCGTGCTGATCTCCGCCGCCTACGATCTCCTGTTCCAGCCCATGCCTTACGGAACCGCGCCCATGGCCTCGGTCATGGCCGCGCCGCTGGTCATGTTCGGACTTATTTTTGAACTTGCCATACAAGGGCATCAGCTCAACCGCGAAGCCGACGAAGCCCTCAGCGATCTCGAACATCAGGTGCTGGAACAGGATGCCAATCTGCTGCGCTCGTCCAGCCTGCTGCGCCATCAGGAAAGGCGGCTGGCGACGGATGCCGAGCGTCAGCGTCTCTTGCGCGACATGCACGACGGCGTGGGCGGCGTGCTGACTCATCTGCTGCTGGATTTGCGCGCGCGCGATCTGAGCCGTCAGGAAATCGAACAAGGCCTGCAATCGGCCATAGATGATTTACGCAACATGGCCAGCGTGATCGAAGCCGGTCACGAGCCGATAGATCAAACGCTGGCGATGTTTCACGAACGCATGGCGCCGCGCCTCGCGCGTTCCGGCATCACCTTCGATTATCGCTGCGCCCTGCCCATGCCCGCGCCCGGCCTCGACATGCGCCGTTTGCTCAATCTCTACCGGCTGTTGCAGGAAGGCGTGGCCAACGCGCTGCGCCATGCGAGCGCCACACGCATCGAACTGCACGCGCAACTCGCCGACGGCGACAGCCTGCTCGTCACGCTCTCGGACAACGGCGCGGGATTCGTGCCGGAACACGCCACCGGTTCGCCGGGCGAAGGTCGCGGCCTCGCCAACATGCGCCGTCGCGCCGAACAGATGAATGGTCGTTTGCACATCGAAAGCGCGCCCGGCCAAGGCACGCGCCTGCGGCTCACCATCCCGCTTGCAAAATCCCCCCCCCCCGGAATACGGGATTGAGCGGACGGGTCGCTTGATGGCTGAATGGCGTTGGCTGGTTCGCGCGACACACTTTTCAAACCGCCGCAACAAAGGAGATGACTCATGAAGAAAATAACAATATGCGCGGCGACGCTGGCGCTGCTCGCGGGCTGCGGAGCCGACCCCGCGCCGCAACCCTGGATACTGGAAAGTGAATGCAGTTGGCGGCAGGGCGATGATGCGCTGCGCGCCTCCATCGCTCCCGGCGACGGCGCGCTGGTGATGAGCCTCGCCGATCCGATTTTTCGCATCTGGCCGCAAGATCAAACACCGCGCTTCACGCTTGTGTTCGACGACGACCCCGCCCGCGCCCAAACGCTCGAAGGCTGGGTCAGCCACGGCAACGGCGAAAGCGCCATCCTCGGCTTCAATCTCAATGCCGAAACGCGGCAGATGCTGGGCAGCGCCCACCGCCTCGCGGTGAAACAGGACGACCGCGTATTGCTCACGCTGCCCCTGGCCGCCACGCCATCCGCCGATGCGCTCGAACAATGCGTCCCGTCCGGCTCAGGCGCGGATAGCGAATAAACCGATGCGTAACCCGACAAAAAAACTGGTTTATGCGCTGATCGCACTGGCGCACCCGGCGGTTCGCGGCAAATGAGCGTTGCCATGCGCCAATTTTTGCTTTGGCTGCTTTCGGGCGCTCTCGTCGTCGTGCTGCTGGCAGCCGGGCTGGTGTTCACGGGTTACGGCATTTACATGGCCGTCACGCCGCGCATTCCCGCCGAATTTGCCGCGACGACCGAGGCGACGATCCAGATGTTTGAAAGCTCGTATCAAAGCAAGGCCGGTGGTCGCAGCATTCGCATTGATTACGAGGTGAACGGCGAGCAGTATCACGAATCCATGCCGCTGCTCGATGACACCTGGCAAGTCGGCGACCGGTTGCAAATCCGCTACGACACGCGCAACCCCGCGAACAAGCAATGGGTGAATACCAACCCGATGCGGGATGTGATCGGCGGCGCGGTAATCTGCGCCATCGGCCTCGCGCTGCTCGCCTTCGTGGGCTGGATAATCCGGCGAATCAGGGTTTCCGCGCCGCACCGCGAGCATTGACGGGAAACCCATGCGCCGCCTGATTCGCAAAGCCGTTTTTTCCGCCGTGTTGCTCGCGCTGTGCGTCGCGCTGATGGGGTTCGGCACCGCACGGGAAAACGCCACAGGGGCGGATTGGGTTTCAAACGCGATGGGCGGCGGCGGATTTCTTGTCGCGTTTTTCGCCGTGATTCATCTGGTGATGACCTTGCACGCGCTGCGCGGCATGGCGCGGCTGCTGGGCGGACACGGAAAAATCGCGCAATGGCATGTGAGCGCGACCGAGTGGGAAAAATTCCGCATGGCCGACCCCACGCGGACGAAAACCAACCCGACTTTTCTACGCAACATTCTGCAACTTTCCCCGCGCACGCCGCGCGAAGGAGTGGAAATCGTCATCGGCGAAAAAGGCGTGCTCGTCGGCGGCGATTATCACGGTCTGGGCGGATTGAAAAATCTGGGCTGGCTCAACAACGCAAACCAACCGGGTCGCCCGCCGGATTGCCTCGAATTTCTGTTCGCCACCACACGCGGCAAAAGCGGAGTTGTCGCGCACAGCACCTTGCGCGTGCCGGTTCCCGAAACCGCGTTCGCGCAAGCGGCGCTGGTGCAGCGGCATTTCGCGCCCAACGCCAAGTAAATCCTCACTCCGCAGGGGCAGGCGGTGGAGAAAATCCGGGCGGGTTTGAAACCCGCCCCTACGCCAACCGTATCCTCGTCATTGCGAGCGCAGCGAAGCAATCCAGCGCGACCTTTGATTCTGCGAAAACCTTTCTGGATTGCCACGGCGCTTTGCGCCTCGCAATGACGAAGTCCATAGTTGCGTAGCATGTAGGTTGGGGTGAGTTTACGAACCCCAACGTAGCAGACGTTGAAATGCTGGGCATCGCGGAGCCTGTCCTGAGTTGCGTAGCCAAGGCCGCAGGTCGCCATCCAGCATTCCATTTCTCGCAGCGGATGACACCGCTCGCTCCGGTGTCATGCTGCGCGGAGTCGCAGCATCCACAATCCAGCGACATAGATTCCGCGACTACGCGCGGAATGACGGGTGCGAGTGTGCTCTCTCCCTCTCCTCCTCGCGAAGGCGGGGATTGCGGGAGAGGCCTGCCCTGAGCTAGTCGAAGGGGTTGGGGTGAGGGTGGGGGTTATCCGTAGAGGCGGCATTCTGCCGCCCGCCAACCGTATCCCCGTCATTGCGAGCGCAGCGAAGCAATCCAGCACAACCTTTAAACCATTCAAAAACCTTTCTGGATTGCCACGGCGCTTTGCGCCTCGCAATGACGAAGCCCGCAGGGTGAGGGTTACCCCCTGTTTGCGGGATTGTGGCAACGCGCGGGTTACAAGATGATGTGCTGCGACTTCCGTCACGGAAGCAAACACAACAATTTTTCAAGGAGGTACACCATCATGCGCGTCAAATCATCCACGCGACACCGTTCACAAATCCACGCCACCCTGCAAACCCGCCCCTCGCGCATCGCGCTTGCGGTGTCGGTTATGTTACTCGGGTTTGGCAACCCGGCTTGGGCAACTGCCTTCACATATGACAACAATGACACTCTGGGCAGCACGATCACCATTAACTCAGGCGATTCGGTAACTTACATAAACAACAGCACAGTGAAAGCCGCAATCATAAACGTTCAGGCCAGCGGCGACTTGTTCTTCAAGAACAACGCCAAGGCCGGAACCGCCACGATTAAGAATGTTGATGATGCCATTACGACTTTCAGTAATAAGAGCAGCGCGGACGAAGCGACCATAAACAACGATGATGGTGTGACGAATTTCGAAGATACCGCCACCGCCGGTAGCGCGACCATCAACAACTTCAATGAAGGCGTCACGACATTCTACGCGGATAGTCTGGGCGAAGAGGCGACGATCAATAATGATGGCGGCCTCTCGATAACGTATTTCCTCAACCAGAGCAGCGCCGAGAAGGCTGCCATCAACAACGTTAACTTCGGGTCAGCGCAGTTTTTCAACTCCAGCAACGCGGGCAGTGCGAAGATCAGTAACAAGACTAACGGCATAACGTATTTTGCCAATTTCAGCAGCGCCTTGGACGCCACCATTGACAATGACGCGGGCGGCACAGCTTATTTTGACGAGTCCAGCACCGCCGGAAATGCAAAGATCAACAACTTTGGTCCCGGCGGCGTAGGCGCGTCATTCGGCGGAACCGAGTTCGCAGAGGACAGCAGCGCAGGCACCGCCACGATCACCAATTGGAAGAACGGATTGACGGTTTTCAATGACGAAAGCACGGCGAGCAATGCCACCATCAACAACGAAATTGACGGGAAGACGGTATTTCGTAACTCCAGCACGGCTGGAAACGCGACCATCAACAACAAAAACAATGGTGAAACCAGCTTCAACGATACCAGCAGCGCCGGTAACGCAACCATTCATAACACCGATACCGGCAGCACCTTGTTTAACGACAACAGCAACGCTGGCAGTGCCAAGCTCATCGCGGATGGCGGCGGCACGTTCTTCGCTTTCAACGGCACGAGAGGCAGCCTCAACGACAATCAGGTCAGCGCCGGTTCGATTGAGGGTTCCGGCAGTTTTATCATCGGTAAACACAACACATTCACCGTCGGCAGCAATAACGCAAGCACCACCGTCAGCGGCGTGATCGAGGATGGCGCGGATCTGGTTGGTATGCCAGGCGGAAGCGGCGGCAATCTTGTCAAGGTCGGAACCGGCACGCTGACGTTGACAGGCGTCAACACCTACACAGGCACGACCACAATCAACGGCGGAACGCTGATCGTGGACGATTTAACCACCACGACCAGCCAGACCACGGTCAAGAGCGGCGGCACACTGGGCGGATTCGGCATCATCGGCAGCACGCTCGGCGACACGATCGTCGAGTCGGGCGGCGTGATCGCACCGGGCAATTCAGGCAGCCCCATCAGCACGCTCGGTATTCGCGGCAATGTCCAGTTCAATGCCGGTTCGATTTTCCGGGTGCAGATTGATGATGCCGGAAACTCGGATTGGCTATTCGTCGCTGACAATGACGCGGGTATCGCCAACGGCGTTGCGAATATCAACGGCGGCACGGTGCAGGTGCTGGCGGGCGCGGGTAATTACGCGGCGAGCACGCTTTATACCATTCTGACGGCGGATGACGGTGTTAGCGGCGAATTTGATGCCGTGACCAGCAACTTCATCTTTCTCACTCCGACGCTTTCTTACGATTTCAACAACGTTTATCTGACCATGACGCGCAATGCGAATGCTTTTGCCAGCATCGCGGGCACGCCCAACGAGCAACATGCTGCGGCGGGGGCGGAAAGTCTGGGCGCGGGCAATCCCGTGGTGGATGCGATATTGGGTTTGACGACGTTGCCGGAGGCGCTGGCGGCGTTTGATGCGCTTTCGGGCGAAATCCATGCTTCGACGCAAAGCACGCTGATTGAGGATAGCCGCTTTTTGCAAAACACAACATTGAACCGTTTGCGCGATGCGGGGGGCGGCGTGAAGCTGCCGGTCAGGGTGGCGCAGGTCGGCGGCTGGCCGGAGATGGGCGCGGAACGCAGCCCGGTTTTCTGGTCGCATGTTTTCGGTTCGTGGGGCAGGCTGGACGGAGACCGCAACGCGGCGGAAGTGCGCCGCGATATCGGCGGCGTGTTTGTGGGCGCGGATACGGCGGTTGCGGAAAATGCGCGTATCGGTTTCGTCGGCGGTTACAGCCGTTCCGATTTCGATGTGGGCGGAGGCCGCCGTTCTTCGGGCGAGAGCGACAATTATTCGCTGGGCGTTTACGGCGGAGCCAATTGGGGCAATCTCGCGCTGCGTTCCGGCGCGGCTTATACGCGGCATAACGTGGATACGCGCCGCCATGTGACGATCGGTGCGTTCACGGATAATCTCAAGGCGGATTACGATGCCAATACCACGCAGGTTTATGCCGAGTTGGGTTATGCGATTCCGCATGACGATGTGACGCTGGAGCCGTTTGCGAATCTCGCGTATGTGAATGTGGATACCGACGGCTTCCGCGAGAAGGGCGGCGCGGCGGCGTTGCGTGTGAAAGGCTCGGATGCGGATGTGGTGTTCACCACGCTGGGCGCGCATGTTTCCGGTGTTGCGTTTGGCAAGGCGAGCTACAAGGGCACGCTGGGCTGGCGGCATATGTTCGGCGACAGAACGCCGGATACGACGATGAATTTTGTCTCGGGCGGCAGCGCGTTTTCAATCGCGGGCGCGCCGCTGGAACGCGACAGCGCGGTAATAAGCGCGGGGCTGGATTTCGCGATCAGCGACAATGCGAATCTGGGCGTTTCCTACACCGGGCAATTCGGCAAGGATATTTACGATCACGGTGCCCGGGTCGGCCTGAGCGTGAAGTTTTAAACGATCCCCCCTCGCATCCGGCATCCTGCCGCATTCAGGATGCCGGGTGCATTTCTTCGCGGATGACCTGCCGCAAGGTTTCGACCAACTCGTGCTCGCGCATGTTCTCGCGCAACGCCGCGTTCATCAGCGTTTGATAGCCACGCCCGCCCGCGCGGAGCTTGTACCAAGCCACCACGTCAGGGTCGAGCGTCAGATTGATTTTGAGTTTTTTCCCGATCGGCTTGAAGTTGACGCGATGGACGGCGTTGGCAAAGAACTCATCCGTCAAGGGCGGAATTTCATCAGGATCAAAGTCTTCAATAAGTGCTGCCGAAGTATTTTTCGCGTTCATGGCGTTCTGCCTTTCGCATGGAAATAAGGTGGGTTTCAGTGTCGGTTTCCGTATGCCCGATGATGACCGCAACGCCATCAAGCAAACCAACCGTGATAAAGCGTTCTTCCGCATACCCGAATCGGTGATCGGGATAAGTCAACGTATGCCCCGAAAAAACCCGCTCGGCATCGGCAAAATCCAAGCCGTGCTTTTTGAGGTTCGCAAGCCGCTTTTCCGGGTTCCAAGTAAATCGCATTTCACGATGGTAGAGATAATTATCTTCCTCGTCAAACACTCTCCCCCGCCGGGAAAGACAGAATGCCGTCCAACCTTGCCTTGCGCTGTTCCCCAAGCCGCCGCGTTGTGCGATACTAAGCCCTGTGGAAAACGTCAATCTCACTGGTCATTTTCTAATCGCCATGCCCGCCATGGCCGATCCCCATTTCGCTAAATCTGTCACGTTTATTTGCGAGCACAATCATCATGGCGCGATGGGCATTCTTATCAACCGTCCCATCGAGATGAATCTGGAGGATATTTTCCAGCAGATCAATCTGCCGGTGCGCGACAAGCAGCGCGCGCGCGATTCGGTTTATTTCGGCGGGCCGGTGCATGTGGATCGCGGTTTTGTGCTGCATCATCCGGTGGGGCAGTGGCAATCTTCGCTGATGATACACAGCGACATCGCGCTGACCACTTCGCGCGATATTCTGGAAGCCGCCGCCACCGGCAACGGGCCGCAGAAAATGCTGGTTTCGCTGGGTTATGCCGGGTGGAGCGCGGGACAACTGGAGCAGGAACTCGCGCAGAACGCATGGCTGACCGTGCCCGCGCAGCAGTCGGTGATTTTCGATCTGCCCAACGAGCAAAAACTTCGCGGCGCGATGAATCTGCTGGGCTTTGATTTCGCGCGGCTTTCCGACGGCGTGGGGCACGCCTGATGCAGATGGCCGCGTCTGCAAAAACTTTCGCCCAGACAGCCCCATCCATCGGCACTTTACTCGGTTTTGATTTCGGCGAGCGGCGCATCGGCGTGGCCGTGGGCGATGCGCGGGTCGGCATCGCGCATCCGCTGCAAACTATAGATTCCGAAAGCAACGACATCCGTTTCGCCGCCATCGCCCGCCTCATCGCGGAATGGCAACCGACGCATCTGGTGGTCGGTTTGCCCAGCCATCTGGACGGCGCGGAACACACAATGACGCAACTCGCGCGCAAATTCGCGCGGCGGCTGGAAGGCCGTTTCAAGCTGCCGGTTTCGCTGGTGGACGAGCGGCTGAGTTCCGCCGAGGCGAGCCGGAATCTCAAGCAGGCGGGCATCGCCGGACGCAAGCAAAAACCCGTGCTGGATCAGGTCGCGGCGCAACTTATTCTTCAACATTATCTGGATCATCATGCAACTGCCTGACGCGGAACATCTGGTCGCCGCGCTCGCGGACAAGATCAAACAACTTGCCGCGCGCGAACCCGTCGCGCTGGTCGGCATCCACAGCGGCGGCGCGTGGCTGGCCGAGCGGCTGCATCCCATGCTGACTGCCGAAACGCCGCTGGGCGCGCTGGATATTTCCTTTTACCGCGACGATTTCGAGCAGCGCGGGCTGCACACGCAGATCAAGCCTTCGCATATTCCGTTCGAGGTGGAAGGCCGCCATATTCTTCTGATTGACGATGTGCTTTACACCGGACGCACCATACGCGGCGCGATGAACGAACTGTTTGATTATGGCCGTCCCGCCAAGATCACGCTCGCGGTGCTGGTGGATCGCGGCGGGCGCGAAATGCCGGTGGAAGCGCAAATCGTCGCCGCGAAACTCGATCTTTCGCCCGCGCAAAATCTGGAATTGCTGCGCGACGAAAACGGCGTTTTTTCCTTCAAATTGAATGAAAAAAACTGACATGACGACCCATCCGCAACTCAACAAAAACGGCGAGCTGCAACATCTGCTCTCGATTGAAGGCTTGTCGAAAGACATGCTGCGTCACATCCTCGACACCGCCGAATCCTTCGCGGGCGTGTCCGAGCGCGAGGTCAAAAAAGTCCCGCTGCTGCGCGGCAAAACCGTGTGCAATCTCTTTTTTGAAAACAGCACGCGCACCCGCACCACGTTTGAAATCGCCGCCAAACGGCTGTCGGCGGATGTGGTCAGTCTCAACGTCGGCAACTCTTCGCAATCCAAGGGCGAGACGATACTGGATACCGTGGACAATCTCGCCGCGATGCACGCCGACATGTTCGTCGTGCGCCATTCGCAATCGGGCGCGGCGCATTTCATCGCGCGCCACGTCGCGCCGCACATCCACGTCATCAACGCGGGCGACGGTCGCCACGCGCATCCGACGCAGGGCTTGCTGGATATGTTCACCATACGCCGCTACAAGCCGGATATGCACAATCTGCGTATCGCCATCGTCGGCGATTTGCTGCATTCGCGTGTCGCGCGTTCCGAAATCCACGCGCTGACAACATTGGGCGTGCCGGAAGTGCGCGTGATCGCGCCCAAAACGCTGCTGCCCGAATGTGTGGATCGTCTCGGCGTGCAGGTTTATCACGACATGGCGCAGGGTCTCAAAAATGTGGACGTGGTGATGATGCTGCGCCTGCAACACGAGCGCATGAACGGCGCGCTGCTTTCCTCCGCGCAGGAGTATTTCAAATGCTACGGCCTCACGCCGGAAAAGCTCGCGCTGGCGAAACCGGATGCGATCGTGATGCACCCCGGCCCCATGAATCGTGGCGTGGAAATTGATTCCGCCGTCGCCGACGGCGCGCAATCCGTAATCTTGCCGCAAGTCACTTACGGCATCGCCGTGCGTATGGCGGTGATGGGCATTTTGGCGGGGAACACCCAATGAAAATCCGCATCAAAAACGGGCGCGTGATTGACCCGAAAAACAATCTCGATGCCGTGCGCGATGTGTTTGTCGCCGCCGGAAAAATCATCGCCGTCGGCCAGCCGCCCGCCGATTTTCAAGCCAATCAAACATTGGACGCGAGCGGGCAGATTGTCTGCCCCGGTCTGGTTGATCTTTCCGCGCGTTTGCGCGAACCCGGTCACGAATACCGCGCCACGCTCGAAAGCGAATTGCGCGCCGCCGCCGCCGGTGGTGTCACCAGCCTCGCCTGCCCGCCGGATACCGACCCCGTGCTGGACGAACCCGGTCTGGTCGAAATGCTCAAGCACCGCGCCAAGCTGCTCAACATGGGGCACGTTTATCCGCTGGGCGCGCTCACGCGCCAATTGCACGGCAAACATCTGACCGAAATGTGCGAACTGGCCGAAGCGGGTTGCGTCGGCTTCTCGCACGCCACCGCGCCGCTCACCGACACGCAAGTCATGCGCCGCGCGATGCAGTACGCGAGCACGTTCGGCTATACGGTATGGCTGCATCCCGAAGATGCCTATCTTGCCAAAGACGGCGTGGCGCACGATGGCGAAGTGGCCGCCCGCCTCGGTCTGGCAGGGATTCCGTCCAGCGCCGAAACCATCGCGCTCGCGACCATACTCACGCTCGCGCAAGACACCGGCGCGAAAGTCCACGTCTGCCGCATCTCGACCGGCGCAAGCGTGGAGATGATACGCAAAGCGCGTCAGCAAGGTCTGCCCGTCACCTGCGACATCGCCGCCAACCACCTGCATCTCACCGAACGCGACATCGGCTTCTTTGATCCGCAATGCCGTCTCCAGCCCCCGCTGCGCGCGCAACGTGACCGCGATGCGCTGCGCGAAGGATTGGCGGACGGAACTGTCACCGCCATCTGCTCCGACCACACGCCGGTGGACGACGACGAAAAACTCGCCCCCTTCGCCGAAAGCGCCCCCGGCGCATCCGGCCTGGAATTGCTGCTGCCGCTGACATTGAAATGGGCGAATGAAACCAGCACGCCGCTCTCCGCCGCCCTCGCCCGCATCACCTGCGAACCCGCCGCGCTGCTCGGCATCAACGCCGGTCATCTGGGCATCGGCGCATGTGCCGACGTGTGCGTATTCGCGCCGGAAGAATACTGGAAAGTCGAGCGCCAATCACTCCGCAGCCAAGGCAAAAACACGCCGTTTCTGGGATGGGAACTCGCGGGAAAAATCCGCGCCACGCTGGTGGCTGGGCATTTGGTACATCAGGCGTGAACGAGAGGTGTAGGGGCGGGTTTCAAACCCGCCCTTGCAACAGGCCGTGCCCCCCGTTCATTCCCGCGAAGGCGGGAATCCAGTAATCTTGAAATTCGGATTCGCTTTGCGAAAGCCATCATTACATGCTGGTTCCCCGCTTTCGCGGGGATGAACGGCAGTTGGACGCAATCCGCAGGGGCGGCATTCTGCCGCCCATTCATACGTCCGCGTGAGAAATTGTCAAACCGGCGGGCGACAAAACCCCGCCCCTACACCACCCCGAGATGGCTGATTCCTTCGGTCATATCCCTGTCCTTGGCGTCCTTGCTTTCCAGTTTGATTCTGAGGCGCAGGTCGTTGACGGAATCGGCGTTGCGGAGAGCGTCTTCGTAGGTGATCTGACCGGCTTCGTAGAGATCGAACAGCGACTGGTCGAAGGTTTGCATTCCGAGTTCGCGCGATTTGCCGATGATTTCCTTGATTTCATGCACGTCACCTTTGAAGATGAGGTCGGAAATAAGCGGCGAGTTAAGCATGATTTCGACGGCGGGAACGCGGCCTTTGCTGTCTTTTTTCGGCATGAGGCGCTGCGAAATGAAGGCGCGGGTGTTGAGCGAAAGATCCATCAACAATTGCGCGCGGCGGTCTTCCGGGAAGAAGTTGATGATGCGGTCGAGCGCCTGGTTGGTGTTGTTGGCGTGCAGCGTGGCGAGGCAAAGGTGGCCGGTTTCGGCGAAGGCGATGGCGTAGTCCATGGTTTCGCGGTCGCGGATTTCGCCGATGAGAATTACGTCCGGCGCCTGACGCAGCGTGTTTTTGAGCGCGGAGAACCAGTCGTCGGTATCCACGCCGATTTCGCGTTGCGTGACGATGCAGTTTTTGTGTTCGTGCGTGAATTCAATCGGGTCCTCGACGGTGATGATGTGGCCGTAGCTGTTTTCGTTGCGATAGCCCACCATCGCCGCGAGCGAGGTTGATTTGCCGGTTCCGGTGGCACCGACGAAGATCACGAGGCCGCGCTTGGTCATCGCGATTTCCTTGAGAATCATCGGCAGACCCAAATCTTCCAGTTTCGGAATTTTGTCGGGGATGGTGCGGAACACCAGCCCGGTGCAACTGCGTTGCACGAAGGCGTTGACGCGGAAGCGGGCGACGCCGGGCAGACCGATGGCGAAGTTGCATTCCTTTTTTTCCTCGAATTCGGCGGCCTGTTTGTTGTTCATGACGGCGCGCGCGATTTCCTCGCATTGTTGCTGCGTCAGCGTTTGCTTGGTCACCGGGGAAATTTTTCCGTCAACCTTGAGTGCGGGCGGAAAACCGGTCGTGATAAACAGGTCGGAGGCGTTGCGCGCCAGCATCATGCGTAGCAAGTCGTGTACGAATTTCTCTGCGTTTCCTTGTTCCATGATTTGTTTCCCTTAGAAAATTTCGTCTTTGCTGGTGGCGATGACGCGCGCCGCTTCCTTGGAAATGATATTGCGTTTTATCAGTTCCACCAGGCTTTGGTCCAGCGTCTGCATCCCCAGCGATTGGCCGGTCTGGATCGCGGAATACATCTGCGCGATCTTGTTTTCGCGGATCAGGTTGCGAATGGCCGCCGTGCCGAGCATGATTTCGTGCGCTGCGACGCGCCCGTTGCCGTCCTTGGTTTTGAGCAGCGTTTGCGAAATAACCGCGCGCAGCGATTCCGACAACATGGAACGCACCATATCCTTTTCCGCCGCCGGGAACACGTCCACAACGCGGTCTATGGTCTTGGCCGCGGACGAGGTGTGCAGCGTGGCGAACACCAGGTGGCCGGTTTCCGCCGCCGTGAGCGCGAGGCGTATGGTTTCCAGATCGCGCATTTCGCCCACCAGAATCACATCCGGGTCTTCGCGCAGCGCGGAGCGCAGCGCATTGGCGAACGACAGCGTATGCGCGCCGACTTCGCGCTGGTTGATGAGACATTTTTTGGATTGGTGCAGAAACTCGATCGGGTCTTCCACCGTCAGGATGTGCGCTTGCTCGTTGTCGTTGATGAAGTCTATCATCGCCGCCAGCGTGGTTGATTTGCCCGAGCCGGTGGGGCCGGTGACGAGCACGATGCCGCGCGGATTTTTCGCGATGTCCTTGAAAATCATCGGCGCGCCGAGTTGTTCCAGCGTGAGCACCGTGGAAGGAATGGTACGGAACACCACGCCCGCGCCGCGGTACTGGTTGAAGGCATTGACGCGGAAGCGCGCCAGATTGGGAATCTCGAATGAAAAGTCAATTTCGAGATGCTCTTCATATACTTTGCGCTGGTGGTCGTTCATGATGTCATACACCATGTCGTGCACCTGGCTGTGCTCCAGCGCCGGCGAATTGATCCTGCGAACGTCGCCGTGGATGCGTACCAATGGCGGCAGCCCGGCGGAGAGGTGCAGGTCGGAAGCGTTGTTCTTGACCGAAAACGCCAACAGTTCGGAAATGTCCATCAAAACCCCCTGATATAATTTTTGAACAGGCTAATTATGACCACAATATCCAACCGCTTACAAGCTGTAACTGCAACTCTGCGCGCGACCGAAACCGCAAATGGGCGGATTTCCGGCAGCGTTTCGCTGGTCGCGGTGAGCAAGTCGCACCCGCCCGAAGCCTTGCGCGAAGCCTGTTCCGCCGGGCAACGCGCCTTCGGCGAGAACTATTTGCAGGAGGCTTTGGAAAAAATTTCCGCCCTGCGCGATTTATCCCCCGAATGGCATTTTATCGCCCCCGTCCAGAGCAACAAAACCCGGCTGATCGCGGAAAATTTCGCCTGGGTACACGGCGTTGACCGGCTCAAAATCGCCCAGCGCCTGTCCGACGCCCGCCCGGAAAACCTGCCGCCACTCAATATCTGCATCGAAGTCAACGTGAGCGGCGAAGCCAGCAAAGGCGGCGTTGCGCCGCACGAAATCAAGGCGCTCGCGGATGCGATCGCGCCCTTGCCGCGTCTCAAACTGCGCGGGCTGATGGCCATCCCCGCGCCGACCAAAGAGGTTGCGTTGCAGCATCAGCAGTTTAGAATGTTGCGGGAACAGTTGGCCGCGCTCAACGCAGCGGGACACGCGCTGGATACGCTGTCCATGGGCATGTCGGAAGATTTCACCATCGCCATCGCCGAAGGTGCGACCATCGTCCGCATCGGCACGGCTATTTTCGGGGCACGGGTAACACGCGGTTTGTAGAAGATTTATACGGTCACACCCTCACCCCTGCCCCTCTCCCACGAGTGGGAGAGGGAACACCGGCAACGGATAATACCGTCGTAAAGTAACGATGGGCGACGAAGTTCTCCCTCTCCATTCACGAGGGCTGTGGAAGTTCTCCCTCTTCCGCTAGTGGAAGAGAGCCGCAGAAGTTCTCCCTCTCCCACTTGTGGGAGAGGGGCAGGGGTGAGGGTAAGGGTTCAAATAATTCAGTTACGCTCTTAAAGGTAAAAGCATGAAAATCAGTTTCATCGGCGGCGGCAACATGGCGCGCGCGCTTATCGGCGGTTTGATCGCGCAAGGCCGCAAGCCGGGCGACATCGGTGTGGTCGAGCCGGATGCCGACAAGCGCAAGCAATTGCAAACGGAATACGGCATCGCGGTCAGCGACCAGATGCCGGGCGCGGCCAGCGCCGATATTGTGGTACTCGCGGTCAAGCCGCAGCAGTTGCGCGACATCGCCATTTTTCTCGGCAGTCTGTTGCGTAAGCAACTTGTGATTTCCATTGCTGCCGGCATACGCAGCCGCGATTTGATGCGCTGGCTGGGCGGTTACGATGCGGTTATCCGCGTCATGCCCAACACGCCCGCGCAAATCCGCAGCGGCGCTTCCGCGCTGTTCGCCGCCTCCGGCGTGAACGCGGAACAGCGCGCGCAAGCCGAAACCATTTTCTCCGCCGTCGGCGGCACGGTCTGGCTGGACGACGAAGCGCAAATGGATGCCGTGACCGCCGTTTCTGGCAGCGGCCCCGCCTATGTGTTTTATTTCATCGAAGCAATGCAGCAGGCGGCGCGCGAACTCGGCCTCACGGACGCGCAGGCGCGCGAACTCAGCCTGCAAACTTTTCTGGGCGCGAGCCAGCTTGCGCGGCAAAGCGCGGAAACGCCCGATGTGCTGCGCGCGCAAGTCACCTCCAAAGGCGGAACCACCGAACGCGCCCTGCTCGACATGGAAAATTCCGGCGTGAAAGCGGCCATCGTCCGTGCGCTGCACGCCGCCGCCGAACGTTCGCGCGAGCTGGGCGATTTGCTGGGAAAGGATTAGAAACGTGTTTGCCGCTGCCGCGATGTTTGTGCTTGAAACGCTGTTTGACTTGCTCACCGGCGCGTTTTTGCTGCGCTGCATTTTGCAACTCGCGCGCGCGCCGTTTCAAAATCCGCTTTCGCAACTGATCGTCGCCGTCACCAATTTCGCGGTGCGTCCGGTACGCCGCGTTGTTCCCGCGATCGGTCGGCTGGATACCGCGTCGCTGCTGCTCGCGCTGCTGACCCAATTGCTGCTGCAATCCATTCTGCTGTGGCTGGGCGGCGTCGCGTTTTCGACGGCGCAAGCCTATGCCGCCCTGTTCGGACTGGCGGCGCTGGAACTGGTAAAAATCACGCTGTATATCCTGCTCTACGCCGTCATTTTTCATGCGCTGTTGAGCTGGATCAATCCCCACACGCCGTTCGCGCCCGTGCTGGACAGTCTGACCCGGCCAGTGTTGCGTCCCCTGCGCCGCGTCATCCCGCCGCTGGGCGGCGTGGATTTGTCGCCCTTGGTGGCGTGCATTTTCATTGAAGTGATTATCCTGTTTTTCATCACAGCATTTGCCGCGCAATTGCTGCATCTTTTCTGAAATTTGCATTTCCAGCCGCAAATTCCTCCGCGCTATCCGACCAAGCAGTCAATTCAACACCATGAATTTATGGATGTTTTCCCCCAAAAAACGCAAAAGGTATAACAAATTTATTGGAGTTTATAGACATATCACATAAAATATGTGACAGCCAGCGTATCTACAAAGCATGGCAAATGTGTGTGCTACAAAAACTGCGTTATAAAACCGCTCCGGGGGAATACTTTGAGCAACCAGACGTTTGAGCAACAAATCGGCGAATACCATCAGTGGCGCGAGCGGCTGACCGGCGCCATCCATGCGTACCGCGACTGGCTGGATCAAACCGGCGCGTCCGACGCGATGCAGGATTTGCGTCTGTACGATCTGGCGCAGATCGTCGTGAAAGACCGGCTGCTGCTCGCCTTCGTCGCCGAGTTCGCGCGCGGCAAAACCGAAACCATCAACGCGCTGCTCTCCTCCAATTTCAAATCCCGTTTGTTGCCGGTCGAACCGGGGCGCACCACGATGTGCCCTTCCGAAATTTTCTGGGATGATTCCGAAGAACCTTACGTCAAACTGCTGCCGATAGAAACGCGCAAGCGCGACGACAGTCTGGACATGCTCCGCAACAAACCGCTCGAATGGGTCAATCTGCGGCTTGATGCCTCGTCGCTGGACACCATGCGCGAAGCGTTGCGCGTGCTGGTGGCGAAAAAGGAAGTCACGCTGGGCGAAGCGCGCGCGCTCGGCCTGTGGAACGATGAAGACCCCGACACCAACCAGATCGGCGCCAACGGCATGGTCGAAGTTCCGGTGTGGCGTCACGCGCTCATCAATTATCCGCACCCGCTGCTCAAAACCGGGCTGGTCATTCTCGACACGCCGGGCATGAACACGCTGGGCGCCGAGCCGGAACTCACCATCAGCACCATCCCGAACGCGCACGCGGTGATTTTTCTGCTGGCGATGGATACCGGCATCACCAAGTCCGACATGGACATCTGGACGCGCTACATCCGCGACGGCAAAACCCACAAACTCGCCGCGCTCAACAAGATAGACATTCTGTGGGACAAGCTGCGGAGCGATATCGAAGTCAACGCGATGATACAGGCGCAAGTCGTCTCCACCGCCCGCCAACTGGGAATTCCGCCCGCCGACGTATTCGCCATCTCGGCGCAAAAAGCGCTCGTCGCCCGCATCAAGGACGACCCCATTCTGCTGCAACGCAGCGGCATTCTGCGCGTGGAAGAAATGCTCGCGCGCAACATCATCGGCATGAAACAGGAAACCCTGCGAAAAAACGTCATCGGCGAAGTCAGCGAACTCGGCAAAGGATCGCGCAAAACCATGCGCTACCGCATCGCCTCACTGCGCGGCCAACTGGCGGAACTGGAAGCCCTGCGCGGACAAAACAGCGAAGTGGTGGAATCCATGCTCGCCAAAGTCATGGCCAACCGCAGGCTCTACGAAGAATCCATAGGCACCTTCAACGAAGGCTACCGGCACATCATGGCGCAAGGCGAAACCATCATGGAACAACTAAGCCTGGCCGCATTCGACGAAATGGTCAGCCGCAGCCTGAAAAAAATCGGCGGAAGCTGGACGACGCACGGCCTGAATCAGGGGATGCGAAGCCTCATCAAGGAAGCCGGCGCGATGGCGGAAAAAATCAGCCGAGAAGCGCAAGGGCTTTCCGACATGGGCGAATCGCTGTATCTGCTGTTCCACAATCGCCACGGCTTCGAACGGCTGCGCCCGCGCGCGCTCGACATGGCCGATTTCCACCAGACGCTGCAATCGCTGCAAACCCGCACCGATGAATTTTGCGACCGACTGGTCAACATCATGACCGAAAAACACTTCCTCGTCCGCAAGTTCTACTACACACTGGTCAGCGAAGCGCGCAAGGAATTTGAACAAGCCGAACACATGGCCAGAAGCTGGATAGGCAACCTGCTCACCCCGCTCCGCATCCAGATCAACGAACACAAAACCCTGCTCGACCGCCGCAGCGACTCCCTCGCCCGCGTCAACGAAAACCAGTTCACCCTGCAAAAAAATCTGGAAGAAGTCACCACACAACTCACCACCGCGCAAAACCAATGCGCCACCCTTGACCGTATTTTGCTCGCGCTGATGACCACACCGAAGAAAATCGAAGCGGGACAAACCACGATCGCCAATCCCGGCGAAACCGTAACGGCCTGACTACATCAACACAATATCAAACGCTTCCTGCGCGTATTGATTTTCGACTTGCAGCAGGATCGGTTTGCCGATGAAGTCGGAGAGTTGCGCGAGGCTTTGGGATTCTTCGTCGAGGAACAGGTCTATCACGCCTGCGGCGGCGAGCACGCGGAATTCGCGGGCGTTGAATTGGCGCGCTTCGCGTACCAGTTCGCGCAGAATTTCGTAGCAAACCGTGCGCGCGGTTTTGATTTCGCCGCGTCCCTGACAGGCGGGGCAGGGTTCGCACAGGATGTGCGCGAGACTTTCGCGCGTGCGTTTGCGCGTCATTTCCACAAGTCCCAAGCCGGAAAATCCGTGTATGGTTGAGCGCACGCGGTCTTTCGCGACGGCTTTTCGCAGTTCGTCCAACACGGCCTGGCGGTGGTTTTCATCTTCCATGTCTATGAAATCCAGAATGATGATGCCGCCGAGATTACGCAGCCGCAATTGACGCGCGATGGCTTGCGCCGCTTCGAGGTTGGTTTTGAAAATGGTGTCGGCAAGCGAGCGCCCTCCGACGAAGCCGCCCGTGTTCACATCCACCGTGGTGAGCGCCTCGGTCTGGTCGAAGATCAGGTAGCCGCCGGATTTCAGTTCCACTTTGCGCGAGAGCGCCTTTTCGATTTCCTGTTCCACATTGTTGATCTCGAACAGTGGACGATCGCCCGCGTAACGCTCAATGCGGTTTTTCACGCCGCCCGCGTAGCTCTCGGCGAACTCCAGCATTTTCTGGCAGGTTTCGCCCGAATCCACGAAGATGCGACGCGTGTTTTCGTTGACCGTGTCGCGCAACACGCGCAGCGGCAGCGTCAAATCCTGATACACCAGCGAGCCGTGCGACGCTTCGCCGTTGGTGGCCTGAATGTTGCCCCAGACCTTGTTGAGATATTCGATGTCGGCCAGCAATTCCTCGTCGGTCGCGGTATCAGCCAGCGTGCGTATGATGTAGCCGCCTTTGCGTTGTTGCGGCAACAGGCGCAGCAGTCGGTCGCGCAGCGCGTCGCGTTCCGCTTCGGTCGCGATGCGTTGCGATACGCCGATATGTTCCTGCTGCGGCAGATAAACGAGAAAGCGCCCCGCGATGCTGATCTGCATGGTCAGCCGCGCGCCCTTGCCGCCTATGGGTTCCTTGATGATCTGCACCATCACCGTCTGGCCTTCGTGCAGCAATTCCTGAATCGGTTTTTCCGCGTTGGTTTCGTATTCGAGAATATCCGCGATATACAAAAACGCCGCGCGCGCGAGGCCGATGTCTATAAAGGCCGATTGCATTCCGGGCAACACGCGGCGCACGACGCCTTTGTAAACATTGCCCACCAGCCCAAGCGAACTCGCGCGTTCGATGTGCAGCTCCTGCACCACGCCTTGCGCCATGACAGCCACGCGCGTTTCCTGCGGGGTGACGTTGATGAGTATTTCTTCGCTCACGGCAAAATGACTCCAAATTTTTTCAACAACTGCGCAGTTTCATAAATCGGCAACCCCATAACGCCGGAATAGCTGCCTTCGATGCGGCGCGCGAACACGCCGGCCAAGCCTTGTATGCCGTAAGCGCCGGCCTTGTCGCGCGGTTCGCCGGAGGCGACATAGGCCGCGATTTCGGCGGCGCTCAAATCCGCAAACTCGACTTCCGTGCTTGATAACGCGATTTCCACGCGCCCGCCGCGCGCCACGGCGACCGCCGTATGCACCGCATGGCAACGCCCCGACAAGCGGCGCAACATCGCCGCCGCATCCGCGTCATCTTCCGGTTTTCCAAGGATGATGCCGTCCACGCACACGGTGGTATCCGCCGCGAGCACCGGCAAATCGGCCAGCCCTTCCCGCGCGACGCGACGCGCGCACACGAGCGCCTTCTCCCGCGCGAGCCGCAGCACATAATGTTCGGGCGTCTCGTCCGGCAATACGGATTCGTCCACATCCGAGGGCAACACCTCGCACGCGATGCCGAGCTGACCCAGCAATTCGCGGCGGCGCGGCGAGCGGGAGGCGAGATAAAGTTTGTTCATAAGTAATCGTGCTTCAAGGTGAACGGATGTTTGATGAAAATCATCGCTGCAATTCCGCTTCCACCGCGTCGCGTTTTTGTTTTCCGGCGAGCAACTCCACCAGCGTCAACGCGAAATCCAGCGCGGTTCCCGGACCGCGCGAGGTGATGATTTTTCCGTCCGTCACGACTTTTTCGTTCACATATATATGCGTTCCCGGCAAGCGGTCGAGCACGCCGGGGAAGCTGGTTGCGCGTTTGCCTTGCAGCAGCCCGGCGGCGTGCAAAGCCATGGGCGCAGCGCAAATGGCGGCGATGTATTTTCCCGTGTCCGCCATGTTTTTCAGCAGCACGATCACACGCGCGTCATTGCGAAGATGTTCGGAACCCGGCATTCCGCCGGGGAGGACGATCATGTCGAAATCGTCCGCGAGCACCGCGTCCAGCGTGGTGTCGGGCATGATGACCGTGCCGCGGCTCGCGCGTATCGCGCCGCTTTCCAGACCTGCCATAATGACGGCGATGTCGGCGCGGCGTAAAATGTCCGCGACCGTGACCGCTTCCAGTTCCTCGCAACCTTGCGCGAGCGGAATCAATACTTTTGCCATGACGTGTTTTCCTGTTGCTTGTGGCGATACTAACCCAATTCAACAAAGGGTATCAAATGATCGAGTGGGGCTATCTCATCAAAGTCGGCGTGGCCTTGTTCGCCATCGTCAACGCCATCGGAACCGTGCCGATTTTCATCACCGCGACCGAGGGCTGGCCGGACAGCGACCGCACACGCACGATACGTCTCATCGCGTTGACGGTTTTTTTGGTGCTGACGACGGCGATTTTTATCGGCGACAAAATCCTCGCTTTTTTCAGCATCAGCATTCCGTCCTTCCAGGTCGGCGGCGGCATATTGCTGCTGCTCATGGCGATCGGCATGATGCACGGGCATCCGCGCCAACGCGAAAACGAAACGGCGGGCGCGCGCGACGCGGTGGCCATTGTGCCGTTCAGCATTCCCCTGCTGGCGGGGCCGGGCGCAATCAGCAGCGTCATCATCACCGCCGAGCAAAGCGGCGGTTTCTGGGGACATTTGATGCTGGTGATTCCGGTGCTCGTCGTGGCCGCGCTGGTTTATGCCATCCTCAGCCTTTCCATGCCCATCGCGCGCAAACTCGGCGCGTCCGGCATCGTCATCGTCACCCGACTCATGGGCTTGATATTGGCGGCGATGGCGATCGAGTTCATGGCGCACGGACTGGGCAGCCTGTTTCCCGGTCTAGTAAAATAACGCCCATGATCTGGAAACCCAATGTCACCGTCGCAGCCGTCATTGAACAGGACGGAAAATTTCTGCTGGTGGAGGAAGAAACCGCCGAGGGCGCGATGTTCAACCAACCGGCGGGGCATCTCGAAGACGGCGAAACGCTGCTGGATGCCGTGACGCGCGAGGTGCGCGAAGAAACCGCGTGGTACTTCACGCCCACCGCGCTGCTCGGCGTGTATCTCTGGAAGCATCCGAAGAGGGACATCACCTATCTGCGCTTCGCCTTCACCGGCGAAATCGGCGACCACGACCCCGCGCAAAAACTTGATGACGGCATACTTCGCGCCTGCTGGCTGACGGCGGATGAGGTGCGCGCCTCGCACGCGCGGCATCGCAGCCCGCAGGTGCTGACGTGCATCGAGCATCATCTCGCGGGACAACGTTTTCCCTTATCGGTACTGACCCATTTATGAAGAAAAAAGTCATCGTCGGCTTGTCCGGCGGCGTGGATTCCTCGGTCGCGGCGCTGCTGTTGAAAGAACAGGGTTACGAGGTCGTCGGCCTGTTCATGAAAAACTGGGAGGATGATGACACCGACGATTATTGTCCGGCCAAACAGGATTTGATTGACGCCGCCGCCGTTGCCGACCGGCTCGACATCGAAATTGAAGCGGTCAATTTTTCCAAAGAGTACAAGGAAAAAGTATTCAACAATTTCCTTGAGGAATACCGCGCCGGACGCACGCCCAACCCGGATATTTTCTGCAATTCGGAAATCAAGTTCCGCGCATTTCTCGATCACGCGCTGGGCATGGGCGCCGACCTCATCGCCACCGGCCACTACGCGCAAGTACGCGAAGTTGACGGCCTGTTCCAGTTGCTGAAAGCCGAGGACGGCGGCAAGGATCAAAGCTATTTTCTCTATCGCCTCAACCAGCAACAACTATCGAAAACCCTGTTCCCGCTCGGCCATCTCTACAAACGCGAAGTGCGCGAAATCGCGCGCAAGGCCGGGCTGGTCACCAGCGAGAAAAAAGATTCCACCGGCATCTGCTTTATCGGCGAACGCCCGTTCCGCGAATTTCTGCAACGCTATCTGCCCAACAACCCCGGCGAAATCCGCACGCCGGAAGGCAAAGTCGTCGGTCAGCACAACGGCCTCATGTACTACACGCTGGGACAGCGCCAGGG
Source organism: Methylobacillus sp. (assembly GCA_031285185.1). Taxonomy (GTDB): domain Bacteria; phylum Pseudomonadota; class Gammaproteobacteria; order Burkholderiales; family Methylophilaceae; genus MM2. The sequence goes on from JAITWS010000098.1 coordinate 27,662, forward strand.
TTTGGGCATAGGCGGCTCGCGCGAAGGCGACGGCACGCCGTGGTTCGTCGCCGCGAAAGACATGGCGAGCAACACGCTCACCGTGGTGCAAGGCCACGATCACCCGCTGCTCCAGTCCGACGGTCTGCACGCGCAACAACTGCACTGGATCGCCGGACACAATCCGCGCGAACACTGGGTTTATGCCGCCAAAACCCGCTACCGCCAACCCGACGCGCCCTGCGAAATCGAAACCATCGCCGCCGACCGCTGCGAAATCCGCTTCGGCGAAGCGCAATGGGCGGTCACGCCGGGACAATCAGTCGTGGTATATGAAAGCCGGGTTTGTCTGGGCGGGGGGATAATCACGGCGGCGGCCAAGGTTTGACCGTTTATACAAATTAGCGTATCTTTGCGCCCAAAAAAGTAGGGGGGGTGTCTATCCAAACATTTATAGCAGTTCAAAATACGCCATGGATAAGCACTTGCTGCAACCCTCATCTCGCCGCGCATTTTTCGGCATCGCGTTTTCCCCGATTGCGTTTTCACTGATCTTCGCCGCCGGTTTCGGTTTTTTTGCTGCGCCCGCTCATGCGACATGCACGGGTTTGGGGTCGGCGAACATAAATTGCACGGGCACGGATGCCATCACGCCCGCCCCCGCCACTTATAGCGGCGGCAATGTCATCAACATCTTGCACGACTGGACGCTCACGGGCAGCGGCGGTTTTTACAGCTCGGCAACGGGCGCTACCGCCACGAACACACTGACCGCGACCAATGTGAGCATCAACAACACACTGACAATCGGTAACGTCCGGGGCATCAGCATTGCGAGCAACAACGGCGATGTGTCGCTCGACGTGACAAGCGGAACCATTACCACAAAGGGAAACGCCGGTTTCGCCATTTACGGCACCACTGCGGGCGGCGGCGATGTGAGCATTACCAACGGCGCGAATGTCACCACTGCGGGCGACGTTCTCAGCGGCACTCCCACCTATGCCGTTTTCGCCTGGGTTTCAGGCGGCAACGGCACGGCGAGCATCACCAACAGTGGCGATGTCTCCACCGCCGGAGTCGGCGCTGCCGGCCTCTATGCCTTCACCAACGGCGGCTCGACCACCATAGACAACAGCGGAACCATCATCACAAACGGCAACGCTTCCGGCAGCACAGGCGCTTATGGCATCATCGCCGTCGGGGCAAGCGGTAGCGGCAATGTGGTCAGCATTACCAATCGCGGAACGATCACCACCTACGGCGATGCGGCTGCCGCCATTTATGGCATCAGCGCCGGAGCCGCCGCGATCAACATCATCAACAGCGGCGACCTGACCACCTACGGTGATTTCGCATCCGGCAACATAGGCGCTTATGGCATCGAAGCTTACGCGCAAGGCAGCGGCATCATCACCATCACCAACAGCGGAACGATTGCCACATTCGGGGAACTAGACCAGGGAATACATGCCGCCGCCACCAGCGGCAGCATCACCATCACCAACGGCGGGATGATTACAACCTCCGGGACGAATGCCGATGGTATTTATGCCACCATCTCCAGCGGCAGCGGCACGATCAATATCACCAACAACGCGGCGATTGCCACATCCGGCGGCAGCGCAGCCGGCATTGTAGGCAACGTCGCTGGCGGCAACGGCTCGGTCATCATCACCAACAATGCGACGATCACCACATCCCAAACATCCTCCTACGGCATCGAAAGCTCTATCACAAGCGGCAGCGGCGCAGCGACCATCACCAACAACGCGGCGATCACCACGACAGCAAACAGCGCCATCGGCATCTATAGCTATACCAACAGCAACGGCGCGACGAACATCACCAACAACGCGGCAATCACCACATCCGGCAACTCCGCTTACGGCATTTTTGCGAATGTGCCGGGCATCAGCGCAACAAGCATCACCAACACGGCGGCGATCACCACCTCCGGCAGCTCCGCCCACGGTCTTGATGTTTTCTCGACTTCCAATAAAAGCACGGTAACCCTGAACAACAGCGGCTCGGTCGTTTCCGGGCAGGCCAATGCCGTGCGCGTGACCGGCGGCACGACCGGCCTTCAACTCACCAACTCCGGCGCGATTCTGGGCGGAAGCGTCGGCGTGTATTTCTCCGGCAATCACCTCTCCGCCAAAATAGACAACTCCGGCACCATCGGCTCCCTGAATGATTTTGCCGTGGACACACACCTCCTGACCACCGCGTTCACCATCAACAACCCCGGCACAATCACCGGCTACATGACGCTGGGCAACAATGCCAATACGCTGAACAACTCCGGCCTGTGGAATCTGCGTAATTACAACGCGCCGACCAACACCCAAAGCGTGGCGGTTTCCGACTTCGGTCTCTCGGACAGCAACGTCATCAATAACACCGGAACACTGCAACTCACCGCCGTCAACGGCGCGGCGGTGAATGCGACGGGCGCGTATCTGCCTCTGGGCAATGCCTTTAACACACCTTCCGCCGGTGGCTCCGTGCAGGGAAAGATTGTGAATGTGTTGACCTTTAACCATTCGGGCGTGATTGATCTGACCGCCAACGGCGCGGTCGGCGATGTGTTGCTGATTTCCAGCAGCAGCGCCGCCGGGGCGGGCGACAGCGTGTTTGTATCGAATGGCGGCACGCTCAAGATCAACACGGTTTTGAACGAAGGTGGCGCGAACTCCAAATCCGACATGTTGGTGCTTGATTCCACTCAACTCGGCAGCGCGCCCACCCGCATCATCGTCACCAATGTCGGCGGCCTCGGCGCGCAAACACCGGGCAACGGCATTGCCGTGGTGGAAGTGTTGAACAAAACCGCTTCCGCCGATGGCGTGTTCGCTCTCGGCGCGCCTGCCGCCGCCGGAGCTTATGACTACGGCCTGTTTCACCACGGCATCGGCGCGGATGCCGCAGATGGCAACTGGTATCTGCGGCTCACCGGCATACGTCCCGAAGTCCCGCTCGACACTGCCGTCCCCGCGCTCACCATGCGCGTCGGCCTCGCCACTCTCGGCACTTACACCCACCGCACCGGCGACACCGGCGCGGGAGCCAATCTCCGGCCAGTCTGCGAAATCTCGGATGAGCAACAACAAGGATGCGACCGCTTGTTCTGGATGCGTGCCTTTGGCGCGAACGGCACTTTTGAAAAGCGAAATCGGCATGGCGACAACCCGGCTTATGACTTCGGTTATTTCGGCTTGCAACTCGGCGTGAATCTCTACCGCGATGACAACGATCAGGCCGGGATATATGGCGGCGTCACTTCGCTGGACGGCGATGTCAGAGACTTCAACGGCGGTCGCGCCGGACAGGTGAATGTGGAAAATTACAGCATGGGCGCTTACTGGACGCACCGCGATTCGCAGGGCTGGTACACCGATCTGGTGGCGCAGGTAGATCGTTACAGCGACATCAGCACCGATTCAGGCCGCCAGCAATTTCACACCGACGGCTGGGGCTATTCCGTTTCCATCGAAGCGGGACGAGGATTTGATCTGGACGACGAGCAACGGCTTCGTCTCATTCCGCAAGGCCAGTTGGTTTACCAACACGCCGAAATTGATGACGGCGCCGATGACTACGGACGGATAAACTACGCCACAAATGACATTCTGTTTGGCCGCCTCGGCGCGAAACTGGCGCACGATTCCGAAACCGGAACGCTGACCTTCTGGACGGAAATGAATCTGTGGCACCAGTTCGGCAGCGATGCCAAAACGACATTCAGCACATTGGAAAAAACCAACGCGGTATCGTTCAACGCCAGCCTGGGCGGAACCTGGGCGCAACTGGGCGCGGGTCTTTCCGGCAGACTGGGCAAAAACACAAACCTCTTCGGAATGGCGGATTACAACACCGCGCTCGGCCAGGGACATGGCCACAGCATTGAAGGCAGAATCGGAATCCGGGTGACGTGGTAAGCGGAGCGGCGATTCACGTCACCGGCGGCACGCTGACTTGCAAAAACCGTAGCACATACTACGATGTACCTACTTGTTTATACACAGGAGTGAAATATGCGGTTGCAAGTAGCGAGATGGGGTAACAGTCTGGCGGTACGCCTGTCCGCTGAATATGCGCGCGCCGCCGGGCTGCGCGAAGGCGATAGCGTCGAAGCCGAAATGACACCATCGGGCGCAATTACTCTGACACCGAACCAACCCTTCGACAAAGCCGCCTTTCTCGCCCGCACTCGCAAGCAGCGCGCAAAAATGCCGATGACCGAAGCGACGGTCGAAAAAATGTGCCAAGAGGCACGTTACTGATGATCTCTACTTGCAAATCCCGCCTCAAAAACCAACAGTGGCACAGATGACCGGCATTTGACAGTTAATTGTTTTGTGTGTGCAATATGACGCATGAATAGCGAACGATTCCACCGTCCAGTCATCATCACTCGCCACGCGGCACAACGTATGGCCGAACGTTCCATATCCGAGGCTGATCTGTTGGAGATCATTGACACGGGCGCGGTTCGCTATCGTGACGACACGCACCTCTGGGCATTCAAGCATTTTCCTGCCCGGCAGGATAATCTGCTTTGCGCAGTGCTGGTGCTGGAAAATGCCGTAGTCGTGAAAACCGTGATGCACCATTTTGAGTTCAAGGACTGAGTCATGAAATCCACCTATTTTGACGATGACGACACGCTGGTCATCCGGCTGTCGGACAAGCCTATCGTTCGCGAGGTATCGCAAGACTGGAACACGCACATCAGTTATGCCGAGGATGGCACGGCGGTGGAGTTGGTGGTACTTGAAGCCAGTATGCGCGGGGTGGTTCCGGTGGAAGTGCGGCATACCGCCGTCGCGTGAAATAAACCAGACCACAAAACCAGCTCCCCGTCTGTGCGGAGACGACCGGAATCAAACTAGCTCGGCGGCGGCGCCGTATCCTTGAACGACGGGCGTGCCATGAGTTGTTCGTGCAGTTTCGCCAGGTTGGGGTAGAGGTCGCGCCAGCCGATTTCCGGCATACGCAGATCAATGTAGCCCAGCACGCAGCCGACGGCGATGTCGGCGAGCGTGAAGCGGTCGCCGGTCGCCCATTTGCTTTCGCGCATATCTTCCGACATGCGTTTCAAACCGCGCGTGACTTTCTGCATCTGGCGTTCGATCAGGGTTTCGTCCTGCTTTTCCGGCGGGCGGCGTTTTTCCATGACCACGGCGACGGTCGCGTCGCACACGCCATCCGCGAGCGCCTCCCAGCGGCGCACCAGCGCGCGGTTGATGTTGTCCTGCGGAATCAGGCGGGAGACCGGAACCTTGTTGTCCAGATAATCCACGATCACGGCGGAGTCGTAATAACTTGTGCCGTCATCGAGCACCAGCGTGGGGATTTTGCCGAGCGGGTTGTATTCGGGAACGGGCGAATCGGGCGCGGCAAGCGAGGCCACGGTGACCAGATCGCATTCGATGTGTTTCTCGGCCAGCACCACGCGTACTTTGCGGGCATAGGGGCTGGCTTGGGTGATGAAGAGCTTCATGGTTTTATGCGGAGGGAATAATTTAGCGCATTATAATGCAATTGCCGAATGGATTTATCATGCACCCTAATCTTCTTTCCGATATTGAATGTCAAGTCCGCCTCGCGCTTGCGGAGGATATGGGCGCGGGCGATATCACCGCCCAATTGATTCCCGCGCACATGCAGGCTGTTGCGTGCGTCATCAGCCGCGAGGAGGCGGTGTTGTGCGGCGCGGCGTGGTTTGAAATGTGCTTTCGTTTGCTTGATCCCGATGCGCGCGTGACATGGTTGGCGCAGGAAGGTGACCGCGTTCAATCCGATCAAACGCTTTGCGAAATACACGGAAACGCGCGCGCGCTGCTTTCGGCGGAGCGTTGCGCGTTGAATTTTTTACAAACACTTTCGGCGGTGGCAACTGTGACGCGCAAATATGTGGACGCGATCGCGGGTACGCACGCCGTCATCATGGATACGCGCAAAACCCTGCCCGGCCTGCGGCTCGCGCAGAAATACGCGGTGACGGTCGGCGGCGGAAAAAACCAGCGCATCGGTTTGTTCGACGGCGTGCTCATCAAGGAAAATCACATCGCCGCCGCAGGCGGAATCGCCGCCGCGCTCAACGCCGTGAAGGAAATCATCGAACCGCCTTTCGACGCCGCCGCTTATGGCAAATATGCCAATGCCGCGCAGGCGCTTGCCAATCTTTCCGTGCAGATTGAAGTGGAATCGCTCGTGGAATTGCAAACCGCGCTGGACGCGGGCGCGAAGCTCATCCTGCTTGATAACTTCACGCAGGAACAACTGCGCGATGCCGTTCGCCTCACCGCCGGACGCGCGGAGCTGGAAGCCTCCGGCAACGTCACGCTCGCCACCGTCCGCGCCATCGCCGAAACCGGCGTGCAGCGCATTTCCGTCGGCAGCCTGACCAAGAATATACAAGCGGTGGATCTTTCGATGCGGATTGAAACAGGTTAGCTTTCTCCCGCTCCGCCCCTTGACCAAACCCCGCCGAAACGATAGTGTTCAGGGTTTCGTAACAATTCTATAACTGATTGAATCTATGCAATTGACCGGCGCAGAAATCGTCATCCGCTGTTTGCAGGAAGAGAACGTCGAGTTCGTCTTCGGCTATCCGGGCGGGGCGGTGCTAAACATATACGACGAAATTTTCAAGCAGGACAAGTTCAAGCATGTCTTGGTGCGTCACGAGCAGGCGGCCACGCACGCGGCGGATGCCTATGCGCGCGCGACCGGCAAGGTCGGCGTGGCTCTGGTCACGTCCGGGCCGGGCGCGACCAATGCGGTGACGGGAATCGCGACGGCGTACATGGATTCGATTCCGATGGTGGTGTTGTCCGGTCAGGTGCCGACGCCTTCCATCGGCATGGATGCGTTTCAGGAAGTTGACATGGTGGGCATCACGCGCCCCTGCGTGAAGCACAATTTTCTGGTCAAGGACATCAACGAACTCGCAAGCACGATCAAAAAGGCGTTTTACATCGCCGCAAGCGGCCGCCCCGGCCCGGTGGTGGTGGATATTCCCAAGGACGTGACCGCGCATGTCGCGGAATTCGCATATCCGCAAGAGGTGCATCTGCGTTCCTACAACCCGGTGTTCAAGGGACACTCCGGCCAGATCAAAAAAGCGTTGAAGCTGTTGCTGGAAGCCAGACGTCCGTTCGTTTACGCGGGCGGCGGCGTGGTGCTGGGCGACGCGGCGGAGTTGTTGACGACCCTGACGCGCCGTCTCAATCTGCCGATCACCAACACGCTGATGGGGCTGGGCGGTTATCCCGCGACGGATCGCCAGTTCGTCGGAATGCCGGGAATGCACGGTACGCTGGAAGCGAATATGGCGATGCAGGAATGCGATGTGCTGCTGGCCGTGGGCGCGCGTTTCGATGATCGCGTGATCGGCAATCCGGCGCATTTCGGGCAGAATCCGCGCACCATCATCCACATTGACGTTGACCCGTCCTCCATTTCCAAGCGCGTGAAAGTGGATGTGCCCATTGTCGGCGAAGTGAAATCCGTGCTCGCGGAAATGCTGCATCTTCTGGACGAGGGCGAAAAACCGAACAATGCCGAGCCGCTCAAGGCGTGGTGGCAAAAAATCGAGGAATGGCGCAGCAAATCCTGCTTGAAATACGCCATGTCCGATACAGTCATCAAACCGCAATATGTGGTCGAAAAATTGTGGGAAGTGACCAAGGGCGATGCCTTCGTGACTTCCGATGTAGGCCAGCACCAGATGTGGGCGGCGCAGTATTACAAATTCGACAAGCCGCGTCGCTGGCTGAATTCCGGCGGCCTCGGCACGATGGGCGTGGGCTTGCCTTACGCGATGGGCGCGCAGTTCGCCTTTCCCGACGCGCAGGTCGCCTGCATCACGGGCGAGGGCAGCATACAAATGAACATACAGGAGCTTTCCACCTGCAAGCAGTTTCATCTGCCGATCAAGGTGATTCTGCTCAACAACCGCTATCTCGGCATGGTGCGACAGTGGCAGGAATTTTTCTACGAGAACCGCTACTCCGAATCATATATGGACAGCCTGCCCGATTTCGTCAAGCTGGCCGAATCCTACGGTCACGTCGGCATGAGCATCACCAAACCGGGCGATGTGGAAAGCGCGTTGAAGGAAGCCTTCGGCGCGAAAAACAAAAATCGTCTGGTGTTCATGGATTTCATCACCGACCCCAAGGAAAACGTGTTCCCCATGGTTCCGAACGGCAAGGGCTTGTCCGAAATCATACTGGCGGAGGATTTGTGATGCGTCATATTGTTTCCCTGCTCATGGAAAACGAAGCGGGCGCGTTGTCGCGCGTGGCGGGACTGTTCTCAGCGCGCGGCTACAACATCGAATCGCTCACCGTCGCGCCGACCGAGGACGAAACGCTGTCGCGCATGACCATCGTCACCTCCGGCTCGGAAGAGGTGATCGAGCAGATCGTCAAGCAGCTCAACAAACTGGTGGATGTGGTCAAGCTGCTCGATCTTTCCGACGGTCGCCATATCGAGCGCGAACTCATGCTGGTTAAGGTGCGCGCCACCGGCGCTTACCGCGAGGAGATGAAACGCATGAGCGACATCTTCCGCGGTCGCATCATAGATGTTGACGGCGGCAGCTACACCATAGAACTCACCGGCTCAGGCTCCAAGCTGGATGCCTTCCTCGAAGCCATAGACAAAAATGCGATCCTCGAAACCGTCCGTACCGGCGCATCCGGCATCGGGCGCGGCGATCGCATCCTCAAGGTTTGATTTGAAGATTTATTGAAAGGAAAAAAATGAAAGTTTATTACGATAAAGACGCCGACCTGTCCCTCATCAAGGGCAAGCAAATCACCATCGTCGGCTACGGTTCGCAAGGCCACGCGCACGCGCAAAATCTCAAGGATTCCGGTGTCAACGTCACCGTCGCCCTGCGTAAAGGCGGCGCTTCCTGGGCCAAGGCCGAGAAAGCCGGTCACAAGGTCGCCGAGATCACGCCTGCGGTGAAAAGCGCCGATGTGGTGATGATGCTGTTGCCCGATGAAAACATTCCGCAGGTTTACAACGCCGAAGTCCACGCCAACATGAAAGCGGGCGCGGCGCTCGCGTTCGCGCATGGCTTCAATGTGCATTACAACCAGGTTGTGCCGCGCGACGACGTGGATGTCATCATGATCGCGCCCAAAGGCCCCGGTCATACCGTGCGCTCCGAATATCTCAAGGGCGGCGGCGTGCCCACGCTGATCGCCGTGTATCAGGACAAAAGCGGCCGCGCGAAAGACATCGCGCTGTCATACGCCGCAGCCAACGGCGGAACCAAGGGCGGCGTGATCGAAACCAATTTCCGCGAAGAAACCGAAACCGATTTGTTCGGCGAGCAAGCCGTGCTGTGCGGCGGCGCGGTGGAACTCATCAAGGCCGGTTTCGAGACGCTGGTGGAAGCGGGCTACGCGCCGGAAATGGCGTATTTTGAATGCTTGCACGAGATGAAGTTGATCGTGGATTTGATCTACGAAGGCGGCATCGCCAACATGAATTACTCCATCTCCAACAACGCCGAATACGGCGAATACGTGACCGGCCAACGTGTGATCGCGGGCGAAGCGCGCGCGGCGATGAAGGAATGCCTGAAGAACATCCAGAACGGCGAATACGCCAAACGTTTCATTCTGGAAGGCCGCACCAACTACCCCGAAATGACCGCGCGCCGCCGCCTCAACGCCGCGCACCCGGTCGAACAAGTCGGTACGCAGTTGCGCGCCATGATGCCGTGGATCGCCAAGAACAAACTGGTTGACCAATCCAAAAACTAAGACGGATCGGGCGGGTTTGAAACCCGCCCCTGCGTCACCATCCTGCGGGAGATTATGAACTACCCCCACCCCATCATCGCGCGCGAGGGCTGGCCGTTTCTTGCCATCGCGCTGATCGTCTCCGTCGCCGCCACCTGGTTTTGCGCCGCATGGTCGGTTCCGCTCTGGATCATCACGCTGTTCATCCTGCAATTTTTCCGCGACCCGCCCCGGCAATTGCCGGAACAGGCGAACGCCGTCATCGCCCCGGCGGATGGTCGCATCGTCGTGGTCGGCAAGGCGTATGACGATTACCTCAAGCGCGACGCGCTCAAAATCAGCGTGTTCATGAACGTGTTCAACGTGCATTCCAACCGCAGCCCGGTCAACGGAACCGTCGAACAACGCTGGTATCACGCGGGCAAATTTTTCAACGCCGCGCTCGACAAAGCCTCGCTGGAAAACGAAAGAAACGCGCTGTGGATCAAAACCACGGACGGGCAGGACGTGACCTGCGTGCAAATCGCCGGCCTCGTCGCCCGCCGCATCCTGTGCTACGCGGACGCAGGCAGCCAACTCCACAAAGGCCAACGCTACGGCTTCATCCGCTTCGGCTCGCGCGTGGATGTTTACCTGCCGCTCACCGCCACACCCAAAGTCGCGCTGGGCGAAAAAGTCAGCGCGGGTTCAACCATTCTGGCCGAATTTGGTTAGCAAAAAATCAAGGCGATAAAAAACCGGATACGAGCAGGTATCCGGTTTTTTTATTCGCACATTTTCAACTCACGAAACCCGCGCCAATTCCGCGTGTGGCTTGTTGTCTGCGGCCAGATGCTTGTCCGCGCCCAGATGACCGACCAACTCATTCAGCGCCTGTTTGTAAACTTCGCGCTTGAAGTCAATCACGCCGTCGAGCGGAACCCAGTAATCGCTCCAGCGCCAGGCGTCAAACTCGGGATGCGCGCTGGCGCGCAGCGAAACATCCGTATCCCGACCGATCAGCCGCAGCAAAAACCAGATCTGCTTTTGCCCCTTGTAACTGCCCCGCCACTCGCGCTTGACCCAGCGCGCGGGCACGTCATAGCGCAGCCAATCACGCGTCCGGCCAAGAATACGCACATGCTGCGGCAGCAAGCCGACTTCCTCGGTCAACTCGCGATACATGGCCTGCTCCGGCGTCTCCCCATGCTGTATCCCGCCCTGCGGAAACTGCCAGGAATGCTCACGGATGCGCTTGCCCCAAAAAACCTTGTTGTAGGCATTGCAAATGACGATGCCCACGTTAGGCCGATAACCATCACGGTCTATCATGGCATTAAACCTGAAATTGAATGCCCTCATTCTTTCATATTTCAGAAGGCCGGGGAAGGCCGCCCCATCGTCGGGAGGTCACCTTTTATCGGTCGCTTCAAACCAGAGTTCAGGAGCAAGATCTCCCAACCATCTGTTCGAACATGCAAATTTCAAAACTTTCTTCTATAATTTTCCGCGGAGCAGGCATCCGCCTGTTTCAAACCCGCAACTTTTAGGAGATTCAAATGAAAAAGCTTTTAATTGCACTCCTGTTTTCGCTGTCTTTTGCAACCTTCGGTGCCTTTGCCGCTGTTGATCTCAACACGGCTTCGCAGACCGAGCTTGAATCGGTCAAAGGCATAGGCCCGAAAAAAGCCCAGGCCATCATTGAATATCGCCAAAAAAACGGCCTGTTCAAATCGGTGGATGAGCTGGATAACGTGCCCGGCTTCGGCAAAAAAACCGTTGATCTCGTCAAAAAGGATTTGACGGTCAGCGGCGGAACCAAAGCCGCCAACAGCGCAAAACCGGCGGACTCCAAAGCGGTCAAGGAAAAGAAATAGCCGTATCGCATCAAACCTTAAAAATCCCCGCTCCGGCGGGGATTTTTTCTGGTTGGATCAGCTTAATTCGGACAATACACACCTGATTAAATGAACAAAATTTCATAAATTCTGTAGCAATTTTCAAAAATCAGTATTACTATTATTTCCGCTTTTTCATTTCTGCTTTTTTAGAAAAACCTTTTGCAAAAGGGAGCCTAAGGATGGGCAAAGAAAGTATAAAACGAGATGGCTTTACTCTTGTCGAACTTGTCGTCGCGCTTTCCGTGCTTGCCATTCTGACCGTTTTGGTCGGCTCTTCCTGGCGTTCCGTTCTGGAAAGCCAAAGAATCAAATCCGCCGCTTCCGCCTTGTATCTTGATTTGAGCCTTGCGAAGTCGGAGGCGGTCAAAAGAAACAATCGGGTGCGCGTGACGTTTATGACCCAGCCGGATGGAAACTGGTGTTATGGGTGGAAGATGGACGCGCAGTGCGATTGTTTCGAGCAGAGTGCGTGCGCCATTGACGGAAGCGCGCATCGCGAAATCAGGGAAGATTTCCCGGATGTCGCGCTGGAGCCGCATCTCAGCGCGCCGGGCGATCGCTTGAATTTTGAGCGCACCAAACTTTTCGTTTCCAGCACCTACGGCAACATCAGCCTCAAAACCGAGCACAAGGAAATCCGCGTTGTGATCGCGCGCACTGGCAGAATACGGCTGTGCTCGCCTGCCGGAATCACGCATGTCGCCGGGTATTCCTCGACATGTTGAAAATGAAAAATAAAAACTCAGGATTTACCCTGATCGAGTTGATGATCGCCCTTGCTGTTATCGGGATTTTGGCGGTGCTGGCTTGGCCGAGCTATCGCAATCACGTCATACGCGGAAACCGCGCCGCCGCGCAATCGCAGCTTATGGATCTGGCGAATCGCGAGCAGCATTTTCTGCTGGCCGAGCGTGCTTACACCACCGTCATAGGCGCGGGCGGACTGGGCGCGGCGATCGCTGACGATGTGGGAAAATTTTATACGGTGGGCATTTCTTTGGATTGCGCCGTAAACGACGTGCCTTGTTATGAAATCATCGCCACGCCCATCGCCACGGAAATGCAAAAAGACGATGGGGTTTTATTGATAGACAGTTCCGGTCACAAAACGCGCGGCGGGGTCGCTTCACAGTGGAATCGCTGAAAACACACTCCGGCTCGGCCATGATCGAGGTGCTCGTCACCACGGTCATTCTCATGGTCGGGCTGCTCGGTTTGGCCGGTTTGCAATCGCGTGTGCAATCTTCCGAAATGGAGGCTTACCAGCGCACGCAGGCGTTGATTTTGTTGAGCGACATGAGCAACCGCATCGCCATCAATCGCGCTCATGCCGCCGATTATGTGACGGCGGATTATCTTGGCGCGGGCATGGATTGCCCGACAAGTTCTGTCGATGCCCGCGAGTGGTGCGAATCGCTGCAAGGCGTCGCCGAAACTTCCGGCAGCGCGCGCATGGGCGCGATGCTGGGCGGGCGCGGCTGCGTGGAATTGCGCGACGACGGTTCCTATATGGTGACGGTTGCGTGGCAGGGGCTGGTTCCGCTTTCCGCGCCGTCCGTCGGCACGCCATGCGCGCGAGGTTTGTACGATAATCCCGGCACTCCGTGCGTCAATGATTCATGTCGGAGGGTCGTTACCACGGTCGTGCGCGTTGCATCGCTCACATGACATCGCCCGCGCAAAAAGGCTTCAGTCTGGTTGAGCTGATGGTTGCCGTCACGCTCAGCCTGTTGCTCGTGGCGGCGATGATTACGCTTTATCTGAATGTGTCGCGCTCCAATCAGGAGATGGCCAAGACCAACAGCCAGATTGAAAATGGCCGATTTGCGATTCAGGTGATCGAACATGATTTGGAACACGCCGGTTTTTGGGGCGATTATGTTCCGGCATTCGACGATCTGACAGCCGCGCCGGAAACGCCGCCCGGCGATGCGCCCACCGCGCTGCCCGCCCCGTGTACCAACTACGCTTCCTGGCCGACGACTCCGGCTTACAAGCACAATTTGCTGGGGATCGCGGCACAACTTTACGACAGCGTTCCGAGCGGCTGTGCGACGCTGCTGAAAAACAAACAACCCGACACCGATATTCTTCTCGTTCGCCATGCCGCGATGTGCGCGGTAGGGGATGCCGATTGCGCCACGGCCACCGCCGGAGAACTGTATTTTCAGGTGTCGCGCTGCCCCGCCGATGCGGAAAAATTCGTGCTGGATACCGATGCCGCGAAATTCATTCTGAGAAAACGCAATTGCACGCTTTCCGCCGGAGCCGACCCGCACGACGGTTATGCGGAAAAACGCAAATTCGTTTCCAACATTTATTATGTCCGCGATTACGGTGTTGCTGCGGGCGACGGCATTCCCACATTGATGCGCGCGTCTTTTTATCTGAGCGGAACGTCGCTCGCGCCGCAAACGCCGGAGCCTATCATCGGCGGCATTCAAGGGTTTCGAGTGGAGCTGGGCATAGACGATGTGAGCGATGACGGCAGCAACATCATCGCCGCCGCGAACTCCGCGTTGAAATACGATGCCGCGATCAAATGGGACGATCCCGCGCATCACATCTCCGCCGCGAACCGCGGCGACGGCGTCCCCGATGTTTACGTTCGCCCGCCGCTCACGCTCGCGCAAAACACGCATGTGGTCGCCGCGAAAATTTATGTGCTCGCGCGCACGGACGAGCCAACGCCGGATTACACCGATACCAAAATCTACACCTTGGGAAGCGCCACGCTCGGCCCGTTCAACGATCATTACAAACGCCATGTGTTTATGACCACCGTGCGCCTCAACAACATTGCCGGACGCAGGGAAACGCCGTGAATTCCAGGCAAAGCGGCGTGGCGTTGGTGGTCGGGCTGATTATGCTCGGACTCATCACCGTGGTCATCACCACCGCGTTCCATTTGAGCACGACGAATTTGCGGGCGGTGGGCAATATGCAATCCAAAGATGAATCGCTGGCCGCCGCGAACGACGCCATCGAGCGCGTCATCGCGTCCGATTTCCAGAACACTTCCGCCGCGCCTGCACCGCAAAAAGTGGATATGGATCACAACGGCAGCGCCGATTACACCGCGACATTCGCGGTTCCCTCATGCCGGAGCGCGGTCGCGGTCGGCGCTGATGCGTATAACACTTTGTGGGAAATCAATGCCACCGTCACCGACAATAAAAGCGGCGCATCCATCAATGTCAAACAAGGTTTGCGAATTTTTATTTCCGCCCGCTCGCCCGCCGATGCCACCGCGCGCGCCGGGTGCGGCATCGCCGCGCCGGAGGTTGAAGCCGAAGCCAATCCCGCCGTCCAAAGCCAACCGAAAGTCCGCGTTTATTGGTATATTCAGGAATGATGTCATCCCGACATGCCGCGCCCACGTTAATGAAACTTCCGGTTCACCGCTTTTTATCTTGATGCTGTCTCGAATTTTTTTGATCGCTTGTCTCATTGCGCTGTGCAGTCCGGCTTCGGCTGCGCCCGCGCTGGCTTATATCACCAATCAGGGCGACAACACGGTGGCCGTGGTTGATCTCGACAAAAATCAGGTGATCGCCCAACTTGCCGTCGGAGCCAAGCCGGTTGGCGTGGCACTTGCGCCGCTGGCGCAACGCGCGTTCATTACTAATGTGGATGGCGGCACTGTGAGCGTGATTGACACGCGAAGCAACGCCGTCATCGCCGAAATCCCCGCCGGGCAAAGTCCGGTCGGCGTGGCGGCAACCCGCGATGGCACACTGTTATATGTGGCCGACTGGTTCAACAACCGGCTGCTCGCCATTGAGCCGCTGACGAAAACCGTCCGGTTTGAGGTTGAAGCGCCGCAAGCGCCCGCAGGGTTGCAGCTTGCGCTTGATGAGAAACGGTTGTTCGTTGCCAACCGGGATAGTAACGATGTCACCGTGCTCGACGCGCACACAGGTGCCATCCTCAAAAAAATCGCGGTCGGAACGCATCCCTTCGGCCTCACACTGTCGCCCGATGGCCAGCGGCTTTATGTCGTGAATGTGTGGTCAAACAATGTGACGGTGCTCGATACCCGCACGCTGGAAACCATCGCCACCATTCCGGTCGGCGATCATCCCTACTGCGCGACGACGAACAGCGACGGCAGCCGCCTGTATGTCAGCAACACCCGCGCGGATACGCTTTCCGTCATTGATGCGAAAACGCTGCAAACCCTTGCCACCGTGCCGGTCGGCGCGACACCGGAAGGCGTGGCTTGGTCTGCCGCCACAAACCGGATTTACATCGCGAGCTGGATGGACAATGAACTGACCGTGGTGGACGCCGCGACCCATCAAGTCATCGCGCATATCCCGACCGGAAAGGAAAGTCGCGCTTTCGGACAATTTATTCTTGAAAGCCGGTAAGCCGAAACCGGGTATAAAACGTTACAATTTCGTGTTCACTTTTAAAACCAAGGAGCTTTTAGCATGAAAAAGTTGTTCGCAGTCATCCTCGCTTCCCTGCTGCCCTTTGCCGCCTCGGCGCACGGCCCCAGCCCGCAGAAAGTCGAAGAAACCATCACCATCAAAGCGCCGCCCGCCAAAGTCTGGGCGATCGTCGGCGATTTCAACGGTATGCCCAAATGGCATCCCGCCGTCAAAGCCAGCAGCATTGAAAAGAAAGGCGACGACACCTTCCGCACGCTGACTCTCAAGGACGGCGGCATCATCAAGGAGCGCCTCAAAGAGAAAAACGATGCCGACATGCGCCTCAAATACGAAATCACGGAAAGCCCGCTGCCGGTCAACGACTATTACGCCGTCATCACCGTCAAGCAAGGTGCCAACCCCAACGAAACCACCGTGCAATGGATGGCGCGCTTCTACCGCAAATATCTACTGAACCCGCCCATCCCCGCCGGACAAGACGATGAATCCGCCCTCAATGCGATCACCGGAATCGTCAAGCCAGGTTTGGATAACCTGAAAAAGGTCGCCGAAGGGAATTAGAAAACCACGGGGAATCCCTCGCTTTATAGTGTGAGGGGTTTCCCGCGCAGTGACGGCATTCTGAAATTTTGTCAAAAAGGCCGATGAAAGCAGAAGCGCCCCGCCGAATGTCGGCTCAATATGGCCGTTCATCTTCGGCAGACTTGGATCGCGCGGCAGGCAGACGATTTCCCGACCCGCCATACAGCGCTTGGCTCTGCCTTCTGATGAAAAGAGCCTCGCGGTGGGAGGGCGGAAACCGGACGCTGACCACGCATTCAAAAGAAAGTTGCACTTTGCGGAAATTAATGTAATACTGGCCTCGTAGTTTTGCGCGTTAATTGGCAAAAATCCTTTTGCAGTCGGCGCGCAGTTTTACCGTTATTTTTCACAACCAAGGGGGTTTTGATCATGTTTAGCAATCGTACGATGAAGAAGGTTCAAAAGGGTTTCACCCTTATCGAGTTGATGATCGTTGTCGCGATCGTCGGTATTCTCGCAGCGCTGGCTCTGCCGGCTTATCAGGATTACACGGTGCGTGCTAGAGTCGCTGAAGGTCTGACGCGCGCTGATGCGGCGAAGAGCTCTGTTGCCGAGTTCTATGCTGCCAATAATCGCTTCCCGACAACTACCGCCAGTGCGGGCTTTAGCACTGATGGTGCGGGCTACACTAGAAGCGTAGCTTGGAATCAGACTGCGACACCTCCTGGCGCTACTAATAGTGTTGGGCAGATTGAAGTCATTATGGGTGCCAGCGTATCTTCAAATAATCAGACTTACGCGTTTGTTCTCGGCGCAGTTACGACATTAAATGGTTTGATTACATGGAAGTGCTCTTCAGGTCAGGCTCTCTCCGCTATCGCTGTACCCACTGGTGCAGGGGAGGCTCTTCCTGAGCGTTACTCGCCGGCTACCTGCCGTTAATCAAGTTGCATTAGTTGCTACAAAACCCCGGTTTTCCGGGGTTTTGTTTTTTGCAAAATGAAATTTAAACCTAGTTTTCTTGTAGCGGTAGTCTTGCTTCTGATAGTCGCTGTCTATTTGCCGGGATTACACAGCGGATTTCTTTTTGACGACTATCCGAACATCTTGGACAACACGGCGCTCGATATTCCGTCACTTACCCCGACCGAACTCTGGCATGCCATGCTATCCAGCAATGCCGGGCCTCTGAAACGCCCTGTTGCGATGCTGACTGTGACACTCAACCATTATTTTTATGGTTTGAACCCGCAAGCCTACATCGTTACCAATATCACCATACATCTGCTTGCGGCGCTGGCGGTATTCGTGTTTACGTGGTTAGTCGCCAAGACATTGAATCGGCAACGAGACATGCCAATTACTCCGTTTCATTTTGCGTTGATTGTGATGCTGATTTGGGGGTTGCATCCCTATAATCTCACAAGCGTTTTGTATATTATCCAGCGTATGACCAGTCTCGCAGGATTGTTTTCTTTACTTGCGCTGGCAATATACGCTTTTTACAGGACAAGGCTCGATCGAGATGGCAAGCTCCCCCGCTCGCCCCTACAAGGCAAGAGAAACTTGAAGTGGCGATTCCCCAAGCATCTTTTTCTGATGATATTCGGCGTAACCGTCACCTTTCTGTTGGCCATATTTTCCAAAGAAAACGCTTTATTACTTCCAATTCAGCTTGCCGTTCTGGAGTTCACAATCTTTGCAAACGTTGAAAAAACACCTGTGTATTGGCTCAAACTTCGCAAATGGATGCTCATACTCGGCGGAACCGCCATCGCCATTTTTGCCCTGAAAACGCTACTCATGACCGATTGGGTTACCAGTTATGCTGCGCGTGACTTCACGCTTGGAGAACGCGTTTGGACCGAGCAGCGCATTTTGTTCGTTTATTTGCGGCAAATTGTGCTCCCTGATATTACCAGCATGGGACTTCTTCTTGACGACATGCCTATATCTCATGGCCTGTTTAGTCCAATTACTACGGTATTGGCACTGATCTTCCATCTGACGCTGATATTCGCCGCGCTCCGCTACCGGACAAAGCAGCCTGTATTCAGTTTTGCAGTGTTGTGGTTTTATAGCTCTCACCTGCTTGAGTCAACAGTGTTCCCGCTGGAACTCATGTTCGAACATCGCAACTATCTGGCCATGTTCGGCCCCATCATCGCAATTGTGTACTATGCGCTATTGGTGACTCGCACACAAAAGCAGCGCAGAATTGCTTATTCCTTTCTTTACTGTTTTATCGGTTTGTTGGGAATTTCAACAGCCACGCGTGCTTCCTATTTCGGGGATCCCGCTGCTTACACTCTTTATGAAGCCGAACACCACCCCCATTCTTCCCGTTCAAATTTCAATGCCGGAAGAACCATGACGCAGACGATGCTTGCTGATATGGGAAATAAAGAATTTTACTTTGCGAAAGCCATCAGCTACTACCACAAAGCAAAACAGGCCGAGAACCCTAGAATTGAACCATTCATTGCAGAGTTACAAACCTGGCTGGCTGCCGGAAAGCCAATTGATCCTTCATTTATTGTCTCACTGCAAGAAAAACTGAAATCTATTCCCCCTGGGAATGATGGGTATTATATTGCCCAAGGATTGCTAAGTATCGGGCAACTAGGCTATCCCAATAGAGTTACAAAAGAGCAGCTTGATGGCATATTTGTTTCTGCACTTGCCAATCCCGGGCTGCAAGGAGATAGCAGGGGTCATTTGCTAATCGCTCGTAGCATAGCTTATTGCAACTATTACAAAATATGCGACAAAGCCATTCCTCTGGCGGAGGAGGCCGTAAAGACTGCGCCTAGTCATACCGAATTCAAAGTTATGTTGGCAAGTCTCTATGGTCAAGTCGGAGACAAGGCAAACCAACAAAAATGGATTGCTATTGCTGAAGACGCAGACAAACTAAAATATTTTTCCGGGCAGATACGACTTTTGAAAAGTGGCGTAATTATCACTTGGGGTCCCCAACTACCGAACCAACAACCAAATGACCAAACTCAGCCTCATCCTACCAGCCAAAAATGAAGCGGCGGCATTGGCGCAATTGTTGCCGGAATTGGTAACGCGCTACCCCGAAGCGGAGATCATCGTCGTCAGCGACGGCTCCTCCGACAATACCGCCGAATTGGTCGCGCAATATCGTTGCCGGTTGGTTGAACACGCCTATTCCAAGGGCAATGGCGCAGCCATCAAAACCGGCGCGCGCGCGGCCACGGGTGACATTCTGGTTTTCATGGATGCCGACGGTCAGCACAAGCCGGAAGATATTCAACGGTTGCTTGACACGTTGAATGAAGGACATGACATGGTTGTGGGCGCACGCTCCCGCGCATCCCAGGCTGGAGTTCATCGCGCCACGGCAAATGGATTTTACAATCGTCTTGCCTCATGGATGGTCGGCCATAAAATCTCAGATTTAACTTCGGGATTTCGGGCGGTTCGTGCGGACAAGTTCCGCCAGTTTCTTTACCTGCTGCCGAACGGATTTTCTTATCCGACGACGATCACCATGAGTTTTTTTCGCGCCGGATATTCGGTCGCCTACATCCCCATCGAAGCGCCCAAGCGCATCGGAAAAAGCCATATCCGACTGTTCAAAGACGGAATGCGTTTTCTGCTGATTATTTTCAAGATCGGCACTTTGTATTCCCCGCTAAAGCTATTTACCCCTCTCAGCGCGGCATTTTTCGCCACCGGGCTTGGATATTATTTATATACTTACCTGACCTTCCACCGCTTTACCAACATGTCAGCGCTATTATTCATCACCTCCATGCTTGTCTTTCTGATGGGATTGATTTCAGAACAAATCACAACATTGATCTACAAAGACGACGATTAGCCCTCCCATGATTCACATCGTAATAGGCACCAAAGCTCAACTGATTAAAATGGCTCCGGTGATGCGGATGCTTCGCGATGGCGGTTTGCCTTACCGATTTATTTCCACGGGTCAACATCGAGACACGATGGAAGATATTCTCGCGAACTTCCGTTTGCCCAAACCGGATTATGTGCTGTATCAAGGTTCGGATATTACGTCCATACCCAAGATGGCAATCTGGGGCATTCGTATTCTATGGAAAACCTTGTGGCGTCGCCGCGAAATTTTTGGAAATGATCGTCAAGGCATTGTATTGGTACACGGCGATACATTTTCAACACTGCTGGGCGCGCTCATGGCAAAAATCGGGCGCTTGAAAGTGGGGCATGTGGAATCCGGGCTACGATCGCACAATTTGTTGCATCCGTTTCCTGAGGAGATAACACGACTTTTAACATTCTGGCTTGCCGACTATTACTTCTGTCCTGGAGACTGGGCAGTAAAGAACGTGCAGAAATATGCGGGACACAAAATCAATACTGGTGCCAATACGTTAGCGGATGCGTTGCACATGGCTCAATCAACTATTGACAGTCTGGATGTGGACTTCCCATCCGAACCTTATGCCATTGCTACTTTGCACCGGTTTGAAAATATATACTCACGTCAGGCTCTGCAAAGAATTGTTGATATTGTTTGCAATATCGCCGATACAAAAAAAATCCTCTTTATCCTGCACCAGCCAACTCAAAAAAAACTGCATCACTTCGACCTCTACCAAGTCTTGGAACAACATCCGAATATTGAGCTTCGGGAGCGGTACGACTATTTCCGATTCATAAAATTGCTGAGTCAAGCTGAGTTCGTCATCAGCGATGGCGGAAGCAATCAGGAGGAGTGTTATTACCTTGGAAAGCCGATTCTACTGCTACGGCAAGCCACTGAGCGACAAGAAGGGTTGGGGGAGAATTGTGTATTGAGCCACTACGATACGAACATCATTGCAGACTTTGTGAAAAATTACAGCACGCATCAACGAGAGCAAGTCCATTTTATAACGACTCCCTCCGAGATCATTGCCAACACATGCAAGCCATTTAGCACATTACCAAGCAGATAATTTATCCGTCACGGCGCTGCAATATCAACAGGAGTTTAAAAATTGCATTTTCCAGCGGCATGGTTCTATAGCTTCCACAAGCTTTCAATATGCCTAACCGCTTAAACGCAGGAACTGCCAGAAGGTTTGCATAGTTGGCAAGCTGTTGCTCAGATTCGAAGTGGGGATGTGCGCCCCGTGATCGTATGCGCTCTCGTACCAAACCCGCTTGCAAAATGCTACGATAAACAATAGATATCTGATCCCGCCAGCGCTTGGGTGAATATAAAAATCTTGCCACACGATACCAAAAAGATTTAACCCCAAAGACGTTAGCCCCATGTTGACGGTACTGTACCAATGGCTGCTCGACATAACCGATGCGCCCAACCGCAGCGCACAGAATCGCCAACCACCAATCGTGCATCCACGCACCCTGGGGCACTGGACAGGCAAGATCAAGCGCCGCCCGATTCACCAAACAAGCGCATCCAACCACCTGACATTGCGCCAGTAAAACTCCTAAGTTGGTATGCGCAGGCGAGCGTTTTACATACTTCAAAAATGATGGGGCAATCATTTTTTTCTGTGCATCCACTACAGCAAGATCGCTATACACCAACAATGGCAGCCTGTTACCTTCAGTGGCCTCCATTTCACGCATTGCAGCAAGCATCACCCCCAGTTTGTCCGGATTCCATATATCATCTTGGTCGGAAAAAAATACATAGTCCGCCTCCCGCATCAACGCATACTGCATGAGCTCTGAAAAATTACCAGAGACCCCAAGATTGCCGATCCTATCATCCAGTAGATGAATGCGCGCATCCTCCTGTGTGAGACGCTGGATAATCTCAACGGTATCATCACGCGACCCGTCATCTCGCACAATCAATACCCAATCGCTGAAATGCTGCGCCTGTATACTCCGAATTTGCTCCTCAACATACCGCGCTCCGTTATAACATGCCAGAAGAATGAATACGCGCCATCCTGTATATAAGGTATCAGAAGATAATGGCACGGACTGGGAAAGCAAATTTTTCAACCTAGTTCCTTGATAAGCGCTTTATACAAGAAGATGCAATCCAAAACTCTTGCATACACCATGCATCACTCCTCGCATACTCTGCTTCAGAGATAACCCACAAGAGTTGTCCAGAAAAATAACTGATGCCAACATGCTAATAATGTTACGCATCACAAACAATTTTCCGCCCAGAGGCATGGGAAAATACAGCAAATGATATACAGCATTCCTAAATTGAAAGTAGCGACGTATCGGGCTATATCGCCCTAAGGCTCGCTTACCAAATGATCTCAAGCCATCCGATAGTTCGTGCATGAGAAAAGTTTTAGTGGTACCCAAAACTTTATATCCATGTTTTGCAAGTCGCCAACACCAATTATGATCAACATAATCAATAAATAATTGATCATCAAACGGAATAGTTTGCCACGCAGTCAAATCAAACAAGCAACCGGACGTAAGCAGCAGTGAGACCTCTTCCGTTCCTGAACCATGCCATTTCTCAGGTATCCAGCCTGCTGTTCGCGCAAACGCGGAATGCCACATTTTGCCATCACGCACATCCCGTATTTGTGGTCCGATCGCAGCCACACGTATGCCATCCGACCTCGCCAAGCGCATTTCTGACATTAGCACCTCAATCATTTCGGGGGCAGGCAAGCTATCCTGATCAAAGGAAACGGCATAATGCATACCTCGCTGGACGGCCACTTGGCAAGCTTGATTTAATGCCGTGGCAACCCCAACATTTACTCTCCGAGACTCAACATGAATTTCAACTTCAACCTTGGGAAGACAGTTGATATCCAATCCCCCGTTATCAAAAAGAATAACCAATCTAACCGATGGAGAAATTCTTGTAACTAACCGGCTTAGTTTCTCGGCATCCGGATAGAAACAAACAACAATCGCCGCTAACGAAGATAACTCCATGTTTGAAGTGGGCGACAACAATATGGGCTTGGTATGCAAGTCGCTTGGCATTAATGTTCCGTTTTGTACTACAGCTTAGATAATTTCCAAATTAGGTAACGGAAAAACCAATCTTGCGTGTTCCCATTTTCGATTAACGAGGAAGAATCGCCTGAAATGCCATGGCAGCACGATTAAATAATCTGGTTCATCGTGCAACATATCGGCTTCAGGAACAATGGGGATCCACGTTCCCGGCGTATAGCAACCGTATTTTTCCGCATTCACTTCACCGACACAGGTTATTTCCTTTTCGGTGATGCCGCAGTATTGCAACAGCACATTCCCCTTGGTTGACGCGCCCAGCGCGGCGACGGTTTTGCCTTCCGTGTGCGCGTTGCGGATAAATGCCAGCAGGTCCAAACGAGTTTGTGCGACTCGAGCGGCGAATGCTTGGTAGGGTATCAATGTGTCCAGCCCTTGCACATGCTCGTCATCCAGTATTTTTTGCACCGCGACCGGAACCGCCTCGGTGCCAGATAATTTTGCAACAGTGACCGAAAAGCTGCCGCCGTTCACATCATTGAACTCGACATCGAGAATTTTGAAGCCAATGCGATCCGTCATCCATTTAATCTGGCGCAACGCATAAAATTCCAGATGCTCGTGGCAAACCGTGTCGTAGGAGTTGGTTGCCAGCATGGTTGGCATGTAGCTCTGCTCAAACACCCAGATGCCATCGTCTGCCAGTACATCGTGCACTTCCTTCATAAAGAACATCGGTGCTTCCAGATCGTAGAACATGGAAAAAGACGTGACGACTTTTGCTTTTCTGTTGGGGAAGCGCTCCTGCAACAAGCGGGAAGAAAAGAAATCCGGGATAAGCTGAATATGCGACGGATAGTAGGTGTGGAATTTGACACCTGTCGGGTCAATACCCACCAAATCCAGATTCTTGGGATAGGCTTGCAGCGTAGTACTGTCGTTGCTGCCAATGTCAATGACCAGATCGCCCGGCTTCAATTCCACCATATTGCGAATGCGCTCCACCTTGCCATGCAAATGCGCGACCATGCTGGCGTTCAGGCCGGAACGGTAGCCGTAATTCTCGCCGTACATTTCGCCGAGGTCATAGCTATGTTCCAATTGCAGCAAGCCGCAAGCGTTATCGCCCATGCACTTTACCAAGCGCAATGGGCCGGTTGTCACCTTCGCGTTTTTCTCACGCGGAAAAACGCCGGTGAGCATTTGCTCACCCAAATCCAACACACATTCGAGATGCGTGTTGCCGCAAATTCTGCATTTTTCGATTTTTCTGTAAGTCATGTTTTCTCTCGTACTATTGTTTTAGGGACGCCCCAAGTAATGTCAAATCCGCATCCACCATCATGCCCACCAGTTGCTCAAATTCAATCTGCGGTGACCAACCCAGCACATTTTTAGCCTTGTCAGCGCAACCAACCAAGGGAAACGGCTCGTTCGGACGAATCGCATCCTTATCCTCACGCACATAATCACGATAATCCAACCCAACGTGGCGAAATGCAATTTCGCAAAATTCACGTACTGTGTGCATTTCACCAGTCGCCACAATGTAATCATCCGGCTGCGTATGTTGCAACATCATCCACATGGCGCGCACGTAATCACCGACAGAACCCCAGTCGCGTTGTGCATCCAGGCTGCCGAGACGCAATTCATCGCTTAATCCCAGCTTGATACTCGCTGCCGCGTGGGCAATTTTTCGTGTCACAAATTCCTGCCGACGGCGTGGGCTTTCATGATTGAACAAAATCGCCGAACAGGTAAACAAGCCATAACGTTGACGATAAATACGCACCATCGCATCGGCATACAGTTTGGCTGCCCCATAAGGGCTACGCGGATTGGCAAAGGTATTTTCCGTCTGCGGACTTTCTATAGCTTCGCCGAATATCTCACGACTGGAAGCCTGACAGAAGCGGATGTTTTTGTCTGTCTGACGTATCGCTTCCAGTATGCGCGTCACAGCCAATCCATTTATTTCTCCGATATCGGCAGGATTATCGTACATGCCTGTACCGGAAGAATATGCGGCAAGATTATAAACTTCGCCGGGACGGTGGCATGCCAACAGATTAAAAATCTTTGCTTGATCCAGTAAGTCCCATTCTTCCACGATCAACTGCCCGATAAGCGCAGATGAAAACTGCAACCTAGCGCAGTCCGCATGTCGAGCTGTGCCAATGACTCGATAGCCTCGCGCCAGCAAAAATTCGGCCAAGTAAATGCCATCTTGACCGGAAATACCGGTGATTAAAGCGGTCTGACACATTCTTCCGCTACCTGCCTCACTTGCTTTGCCAATTCAGAAACACTCTTTTCCCATGTAAAACCATCTTCAACAAATTTTTTACCGGCAACTGACATTTCTGACCAATCTTTCCCGTCAAGCAAATCACACACTCTCTTTGCAAATGCCATCGGCTCATCCTCAACCCAAAGATGCTGCCCACTCATTCCTCCGACTCCCGAGTTGCCCATGCTTGTTGTAACCACTGGTGTTCCGTGCATCAAAGCTTCCAGCACTTTAGTTTGAACCCCAATTTTAAGTCTGACCGGACAAATACTCACGCATGCCCGTTGCACATAGTAGGCAACACTCTCAACCTCTCCTGTCACAACAATAGCCTCGCCATATTTGGCAGCAGCTTGGCGAATACGCGCATCCGGTGATGCCCCAACTATCCATAAACGAACTTCGGGATGTTTTCGCTGAATCAGGGGGAAGATGTCATTAATCAAAAATAAAGCGCCATCCACATTGGCTGGATGAAACATATTTCCCGAATAAACCATTGGAAAGATGCGCTGTTCGCTTGACAGCACCTCATTGTCGGGGGCAACTTCAACAGCATATGGAACACATGCAAAAACAGCGTTCGGAAACTGCTTCTGCAAATCATCCATGTCCGCATGAGAAAGAAGCAATGAGCGATTTACATGTGGCAATAATTTATTTTCAAACGCACGCATTCGTATTGATAGATACACCGCCGTCAGTTTCTGCCGAACGGAAATATTAGGCAATTGTGCAAGTCGCTGAAGCCGGATTGACGGGGGATCTTCCAAATGGACTATGGATTTCTTCCAATACGCTGTAGGGACATACTGTGAAGATGCAACATCAAAAAGCAAAATCGCAGAATAGTTCCATAGCGCCAATTTTTTCCGAACCGCCCTCCGCATCATTGGAGCATTTGCCTGACCTGTAAGTGGGAAATCTATTCCTACTATCCTTAAAAAAACCAACCAGCAATACCTCAACCTCCCAGCTTTGCGTATCGGAACCTGCGTCATGCTTCGAAGACTTGTCAAAGCTTCGCCACATTCAAGTTTGCCATTCGGGCATACAAGGTCAATTTCAAACAAGCCGGCTAGTCTCTCAAGACTATGGCGAGCGACGAGCACACTGCCATACCTCATCGTCAATGGACTTGTAATAATTGCCAATACACTGGGTTTCCCGTCAATATCCTCGCGTTTCAAGTTTTCCATTTTGGAATTACCTGCGCCGCAACCTGTTAATCAAAGCTCTCGCGTGGTATCCCATCACCAAAGCCTTGTACCCCAGCATGTAAAAAATAATTTTTCGGAGATTGTTCCCAAGCCCGCTGTCCATGTAATGCATCGCGACCTGTCTCTGCAACAATAACAAATCCTGTTCACAATGATTCTTGTACGCTTGATATTTGGCTGCAAGCAATGCCAAAAGGGGGACATCATTTTGCAGCACACGCCGGATATGAAAAGCCTCTCGTGAGGAAATGCCAAATATTGGGTTTGCCACATTCTGGAAATTTTCGATGCCAATCTTGCATCGTGTGGCACGATTTCCACCAGAAAAAGAATCGTTACCCTCCCTTTTCAGCATCAAAAGCTTCCCCAGGTATTGAATGCGAACTTCTTTTTTGAACGCGGGTAACAAATGCGCGGCAACGATCCAGCAAGAACCATAGACTGACTCAGGAACATCTACTGCATCCCACACACTCTTTTTAAAAATTGGCCCTGCCAAATAACTGAAGAAAGCCTCGCTGGTTCTGGCAGATTCAAAATAACGCCACCGATCATTTCCTTGTGAGAAATCAAACTGCGTCATTGCTGGAAAGCCATTAAATGGCGGGTGTTCCTTGATAGGTTTCAATTGCATTGTACTTAGCCGATGTTCACAGATATAAATATCCAACCCGGTTTTGATTGATGACAACACAGTTTCAATCGCGCCTGGTTGCATGATGTCATCCGCAGAGAATAGCCAACAGTATTCTCCCCGCGCCATGCTGACAACCCGCTCAATATCGCGATCTATGCCTCCGCGCTCAGCTTGTCGGTGATAAAACAGATTAGGTATCCCGGCAAATTTTTGCCTGACCACTTCGGCAGTATTGTCTGTGGATCCCCCATCCAGCACGATCACTTCTACACCATCCGTGAGTTGCGACAAGATGCTGTCCAGTGTCTCACCAATGAAAGCGCCAAAGTTATAAGTGGGAATACAAATGGAAAGCCGCATTATTTTTTGGCTCCCAATATTTTTTTCCATGCCTTCCAAAGTGCCCGGATAGTCGTTTTTTTCTTGAGTCGTTCCCGCTGTTTTTTTAGCCACATTCCCAAGAAGTACGGGACGCGATTTTGAAGAGTAATTAGCTTGTATTTTCCTCCTTGCTTAGCATACCAATCATTTACGCCCGTACGCCGAAAAGGATAGTATCCACACCGCGCAAGATAGTCGCGTACCGTGGTATCTGTACCATTAAAGTTGTCTTCCAACAACAGGATGGTTGGCTGCCAACGATCCAAATCGAACCCCTTGAGAACTTCAAGCTCGTGACCTTCCACGTCAACAGAAACGAAATCAATCTCGCGCCCTGTAGCATATACCGATAATATTTCGTCCAAAGGCAATGACTCAACCATAATCTTTTTATAACTGAACCCATAGGACTGGATTTTCTTGATTGCGCCCTCCCCCGCCTCAATGGTCGAAACTCCATGCGCCAGCGGCGCGCCTGTGGCCACAAGCAACTCAACCCGTCCTCTTTGACTTGAGGCAGCACATTCGACCACAGATGCTGTTCTAATGGCGCGTATCTGCTCACACAATGTCGGGTTAGGTTCGATTAGCAAGCAATCCCACCCGGCTCGCTCAAAATAAAAAGTTGTGCTTCCGTGGATGCCGTCATTGGCACCCACTTCTATGCAGAACCCTGTGGTTTTTCCTTTGAAAATGGACGCGAGAATTTTATCTTCCCCAAACTGGGAAAAATACGTTCCTGCAAGAGAAATGTTATTAATGTCCATAGGTAATTATTTGATAATGGGTAAATCCTGCAGCCAACTTGCGCTGAGTATCATTGATGTCTCAGTTTGGCATAAATCTCAGCTCGTATTGGCTCGGAAAGCATTTTCCACGAACAAGCCATCATCCCCCAAGTCAGTATTGTACCCAATGCCATTCGTGCCAAATCCGGCCAAGGCAACCATCGGTTCACACTATACGCACTGAAACCAAAAATCAGCGCAACAAGCAAAGAGATGCCTACATCCCGCGAGAACCATATCCAGCCCAATCCCCGCAATAAACTGCGATGCGTGAGCCAAGTGCCGAGCAAGACATAAAGCACATGAAGACTTAACCAAGCCCATGCCGCGCCCAAAGCGCCATACCGTAAAGACAGAAAAATAATCGAAGGGAACAGAGCGATCATAAGTATGCTGTTAATCAACAGTGGCAAGCGGGTTGTGCCATGCGCGAGTTGCAATGCAAACGGAAAAAACATGATGCCGTGCAACCCTGAACCGATCACCAGCACTGAAACAATGGGCGCAACATCGGCGGCAATACCGGGATTATGCAGCCACAGCGATACCAGCTCTTGTGAGAAAACCGCCAGAAACATGGTCAAGGAAAAGAGAATCAACGTATAAGCACGTGTTCCCTGACGGTACAAATTGATCAATTGCTCCGTTTGCCCTGCGGCCACCAACAATGAAAGACGCGGATAAAGAACGTTATAAACAGGGGTGATAAGCATGTAAAGACTTCCGGCAATAGCCGTGGCCAGCATATAGTGCCCAAACCCTTCCAGATCCAAGGTCTTGCTCAAAACCAGTTTATCCAGTTGAGTGAAAATAACACCGGTCAACGCAATCAGGCTCATGCCGGCAGAAAACCGGAATACCTTGCGTAGTCTGTCAAAATCAAACTGGATACCATCTTCTCGCCCAATGGTGCGCCATGCGACTGCCCGTAGCACAAGAACCTGTACGCCGCCCACAACAGCCTGCCAAACAAAAAAGGCACTGACCGTCGGGGATACCCAAGCCAGAATGGCGATCCCGCCAACGCTGCCTATTGTCGAGAAAACCATCGTGATGCCGGTCGTCAAATCCAACCGCTCGGCACCCAACAATACGCCGGTGTACAACCCTATAGGCCACCGGCAAGCCCCGATCAAGCCCATCAGCATTACCGCCTGTTTGACTGTTTCCGGCGACAGCAGTTTGACTTGCAACCAGCGCTCGGCAATCCAGGGAGCCAACAATAGAATCAAACAGCCAAGCAACACAGCCACGATCCAATAGACCCAGGCCAGTGTATGCAGCAAGCGTCCTGCATCCTGCAAATTATTCATCGCCCGACCACGCGCCACTTCCCGATTGATGGTCGGCGCAAGCCCCATGTCGAGCAAACTGAGCACGGCTTGCAGCGTGATGAAAAAACCAATCAGACCGTAGGCTTCAATACCCAGATAATGCAGGAAGAAAGGCGTGACCAGCAGACCAAGGAGCGCCGTCCAAGCGGAGCCGAACAGCCCTATCAACAGATTGCGGGCAAGCCTCACGATGTGTACTTATTCGTTGTAAGCGTTGGTGTAGTAGCCATGACGCTTGACCAGTTCGTCTCGTTGCGCAGATTTCATGTCCTCGCGCATCATTTCGCTGACCAGCTCGGCGAATGTGGTTTTAGGCGTCCAGCCCAATTTTTCCCTGGCTTTACTCGCATCGCCCAGCAAAGTTTCAACTTCGGTCGGACGGAAATAACGTGGATCAACGCTGACAATGCACTTGCCTTGTTCGTCATGGCCTTTCTCGTCCACGCCGCTGCCTTCCCAACGAATTTTGAGGTCAATTTCCTGCGCGGCCGCATTGACGAAATCGCGCACACTGTATTGCACGCCGGTGGCAATGACGAAATCTTCCGGTTGAGCTTGTTGCAACATCAACCATTGCATTTCGACATAATCCTTGGCGTGTCCCCAATCGCGCTTGGCATCGAGATTGCCCAGATAAAGCCGCTCTTGCAAACCCAGTTTGTTACGCGCCAAGGCGCGGGTGATTTTGCGTGTGACGAAATTCTCGCCGCGCACCGGCGATTCGTGGTTGAACAAAATGCCGTTGCAGGCGTAGATGCCATACGCTTCGCGGTAATTGACGGTGATCCAGTAAGCATACAATTTGGCAACCGCGTAAGGTGAGCGCGGATAAAACGGCGTAGTTTCTTTCTGCGGGGTTTCCTGCACCAAGCCGTACAACTCGGAAGTCGAGGCTTGATAAAACCGTGTTTTCTTTTCCATGCCGAGTATGCGTATCGCCTCCAGCACACGCAACGCGCCGAGCGCATCCGAGTTTGCTGTGTACTCCGGCTCCTCGAACGAAACAGCAACGTGGCTTTGCGCGGCGAGATTGTAGATTTCATCCGGCTGTACTTGCTGGATGATGCGAATCAAGCTACTTGAATCCGTCAGATCCCCGTGATGCAAAAAGAACCGCACGTCTTTTTCATGCGGGTCACGATAGAGATGGTCAATGCGCGCCGTATTGAATGACGAAGCGCGGCGTTTGATGCCATGCACCACATAGCCTTTGTTCAAAAGAAATTCGGCAAGGTATGCGCCGTCCTGCCCCGTCACGCCCGTGATGAGCGCCACTTTGTCTTTATTCATTTACTGTAATCCCCACGACTTGATCATCTGCTGTAATTGCCATTTGTGACGTGTTTCATGCGCTATAAAAAATGCTTCCGTATGATACTACACCCACCCCACACTGCGCCCCCACCCATTTTCCAATAAAATAGCGTTAGTCATTTGACCATCTGCCTCTATTTTGTTACGGTTTAGCTCCTCTACAGGCTTTATTTCATGCGTAAAAAAACCCAGTCGGTCGGCTTTGAGCAGGCGCTTTTGGAACTTGAGTCGCTCGTTTCCCAGTTGGAATCCGGGGAGCTGCCGCTTGAGCAGTCGTTGGCTTCCTACAAGCGCGGTGCCGAGTTGTTGCAGTTTTGCCAGAAGACGCTGGCGGATGTGGAGCAGCAGGTGCGCGTTTTGAACGAGGCCGGCGCTCTGCAACCCTTTACCCCAAACGACGATGAGTGATTTTTCTTCCTGGGCGGCGCGGATACAGGCGCGCGCCGAATCCACGCTTGATGCCTTGTTGCCGCCGGAGGATGTGGCTCCCGCGCGGCTTCATGCGGCGATGCGTTATGCGATTCTGGGCGGCGGCAAGCGCGTGCGGCCTTTGTTGGCGCATGGCGCGGGCGAGTTGTTCGGCGCGGCGGCGGAGCGTGTGGATTTGGCGGCGGCGGCGGTCGAGATGATCCACGCTTATTCGCTCATCCACGATGATATGCCGTGCATGGATGACGACGATTTGCGACGCGGCAAGCCGTCGTGTCACAAGCAATTCGATGATGCGACCGCGTTGCTGGCGGGGGATGCGCTGCAAAGTCTTGCGTTTCAGACGCTCGCGCAGCCGGGGCTGTGCGGCGATGCCGCGCGGCAGACGCGCATGATTCATCTGCTCGCGACGGCGAGCGGATCGCGCGGCATGGCGGGCGGGCAGGCGATTGATCTGGCGAGCGTGGGTTTGAACCTGAGCCAGCAGGAGCTGGAGTTCATGCACATCCACAAAACCGGCGCGTTGATACGCGCGGCGGTGTTGCTGGGCGCGCATTGCGCCGACGCGCCGGACGCGGAAAAACTGCGCGCGGCTGATCGTTATGCCAAGAACATCGGCCTTGCTTTTCAAGTCGTGGATGATATTCTCGATGCCGAGGCCGATACGGTCACGCTGGGTAAGACGGCGGGCAAGGACGCGAAGAACAACAAGCCGACTTATGTCACCATTCTCGGCCTTGCGCGGGCGCGGGAATTTGCCGCCGAGCTTCATGCCGACGCCGTGGCCGACATTGCCCCGTTTGGCGACGCGGGGCGGCGTTTGACGCAGCTTGCCGATTTCATAACCGGACGATCTTTCTGAATGCATCCATTGCTTGAATCCATAACCGATCCCGCGCAACTGCGCCAACTGGATAAAAAAGACCTGCCGCAACTCGCGGCGGAACTGCGCGATTTTCTCATCCGCAGCGTCGCACAGACCGGCGGGCATCTCGCCTCCAATCTCGGCGTGGTGGAGCTCACCATCGCGCTGCACTATGTTTTCAACACGCCCGACGACCGGCTGGTGTGGGACGTGGGACATCAAACCTATCCGCACAAAATACTCACGGGGCGGCGTGATGCCATGTCCAAACTCCGCAAGGCGGGCGGCATCGCGGGGTTTCCGCGTCGCGCGGAAAGCGCCTATGACGCGTTCGGCACGGGACATTCCAGCACCTCGATTTCCGCCGCGCTCGGCATGGCGGTGGCGGCGCAAAAAACCGGCTCTGACCGGCGCGCGGTCGCGGTGATCGGCGACGGCGCGATGACCGCGGGCATGGCGTTTGAAGCGCTCAACAACGCGGGCGCGATGGATGCCAATCTGCTGGTCATCCTCAACGACAACGGCATGTCCATCTCGCCCAATGTCGGCGCGCTCGACAATTATCTCGCGCGCATTTTCTCCGGCAAGCTCTACAACAACATGCGTCGCAACACCAAAAAAATGCTGGGCGTTGCGCCGCCGATTCTGGAACTGGCGAAACGCGCGGAAGAACACGTCAAAGGCATGGTGACGCCCGGAACCTTGTTCGAGGAATTCGGCTTCAACTACATCGGCCCGATAGACGGCCACGATCTGGACGCGCTCATCGTCACGCTTTCCAACATTCGCCAGCTTCAGGGGCCGCAGTTTCTGCACGTCATCACGCAAAAAGGTCGCGGCTTCAAACCTGCCGAAGACAACCCCGGCAAATACCACGGCATAGGAAAATTCGACCCGGAAAACGGCGAAACGCCGCCGGGTTCCGAACGCAAAACATACACGCAAATTTTCGGCGACTGGCTGGTGGATATGGCCGAACAGGACGAACGTCTCATCGGCATCACGCCCGCCATGTGCGACGGCTCCGGCCTTAACCGCTTCCAGGAAAAATTTCCCGACCGTTATTTCGATGTCGGCATCGCCGAGCAGCACGCGCTCACTTTCGCGGCGGGTCTCGCGTGCGACGGGCGCAAGCCGGTGGTCGCGATTTACTCGACTTTTTTGCAACGCGCTTACGACCAACTCATCCACGACATCGCGCTGCAAAATCTGCCCGTGCTGCTCGCGATTGACCGCGCGGGGCTGGTCGGCGCGGACGGGCCGACGCACGCCGGAAGTTTCGATATTTCCTATCTGCGCTGCATCCCCAACATGGTCGTGATGTGTCCCGCGGACGAAAACGAATGCCGCCAAATGCTCACCACCGGCTTCATGCTGGACAGTCCATCCGCGGTGCGTTATCCGCGCGGCGGCGGCTCCGGCGTCGCCGTCACGCAAGCCTTGGAACCGCTGCCGCTCGGCAAGGGCGAAATCCGCCGTCACGGAAAAAAAATCGCCATCCTCGCCTTCGGCAGCATGTTGCAACCCGCGCTGGAAGCGGCGGAGGCACTGGACGCGACCGTGGCCAATATGCGCTTTGTGAAACCGCTGGATACGGCATTGATTCATCAACTCGCATCCAGCCACGAACTGCTCGTCACCGTTGAGGAAAACGCGCTCATGGGTGGCGCGGGCGCGGCGGTGATCGAAGCCCTGCAATCCACCAACGTGACCACGCCCACCTTGTCGCTGGGTCTGCCGGATGCGTTCATCGAACACGGCGCGCCGGAAAAATTGCTGGCCGAATGCGGGCTGGATGCGAACGGCATCCGCGCGGCCATTGAGAAAAAATTAACCGAGTAGTAAACTCAAGTATTGATTATGCCCATGGAAAAACCCATGCTTTCCCCCGCACCGCAACCCATCGAAGACGTGCAAAACACGCCCGATGTCCGCCATCTCGCCATAGACAAAGTCGGCATCAAAGCCATCCGCCACCCGATCAAGGTCAAGGACAAAACCGGCGGCGTGCAGCACACCGTCGCGCTGTTCAACATGTATGTGCATTTGCCGCACAATTTCAAAGGCACGCACATGTCGCGCTTCGTCGAAATCCTCAACATGAACGAGCGCGAAATTTCGGTGGAAAATTTCGAGACCATCCTGCGCGAAATGGTCAAACGCCTCGAAGCCCAGTCCGGCCACATCGAAATGACATTCCCGTATTTCGTCAACAAAGCCGCGCCCGTCTCCGGCGTGCAAAGCCTGCTGGATTACGAAGTCAGCTTCATCGGCGCGATCAACAACGGACAATACAGCATCACGGTCAAAGTGCTCGTGCCGGTCACCAGCCTGTGCCCGTGCTCCAAAAAAATCTCCGACTACGGCGCGCACAACCAACGCTCGCACGTCACCATCACCGCGCTCATCAACGACTTCATCTGGGTGGAAGACATCATCACGCTGGTCGAAGAACAAGCCTCCTGCCAACTCTACGGCCTGCTCAAACGCCCCGACGAAAAATACGTCACCGAACGCGCCTACGACAACCCAAAATTCGTCGAAGACATGGTGCGCGACGTCGCCGCCCAACTCAACGCCGAACCCCGCATAGACGCCTACATCGTCGAATCGGAAAACTTCGAATCCATCCACAACCACTCGGCGTATGCGCTGATTGAGCGGGATAAACGCGCGGGTTAGCTTCCATCGCCCGCAGGCGAGAGTTGCGGATTGGGGTCAATGCTGAGCAGAGACCGCTCCGGCTGGATCAAGATTCCGATAAATCTCCCGTCCCATGAGCAAATAACCGGTCGTGGAAAAATGCGTGTCGTTGGCAAAATAAAGATCAACGACACCTTCGTGGATCGCTTGGCGCACAGGTTCCAGCAGATTTACGGAAGGCACACGCTCGCCCGCCTTTTGCCAGAATTTTTTGTCGGGGTACAGGTATGCGGTGGATTTATCCGGGACGATGACCCATAGCGGTGAAAAGCCTTGCAGCCGGGCATTGAGGATTTCCATGCTGCGGATTACCTCGTCATCCAACTCTTTTGCACCAGCATCTGCGGTAAGAAAGGGTACGTCACGGCAATTTTTGTGGCTAAACAGACGGCATCCATCGGGCATACGTACTATCTTGACCTTGTTGTAGCTCTTGCTCTTGAAATTCGGTTGCGCCGCCAAGCGCTCGTATTCACGCATATTTCGCCAAGTATCGAAACCCGCTTGCATTTGCCCTGAGTAATCCTTCTTCTCACGATCAAAAACCAATGGCGGTGGTAGAGCATTACCTTGATCTTTTTCGCTCAACAGAGTTTTCTTGCATTCGACCCATTGGGTCAGGGAAGCCTTGGCTACACGCTCTACAGATTCAATCACAACGTATTTACCCCGGAATCCTTGCGCGCTTAGCCACGAAGCAATATCCTCACATACAGGCCATCTCCACGGCAGAGTACGTACCTTCAGGCCATGAGCTATCAGCTCGGTTTGCCATACCCGCCCCGCGGAAAAACTATCTCCGATCACCACCACATCGGCCTCTTGCCAAGTCGCTTGCTGTAAAAGCGCGGGGTTTATGGCCGGTTGAGGCCTAGTCCAGCCGAACAAGGATTCCGGCAATTTTCCCACGCGGGTAATACCGCCTTCATAACCTGCCAGCGGCAATGTGTAAAACCCAAACGCGCCATAAAGCATGAGCGCGATGAAGATGATGATGGAAAAGAGTTTGGCGTGTTTCATCGTTTAAAACTGAAAATAAAGGAATGGGCTGTAGCTGCCGAAATGGCTCAGCACCGCGTTTAGAAAATACAAAACCACGATTACTTGCAGCGCGGTCAAAATATAGCCGTGACCGATGAATCGGAGCCGGGACGAGTTCGGGAACAACCACACCCAGATAAAAGACAGCACAAGCAAGCGTTTCAGTCTGGGCTTGAAAAGATCCTCCGGTAGCGCGTGGACTATGTCGGCGTGGTCGGAGATGCCATACATCGCCTTCAAAATAACCAGCGCATGGGTCACATCGTTCGCGCGAAACAAAACCCAAGCAGTCACCACCGCGATGAAGGTCAAGCCGCCTCCAATCAACCGAGCCGGCCATGACCATCTGCCCGTCGCCGTAGCCGGAAAAATTTCCCGCCACAGATGATTGATGGCGAGATAAATGCCGTGAAGCAGACCCCACAGGATGAATGTCCAGCCCGCGCCGTGCCACAATCCGCCCAGCGCCATGGTTATCATCAGGTTCAGATAGCGCCGCGCTTTGCCAAGGCGATTGCCGCCCAGCGGAATATACAGATAGTCGCGCAAAAAGCGCGACAAAGTCATGTGCCAGCGCCGCCAAAATTCGATGATGCTGGTGGCCTTGTACGGCGAGTTGAAGTTGGTCGGCAAACGGATGCCGAACATCAGCGCAATCCCCAACGCCATATCGGTATAACCGGAGAAATCGAAATAGATTTGAAAGGTATAGGCGAGCGCGCCGAACCAAGCCTCGTGCATGGCGGGCAGCACGCCGTGCGCTGCGCCTTGCTGGATGCCGTCGAAAATTCCGGTGGCGAAGGGCGCCAAGGCATCCGCCATCAACACTTTTTTGCACAACCCCAGGGTAAACAACATCATGCCGCTGGCGACATTGTTCCAGTTTATGCGGTAAGTCGCGGGATGCGCGAATTGCGGCATCATTTCCTTGTGGTGCAACACCGGCCCGGCAATGAGATGCGGGAAATACGTCACAAACAATACATAGTGCGTGAAGTTATATTCCTTTACCTTGCCCTGCCAGGTGTCCACCAGAAAAGCGATCTGGGTAAAAGTGTAAAAGGAAATGCCGAGCGGCAACACGATCTGCCAGAGCGTCCAGTCCGATCCGGCCACGGCATTCATGCTGTCGAGAAAGAAGTTGGCGTATTTGTAGTAGCAAAGCGCCAGAAGATTGATGGCAATGGCGACGATCAGCAGCCGCTTTTTGGCCGCGTCATCGCCGCGCGCGGCGGCTTTGGCAATCCACATGCCAAACAGGTAATTGCAACTGATGGAAGCGAGCAGCAAGCCCAGATAAACGGGATTCCAGTACCCGTAGAAAAACAGCGAAGCCAGCGCCAGCCATGTGGCCGCATAGTCCGACCGAATGCGCGCCAGCGCGAAAAAACCCAGCCACACCGCAGGCAGAAACAGAAAGATGAATCCGTAGGAATTAAACAGCATGACCTGACAAGCACTCGCGCATCAAAAATTTTCAATATTTCTTCGTCAACGTCATCACCTGTCCGTTGCGTTCCATTTGCAGGCGGTTCAGCACGGTCATGCCGAGCAGGACTATGGAGGATGGGTCGCCTGCGACGACGAGGGCTTCGACCTGGTGCAGTTCTATGTCGCCGATTTTTACCGTGTTGAGGCTGACGCGCCAGGCTTTGGTGATGCCGGAGGCGGTGCTGACCGAGACTTCCCGTTCGGGGGTCATATAGACCAGACCGAGTCGGTCGGCTTGCGCTTTGCCCATGGCGACGGCGGTGGCGCCGGTGTCCACGAGGAATTTGACCGAGGTTCCGTTGATGAAGCCGTCGCCGATGAAGTGGCCGGCGTTGTTGCCGAAGAGCGTGGCGGTTTGCGCGCCCGAGTTTTTTTCCGCGCGGTCACCGCCTATGGCGATGCCTTGTCCCATGCCGAGTTCACGGCGTTTGCCGTCGGCTTCGAGCACGACTTTTTCGCTGCTGGCGGAGATGATACGCACGCCTTCCGGCGTGGTTTGGCCGACC
Organism: Methylobacillus sp.; assembly: GCA_031285185.1. Classification (GTDB taxonomy): domain Bacteria; phylum Pseudomonadota; class Gammaproteobacteria; order Burkholderiales; family Methylophilaceae; genus MM2. Next base: position 66,136 of record JAITWS010000098.1, read on the forward strand.
GCCCAGGTTTTCGGCTGGCCGCCGTTGATCGCGAGTATGGCTTTGCCGCTGAACAGGCCGACGACGTTGACGTGCGTTTCCGCAAAGGCGGCGCAGGGCAGCAAAAGACTGGCGAACAAGATCAAAAGGCGCATGGCGCATCCCCCCAAAAAAATCACAGTTTACATGGCATTTTCAGATGGCGGTTCCGCAACACCAGCACGCAACCACCCGTGAGCGCGAATGCCGCCGACAGGGTGAATGACCAGCCCGCGCCCCATGCGCTCCAGGTGTATCCGCTGAGCACGCCGCCCAGCGTTCCGCCCAGGCCGTAGGAGACCGAGGTGTAAATGCCCTGCCCTTTGACTTGATGGCGGCCACGGAACATTTGATGCACCAGCGCGACCGCCGCCGAATGGTAGGAGGCGAAGCTCGCGGCGTGCAGCGTTTGCGCGAGGATGACGAGCGCGACCACTTCCACGCCCCAGCCGATCACGAGAAAACGCAGCGTGGCGAGCGCGAAACTCGCAAGCAAAATGCGCCGCAGACCGAAACGGGCGAAGAGGCGCGGCATCCACAAAAACGCGAGCATTTCGCTGACGACGCCCAGCGCCCACAACCAGCCGACCACGCTTTTGCTGTAACCGTGGCCGACCAGATAAATGGAATAAAACGTGTAGTACGCGCCATGCGCCGCCGCCATGCAAAAACAGGCGAGCAGAAACAGCGCGACTTCGGGACGACGCAAAATATGCCAGACGGATTGATCGTCGGTCGGGTACGCGACCGCCTGCGACGCGGGGATGCGATGCGCGCACAGCAAAATGCCGAGGATGATGCCCAATGTCGCCCACAACAACACCCGCACCGGCGCGACATCCAGCACATAGCCGAGAACGATGGCGACGGCGATGAAGCCGAGCGAACCCCACAGACGGATGCGTCCATAACGTTCGCTGCCCGCGCCCAGATGTCCGAGCGTGATGGCTTCGACCAGCGGCGAGGATGCGCTCCAGAACAAATTTGTGAGCGCGATGACGGCGAACATCCACCAGAAATTTTCCGCGACGAACACGCCCAGATAAAACACCAGGCTGAGCAACGCCGCGAGCTGCACCATCGCGATGCGCTTGCCGGTGTGGTCGGCGAGCCAGCCCCACGCATTGGGCGCGAAAATCCGCGCCACCTGCATGAGCGACATCAGCACGCTGATCTGAAACGCGGTGAATTTCAGCGCATCCAGATAAAGCCCCCAGTACGGCGTGAAAGCACCGGCAAAGGCGAAATAGAAAAAATAAAAACCGGACAAACGCCAGTAGGTGGAGGTGAACATGGTTGTTTTACGCATTTGCCGGGTTTTAATTCCCCTTCCGAGAAGGGGTGGCTCCGAAGGAGACGGGGTAGCTCACAACAACATCGCAACGCGAAGCGTTGCACCTTGATTTCAACGATTTCAAACCATCGTGCCCCTGTGGGGCAATTTTTCTTTTTAAACTACCCCGTCCGCTTCGCGTCCACCCCTTCACAGAAGGGGAATTAAACCTGCCCCCAAATCCGGGGCGTGGAAGTCGTGACATCGCCGCATTGCGCGCGATGGCGCAGGGCGTGATCCATGAGCACGAGCGCGAGCATGGCTTCCACGATCGGCGTCGCGCGTATGCCGACGCAGGGGTCGTGCCGCCCGGTGGTTTGCATCATCACGGCGTTGCCCGCCTTGTTGATCGAGCGGCGTTCCTGCGGGATGCTGGATGTGGGTTTGAACGCCACATGCGCGACGATGTTCTGCCCAGTGGAAATGCCGCCCAGAATGCCGCCCGCGTTGTTGGATGCGAAACCTTGCGGCGTCAGTTCGTCGCAATGTTCGGAACCTTGCTGCGCGACGCTCGCAAAACCCGCGCCGATTTCCACGCCCTTGGCGGCGTTGATGCCCATCATCGCATAAGCGATCTCGGCATCGAGCCGATCAAACACCGGCTCGCCCCAGCCCACGGGAACATTTTCCGCGATCACCGAAATGCGCGCGCCGACGGAATCCCGCGCGGCGCGAATTTCTTCCATATAGGTTTCGAGGCGCGGCGTGAAGCTGTTGTCGGCGGCGAAAAAAACGTTTTTGGCGACATCCTCCCACGCGCGGAACGGGATTTCGATGTTGCCCATTTGGCTCATATAACCGCGTATCAAAACGTTGTGCTGTTCCTTCAGCCATTTTTTCGCAATCGCTCCGGCGGCCACGCGCGCGGCGGTTTCGCGCGCGGAGGAACGTCCGCCGCCGCGATAATCGCGGATGCCGTATTTTTGCCAGTAGGTGTAATCCGCATGACCGGGGCGGAAGGTGTCGGCAATCGCGCCATAATCCTGACTGCGCTGATCCTGATTGCGGATGAGCAGCGCGATGGGCGTGCCCGTGGTTTTGCCTTCAAACACGCCGGAAAGAATCTCCACCGCGTCCGGCTCCTGCCGTTGCGTGACGTGTTTGGACGTGCCGGGTTTGCGCCTGTCCAGCTCGATCTGAATATCCGTTTCGGCAAGCGTCATCCCCGGCGGGCAACCATCCACCACGCAGCCGATCGCCGCGCCGTGGCTTTCGCCGAACGTGGTGACGCAAAACAGTTTTCCGAAGGTGTTGCCTGACATGATGGGTTCGCCAAAAAAGGTGCTGTGAGTTTATCACAATCGCGTTTTCGGACTTCGCGTGTTTTCAGACTTCGCGCCACTCGCCGGGTTGCAGCCCGCCTAATTCATGGTGCCCGATGCGCGTTCGGATGAGGCGCAAGGTGGGGAAGCCGATGTGGGCGGTCATGCGCCGCACCTGACGGTTTTTGCCTTCGCTGATCGCAAGTTCCAGCCAGCTTGTGGGGATGGCTTTGCGTTCGCGTATCGGGGGATTGCGCGGCCACAGGCGCGCGGGTTCGGCGATGATTTTTACTTGCGCCGGGCGGGTGACGAAATCGCCCAAATCCACGCCTTGCCGCAGTGCTTGCAGATCGCGTTCCTGCGGAATGCCTTCCACCTGCGCCTGATAAATTTTCTCCTGCTTGTGGCGCGGGTGGGCAAGGCGATGTTGCAACGCGCCGTCATCGGTTAAAATAAGCAAACCTTCGCTGTCCGTATCCAGCCTGCCCGCCGCATATACGCCGGGAATCGGAATGTAATCCTTGAGGGTGGCGTGTTTTTCGTGCGCGCCGAACTGGCAGATGACGCCAAAGGGTTTGTTGAACAGGATCAGCATTTCGGAAAACCGGGCATTCCAAAAAATCTCAGGAGTTTTATTCAATGTCGCAAAAAATCAGCGTTCCCGCCGACGGAAAAAAAATCACCGTCAATGCCGACCACAGTCTCACCGTGCCCGACCGCCCAATTATCCCATTTATCGAGGGCGACGGCATAGGCGTTGATATTACGCCGCCGATGCGCCGCGTGGTGGATGCGGCGGTTGAAAAAGCCTACGGCGGCAAGCGTTCCATCGCGTGGATGGAAGTCTATGCCGGCGAAAAATCGCTCAAGGTTTATGGCGACGACCAGTGGCTGCCCGCGGAAACCTTGCAGGCCGTGCGCGATTATGTGATCTCGATCAAGGGACCGTTGACCACGCCGGTGGGCGGCGGCATACGCTCGCTGAATGTCACGTTGCGGCAGGAACTTGATCTTTATGTTTGCCTGCGCCCGGTGCAGTATTTCGCGGGCGTGCCCAGCCCGGTCAAGCATCCCGAAAAAACCGACATGGTGATTTTTCGCGAAAACACGGAGGACATTTACGCCGGAATCGAGTGGCTGGCGGGAACCGATGAAGCGAAAAAAGTCGTGGCGTTTTTGTCCGACATGGGCGCGCGCAAAAAAATCCGCTTCCCCGAAAGCTCCTCCATCGGCATCAAGCCGGTTTCGGTCGAAGGCAGCAAACGGCTGGTTCGCAAGGCGATCCAGTACGCGGTGGATAACGATCGCAAATCCGTCACGCTGGTGCACAAGGGCAACATCATGAAGTTCACCGAGGGCGGCTTCAAAAACTGGGGTTATGAAGTGGCGAAGGAAGAATTCGGCGCGGTGGAAATCGGCGGCGGACCGTGGTGCGAGCTGAAAAACGGCATCGTCATCAAGGATTGCATCGCCGACGCATTTTTGCAGGAAATCCTGCTGCACCCGGAAAAGCACGACATCGTGGCAACGCTCAATCTGAACGGTGACTATATCTCCGACGCGCTGGCCGCACAGGTCGGCGGCATCGGCATCGCGCCGGGCGCGAATCTGTCTGATACGGTGGCGATGTTCGAGGCGACCCACGGAACCGCGCCCAAAATGGCGGGCATGGACAAGGCCAATCCGTCCTCGCTGATTTTGTCGGCGGAAATGATGTTGCGCCACATGGGCTGGACGGAGGCCGCAGACTGTGTGCTGCGCGGCGTGGGCAAGGCGATCACGGAAAAAAGGGTGACCTATGACTTCGCCTCCCAGATGGAAGGCGCGACACAAGTTTCGTGCTCGCAATTCGGCGAAGAAATCATTCGCCAGATGTGAGATTTTTCCTGCCCGACGTTTCCGTTCCTTTCCCCAAAGGAACGGAAAATTTTGCAACGACTCCCTGAAAAAAAGCGACCCGTTTCCGGGTCGCTTTCATTGAAGGCTCAAACCTTCTGGATATTCGATGCTTGCTTGCCTTTGGGGCCTTCGGTGACGTCGAAACTCACCTTGTCGCCTTCCTTCAGGCTTTTGTAGCCGGAGGCCACGATTGCGGAAAAGTGCGCGAAAAGATCGTCGCCGCCTTCATCGGGCGTGACGAAGCCAAAACCCTTCGCATCATTGAACCATTTGACAGTACCAGTTGCCATTCTTCACTTCCTTGCATAACGGAGGGGCATCCCCCAAAAAAGTTTGTATTTCAAGACATTACAGTCGGAATTGACGGCCATAATCAGTCGAAATCCAAACGCCCGTATGCGTTTTACGGGGGTTGTTCCAAAAAGTCAAGAATTTTCTTAAAGATGTTTTTTGCGCTTCGGTCAGGGGCGGGGTAACACCGATAATCGCGCGCAATCCTTTACAAATAGGGCGGAGCTGTGCATTATTCAGGGTTATAGGTGTTCCGAACATTTGCCAACTCTTGCATAAAAAGTATAGATAAATGGACGCTATTGCTACCCCGATCAAACTGGATGGACTCGCCCGCTTGCTGGTGCAGGAAGAGCTGTTGTCCGAACGCGAGGCCGAGCAGATACAGGAACAGGCCAACACGCAAAGCGTGCCCTGCATCCGCCAGATCGTGCAGACCCGGCGCATTCCCGCATTGCAAATCGCGCAATTGCTGGCGGTCAAGTTCGGCTTTCCGCTGCTGGATATGAACGCGGTTGATCCCGACCATATCCCGACCCAGGCCATAAACGCCAAGATGATGCAGTTGCACCGCATCCTGCCGCTGCAAAGTCGCGGCAACACGCTTTACATCGCCTTGTCCGACCCCACCAACCTGCACGCGCTGGACGATGTGCAATTCCAGACGGGCATGATGTTGTCGCCCATCGTGGTCGAGGACGACAAACTCAGCAAATGGATCACCCGCATCACCAATGACAGCGACATCACGCTGGAATCGCTGCGCGCCGAGGGCGATCTGGAACTCAAGCTCGAAACCGAAAGTCAGGCCGATCTCGAAACGGCAGTGGACGACGACGATGCGCCCGTCGTCCGCTTCATCCACAAAATGCTGATAGACGCGATCAACATGGATGCTTCCGACCTGCATTTCGAGCCTTACGAAAAGTTTTACCGCATCCGTTTCCGCGTTGACGGCGAATTGCGCGAGATCGCGCGCCCGCCGCTGGCGATCAAGGACAAAATGGCATCGCGCATCAAGGTCATTTCGCGGCTCGATATTTCGGAAAAACGCCTTCCGCAGGATGGCCGCATGAAGCTCGCGCTGTCCAAAAGCCGCGCGATTGATTTCCGCGTCAGCACACTGCCCACCTTGCAGGGCGAGAAAATCGTGATCCGTATTCTCGACCCGGCCAGCGCGAGTCTGGGCATAGATGCGCTCGGCTATGAACCGGCGCAGCGCGAGCTGCTGCTGGCCGCGGTCAAGCGTCCCTACGGCATGGTGCTGGTGACCGGGCCGACCGGCTCGGGCAAAACCGTTTCGCTTTACACCTGCCTCAACATTTTGAACCAGCCCGGCGTCAACATTTCAACCGTGGAAGACCCGGCGGAAATCAACCTGCCCGGCGTGAATCAGGTGAACGTCAACGAAAAAGCCGGTCTCAACTTCGCGACCGCATTGCGCGCGTTTTTGCGGCAAGACCCGGACATCATCATGGTCGGCGAAATCCGCGATCTGGAAACGGCGGACATCGCCGTCAAAGCCGCGCAAACCGGCCACATGGTGCTTTCCACGCTGCATACCAACGACGCGCCCGGAACCTTGTCGCGCCTGATGAACATGGGCGTCGCGCCGTTCAACATCGCCTCGTCCGTGATTCTGATTACCGCGCAGCGTCTCGCGCGTCGGCTGTGCAAGGAATGCAAACAGCCCGTCAACATTCCCAAACCCGCATTGCTGCAAGCCGGTTTCACCGAAGCAGATTTCGCTGAAAGCTGGCAGCTTTACGGCCCCAAGGAAGGCGGCTGCGACAATTGCAGCGGCAGCGGCTATCGTGGTCGCGTGGGGATTTATCAGGTGATGCCGGTAACCGAGGAAATGAGCCGCATCATCATGCAAAACGGAACGTCTCAGGACATTTCCGACCAGGCGAAGCGCGAGGGGGTAAAGGATTTGCGCCAGTCCGGTTTGCTCAAGGTCAAGCAGGGGTTGACCTCGCTTGAAGAAATCGAAGCCTGCACCAACGAATAAAGGAACTACACATGGCCACAGATACCGCCAAAGAAGCAATGTACCTCTGGGAAGGAACAGACAAACGGGGCAAGCGTCTCAAAGGGGAAATGAAAGGCCCCGGAGCCGCCTTCGTTTCCGCGATGTTGCGCCGACAGGGGGTGGTCGTCACCAAGGTCAGAAAACAAAGCACCTTTGGCCGCAGCAAAAAGATCACCGAAAAAGACATCACGCTGTTCACGCGCCAGCTTTCGACCATGATGAAAGCCGGTGTGCCATTGCTGCAATCGTTCGACATCGTGGGCAAGGGTCACGGCAACGCCTCGGTGACCAAGCTGCTGGCGGCCATCAAGGGCGATGTGGAAAGCGGCCTCAGTCTGAGTCAGGCGTTCCGCAAACATCCGCTCTATTTCGACGCGCTGTATTGCAACCTGATCCAAGCGGGCGAACAGGCCGGTATTCTGGATACGCTGCTGGATCGTCTCGCTTCGTACAAGGAAAAAATCCTCGCGATCAAGAGCAAGATCAAATCCGCCCTGATCTATCCGGCGGCGATCGTCGTGGTCGCATTCATCATCACCGCGATCATCATGATCTTCGTGATCCCCACCTTCAAACAGCTGTTCACCAGCTTCGGCGCCGACCTGCCCGCGCCCACCCTGATCGTGATGGCGATTTCCGACTTCTTCGTCAGCTACTGGCTGGCGATTTTCGGCACGATAGGCTTCAGCATCTGGTTCTTCTTCTACACCTGGAAACGCTCGGTCAAGATGCAATACGCCATGGACAGAATGATGCTCAAACTGCCCATCTTCGGCGAGCTGATCCGAAAAGCGACCATCGCGCGTTTCGCGCGCACGCTGGCGACCATGTTCGCCGCGGGCGTGCCGCTGGTGGAAGCGCTGGATTCCGTCGCGGGCGCTTCCGGCAACCGTGTCTATTACGACGCGACCAAGCAGATACAGGAAAACGTGACCGCGGGAACCAGCCTCACCGTCGCCATGCAAAACACCGACGTTTTCCCCAACATGGTGCTGCAAATGGTCTCCATCGGTGAGGAATCCGGCTCGCTCGACTCCATGCTCTCCAAAGCCGCGGATTTCTACGAAGCCGAGGTGGACACCGCCGTGGCCAGCATCTCCAGTCTTATGGAACCCATCATCATGGTGGTGTTGGGCACGTTGATCGGCGCGCTGGTCATCGCGATGTATCTGCCCATCTTCAAAATGGGCGAGGCGATTTAAGTCATGGTCGAAACGGTCGGGGGCGGGAGCAATCCCGCCCCGCGTTTTTTCCCGACGCTCATCGTCATGCTTGCGTGCAGCATCCCCGCGCTCGTCATGATTTTTGTGATTCCGGTATTCAAGCCAGCACTCGCCGACTTCGGCGCTTACCTGCCCGCGAGCACTCTGACAGTGCTCGCGCTCTCCGATCTCTGCGTCAAATTCCGGTGGTTTGCCATTCCCGGCATTTTGGGCTTGAGTATTCTGTTTCTTCTCTGCGTCTGGCTTCTGAAATGTTCGTCCCGGATGCAATACACTCTGGCGCTGATGATTCTTGGCGTATCTGTTGCGGCAAGCGCCGCCCTGATCGGCACGATGTATCTGCCCGTTTACGAGATGAACCAGCCGATCTCGTAGAGGCGTAATGCCAAAAACAAAAGGCCGCTTTCGCGGCCTTTTGTTTGTTCAACTTCCACTATCAATGACCGGCAGATTATTTCCTGTCCGCCGCCGCGTTCAGCAACTCGTTAATTTCCTTTGCGGGATACGCGCCCAGCGCGCGCCTGCCGTTTTCAAAAATCAGCGTGGGCGTGCTGTCTATGCCGAGCTGGTCGCCCAGATTCATCAGTTCGTCCACCGGCGAATCGCATTCCGCGCCTTTCGCCAACTGGCCGCGCACCATCCAGTCCAGCCAGGCTTTGGTTTTGTCCGGCGCGCACCAGATCGCGCGCGCCTTGTCGGCTGCGTTGGGATGCAATTGCGGAATCGGGTAGAGGAAAGTGTAGATCGTCACGTCGGTGACATTGACCAGTTCCTTTTGCTCCAGCTGTTTGCAATAAGGGCAATCGGGGTCGGAGAACACCACCAGTTTGCGACTGCCGTTGCCTTTGACCACCTTGATCGCCTTGTCGAACGGCAGCGCGGAAAAATTTACCCTGGTCAGATCGGCGATGCGTTCCTGCGTGATGTTGCGTTTGCTTTTGGTGTCTATCAGCGAGCCTTCCACCAGCAGAAAATTGAGCTTTTCATCGGTATAAACAATCTGGCCGCCCACCACGATTTCGTACAGTCCGGCATAAGGCGTTTTGGTCACGCTTTTCACCGTAAATTTGGGATAAGCCGTTTCAAACGCTTTTTTGAGCGAGGCTTCGTCCGCCTGGGCGACGGTCGTTATCATGGCGGCCAGCAATATGGCCATTGCGCGTTTCAACATTTTCATTTCCTTGGTTAAATTCATCAAAGGTTAAATCCATCAAAAAATCAAATCATGGCGTGCGCCATCAGCCGCCGTTTGAGCCACGGCTGGCTGTTGGTCAAAGTCATGCCCAGATTACGCAGCCGCCCGGCTCCGGGCAGATCGCTGCCGAACAAGGCGTGCAGGCCGGTGGTCATGGTCTGCATCGCCGCGATATCAAATTTGCGCGCGCGTTCGTAGCGGCGCAGCAACGCATAATCGCCCGCATCCGTTTGCGCGCCGCGCGCGCGCAAAGTTTCCGCGAGTGTGGCCGCATCGTGAAAACCGAGATTGACGCCCTGCCCGGCCAGCGGATGCACCAGATGCCCCGCGTCGCCGACAAGCGCGAAACGCGGTTTGACCAGTGTTTCGGCATTTTGCAAACGCAGCGGAAACGCGGCGGGCGGCGTGATAAGCCGCAAATCACCGAGCAAATGTCCGCCCGCTTCCGCCACTTTCGCGCACAAATCATGCGCCGACATCGCCATCAATTCCGCCGCGTGCGCCGGGTCGGTTGACCACACCATGCTCATGCGTCTGCCCGGCAGCGGCAACCACGCCAGTATGCCATCGTACCGAAACCATTGGCGCGCGATATTGCGCGGCGGCAGCGCGGTTTCAAAATTCGCCACTACGCCCAGTTGTTGGTAATCGCGCGTGTTCACGCCTATCCCGGCCTGCGCGCGCGACCACGCGTTTCCGCCGTCCGCGCCCACGATCAGTTTTGCGCTGAGACGGCGTCCGTTTTCCAAAACCAGTTCCGCCTGTCGCACACCGAAAACCAAACGCTGGCAACGCGCGGAAGTGTGGAGTTCAATCTGCGGACACGTTTGCGCCTGCACCCACAGCGCCTGCTGCATCAAGCGGCTTTCCGCGATCACGCCCAGCGTTTCCACGCTCGCTTCGTCGGCGGAAAATTCCAGTTGCGCGCCGCCGTCGCCCCAAATGTGCATGGCCTCGATAGGCGCGACGCGCGTCAAATCCTGCCGTTTCCACGCGCCCAATTGCGTGAGAAAACGGATATTGCCCGGACTGATCGCGTAGATTCTGCTGTCCCAACTTTCATCCTGCGGCACGGTCGGCGCGGCAGCGGCTTCCACCAGCGCGATCCGCAAACCCGCATCATTCAAGGCCAGCGCGGTCGCAGTTCCAACCAGGCCGCCGCCGATCACGATCACATCATATCCGGCTTCCATGCTCATCCTTTCGCGCCGAAACTCATTTTGCGCGAGACAAAATGCCGCGCGGGAGCGCACAGTTCGAGCAAGGCCAGACCCGCGCCGCGCGCCGCGCCCCAGCCCGGCCAATCGTTGGCGAAAACGCGCGCGAGAAAATCCGTGAAGAATATGCCGCCGCCCGTATCCACGCGCCGCCCGCTCTGATAGCGCCGCAACATTTCCGCGCCGCCCACCGATTCCGCCGCAGTTTCGCGCGCGATGAGCGCCAACTGCCACGCATCGCGCAAGCCGAGATTGAAACCCTGCCCCGCGACGGGATGCAAGGTCTGCGCGGCATTGCCTATCGCCACCACGTGCGGCGCGGTCACGGGGCGCAGGGTCACGAGCCGCAGCGGAAATGTGGCGCGTCCGGCAATCGCGCGGAATGCGCCGACGCGATCGCCAAAATGTTTATGCAGCTCCGCGAGAAATTGCGCTTCCGGCAATTGCGCGAGCCGCGCGGCTTCGTCGGGCGTTGCCGTCCACACCAGCGCGTAGCCCGTCGCGCCTTCCGGCAACAGCGCCACCGGCCCTTGCGGAGTGAAGCGTTCATAGGCGATGTTGTTGTGCGGCAATTCGCATTCCACATGACCGACGAGCGCGGTGTGGCCGTATTCGCGCGTTTCGCGCTTCATGCCCGGCAGCGCGTCCAGACTGCGCCCGCCGTCGGCGATCACGGCGAGACGCGCGGAAAATTTTTTGGTCGCGCCGTTTTGTTCCACGGTCACGGTCGCCGCGTCGTCCGATGTTTCCAGCGCCGTCGCGCGCACGCCGAACTCGACGCGAATATCTTCGGCGGCGGCCAGCGCGTCATCAAGCGCCGCGCCCAATTCGGCATAAGGCAGCACATAACCCAGCGCCTCCTGACCTTCTTCCTCCGCGCGCAACATGGCGCGACCCAGCCGACCGCGCTGCGAAATGTGGATGGTTTCAATCGGCGTGGCATAGGGCGCAAGCCGCGACCACACGCCCAGACGACCCAGTATCAAGCGGCTGCCTTCGGACAAGGCCAGCGTTCGCGCGTCGCGCGCGCCCGTGGCGGGATGACGCGCTTCGAGCACAGTCACGCGCAAGCCGTAATTTTTGAGCGCCAGCGCCAGGGTCGCGCCGACCGGCCCGCCGCCTATGATGAGCAGATCGTCCGTCACCGCGCCATCCACTCCTCGATTTCGCGCGCGCTTTTGGGCGCGGCGGCGGTGATGATTTCGCAGCCGTCCGCGGTCACCACCGCATCGTCTTCGATGCGGATGCCGATATTCCAGAAATGTTCGGGCACATCGGCGGCGGGGCGCACATAGCAACCGGGTTCCACGGTCAGCGCCATGCCCGGCTCCAATGCCCGCCATGCGCCGTCGCGTTTGTATTCGCCTGCGTCGTGCACATCCAGTCCGAGCCAGTGGCCGGTGCGGTGCATGTAAAAACGACGGTAATCGCCGGATTCCAGCACGGCTTGCGGCGTGCCTTGGCACAGACCGAAATCAACAAAACCCCGCGCGAGCACATCAAGCGCGGCTTCGTGCGGCGCGTTCCAATGTTGACCGGGGCGCACCGCCGCAATCGCGGCAGCTTGCGCGGCGAGCACCAGATCGTACAAATCTTTTTGTGGCGCGGTGAATTTGCCGTTCACGGGAAACGTGCGCGTGATGTCGGAGGCGTAACCGTCGAGTTCGCAACCCGCGTCTATCAGCAGCAGATCGCCGTCGCGCAAGGGCGCATCGTTGCCCACATAATGCAGCACGCAGGCATTCGCGCCACCCGCGACGATGGGCGTGTAAGCGGGCGCTTGCGCGCCGTGCCGCCGAAATTCGTGCAGCAATTCCGCTTCGATTTCATATTCGTTGGCGCAACGATGCGCGGCGCGCATGGCGCGACGATGCGCTTCGGCCGAAATTTCCGCCGCGCGACGCATGGTCACCAATTCGTCCGCGGATTTGATGAGCCGCATTTCGTCGAGCGCCATACGCACATCAACGATTTCGCCCGGTGCGGAAACTCCGGCGCGCGCCTGATTGCGCGTTTGTTTGAGCCAGCCGGTGACGCGCGTATCCCAGTTTGCATCGGCGCCCAGCGCGAACCAGATGCTCTTGCGATTGGCGAGCCACTGCGGCATCAATTCGTCGAGTCTGGAAATCGAATGCGCCTCATCCATGCCGAAAATTTCACGCGCGGCTTCCGGGCCGTGGCGGAAACCGTCCCAGATTTCGCGCTCCATATCCTTGTCGCGGCAGAACAAAATACTCTTGCCGCCCGCGAGCACGAGCACGGATTCCGGCTCGGTGAAGCCGGTCAGATAATAAAAATAACTGTCGAAACGATACGGATAATGCGCGTCACGATTACGCACGACTTCCGGCGCGGTGGGGATGATCGCGATGCCGTCGCCGATGTGGGCGAGCAGCGCGTTTCTGCGGCGCGAAAAAGATGAGAGGGTGTTCATGTGTTCAAGCTGTAATCCAATGCCTGCAAGCGTTCCGGCGTTCCCACATCCACCCAGACGCCGCGATAATGTTCCGCGCCGACTTTTCCCCGCGCGATCGCGGCGTTCAGCAGCGGCGCGAGTTTGGCCTTGCTGCCGGGCGCGATGTCGGCGAACAGCGCGGGACGATAAACGCCGATGCCGGAAAAGGTGAGCCGCGTTTCGCCTTGTTCAAACAGCTTGCCGTCAGCCAGAAAAAAATCGCCCCGGGGATGCTGGGGAGGATTGTCCACCAGCACCAGATGCGCGTCCATGCCTTCCATCGGTTGCCCGCGCAACGGCGCGAAATCGTAATCGCTGTAAACATCGCCGTTGACCACGAGAAAAGGCTGATCGCCCAGCAGCGGCAACGCCTGCGCGATGCCGCCCGCGGTTTCCAGCGCGCCTTGCGGTTCGGCGGAATAGCGGATGGAAACGCCCCAGCGCCCGCCGTCGCCAAGCGCGTTTTCGATCTGTTGCCCGAGGTGCGCGTGGTTGATGACCAACTCGCGAAAACCCGCGCGCGCGAGCCGCTCGATATGCCACACGATGAGCGGTTTGCCGCCGACTTGCAACAACGGTTTGGGCGTGTGGTCGGTCAGCGGCCTCATGCGTTTGCCGCGTCCGGCGGCCAGTATCATCGCTTTCATCAGAACGTGTATCCGATTTGCGGCGCGCGGTTTTCAAGCTGATCGAGCAGACGCAGCAAGGGACGCAACTCGGCATAGCGTTCGCACGCGCGGCGCAGATAATCCATCACCAGCGGCATATCCTTGAGATAGCCGTCCTTGCCGTCGCGGTGATAGAGTCGCGCGAAAATGCCGAGCACCTTGATGTGGCGTTGCGCGCCCATCCATTCAAAATCGCGGTAAAACTCCGCGAAATCCTGCGGAACCGGCAAGCCCGCCTTGCGCGCTTTTTCCCAGTAACGCACCGTCCAATCCAGCACTTGCTCTTCTTCCCAGCGGATATACGCATCCTTGAACAGCGAGACAAGATCGTAGGTGATCGCGCCATGCACCGCATCCTGAAAATCGAGGATGCCGGGATTGTCGTCGTCGCACAGCATGAGATTGCGCGAGTGGTAATCGCGGTGCACATACACCTGCGCTTGCGCGAGAATGTTGCGGTTGAGCGTGTCGAAGGTTTGCCGCAGCACGGCCTGTTGCCGGTCGTCCGGCTTCAGATCAAGATGCCGCGCGATGTACCAGTCGGGGAATAACTGCATTTCGCGCGTGAGCAGCGCCGCGTCGTATTCGGGAAATTCCCCTTTGCGGCTCACGCGCTGAATGCGGATCAGCGCATCGGTCGCATCGTCGTACAACTTTGTCGCGCTGGTTTCGTTCAGGGCATTGAGGTAGGTCATGTTGCCAAGATCGCTCAACAGCAGAAAACCCTGTTCCAAATCCTGCGCGAGCACACGCGGCACATTCACGCCCGCCGCGCCGAACACTTCCGCCACATGCACAAAGGGACGGCAATCCTCGTGTTGCGGCGGCGCGTCCATCACGATCAAACTGCGCTCCGGCAGAAGCACGCGGAAATAACGGCGAAAGCTCGCGTCCGCCGAAGCCGGAGCCAGCGTCCAGGTCGCGCCGGGCAGCGCGTTTTCCAGCCAGCGATTGAGTTGTTGTTCCCGTTGCACCGCGAAAGTTCTCCAAAAATTGACGCGCGCGGCGAAGCTGGTCAAGCCATTGTCCGGCAACGTCAAAAACGGAAAATCCGGGATCGGTGCGGGACTGCGCCACGCCGCGCAGATTGCCTAAAAAGCAAATTTGTGCGATTTTATCACCTCCATTAAGAACGTCCCCACACTAAAACAAAGTTCCACCCGCAACCCATGCCGAATGACCGCGCCTTCGCCTTGCTTTTACTCCTGCCCACGTTGATGGGCGGACAGGCGCTGGCTGCCGAAAATCCCGCGCCGACTGCGCCCGGCGCGATGACCATAGACGCGGATCGGCTGGAAATGTATCTGGATCGCAAAATGCACGCAGTCGGCGATGCGGAATTGCGTCAGGACGACAAGGCCGTTTTCGGCGATCGCATCGAATACAAGGAATTGGACAAGGAAGTGCGCGTCACCGGCAACGCACGACTGGAGCAGCGCGGTTTGGTGCTTCAGGGGCCGGATTTGCGCTTGCGGCTGGATGAGCGGGAAGGCGAAATGCGGGAAGTGGTGTTCACCTATACCCGCCCGCCCGATTCGGTGGTCGAGCCTGCCAGCCCGTATCTGCCGGGAACGCGTATTTACGATCCCGATTCGACCGTGGCGCGCGTCAAGGGAACCGACAAACCGCCCATGAATTTCGCGCGCGGCGACGCGAAAAAACTGGTATTTGACGGGCCGCAAAAAGAAAAGCTGTACGATGCCCGCTACACAAGCTGCGAGGTCGGCAACAACGATTGGTATCTCAAGGCGGGCGAGCTGGAAATCAACCACCAGACCCAGACCGGCACGGCGCGGAATGCCGTGCTGGAATTCAAGGGACTGCCCATTTTCTACACGCCGTGGGTGGATTTCCCCTTTGTCAGTCGGCGCAAGAGCGGTTTTCTCGCACCCAATTTCGGCACCACATCCAAGACCGGCTTTGATTTTTCCGCGCCGTATTACTGGAACATCGCGCCCAACATGGATGCGACCATCACGCCGCGCTACATGGGCAAGCGCGGCACGCAGGTGGGCGGCGAATTTCGCTATCTCACCTCGCATTTTTCCGGCGTCAACAGCGTGGAATATCTGCCCGACGACAACCAGACCGGGCAAACCCGTTACTACGCGCGGCTGTTGAACAACTTCAATCTCGAAAACGGCTGGACGGGCGGAGTGGATATCGAGCGCGTGTCGGATAACCGTTATTTCTCCGACATGACGACCAACATCACCTCCACCAGCCGCGTCAATCTGCCGCAAAACGGGCGCGTCGCCTATGACGATAACACCTGGAATTTCCTCGCGCTGGTTGAGCAGTATCAAACGCTGGACGGCATTTCCTATCCTTATCAGCGCTTGCCGCAACTGAGCTTGAAGGGCGAGAAGGAGTGGGATTTTCTGACGATGAACACCTTCGTCCAATGGACGCAGTTTGACCGCAGCAGCCTTGCGCCCGCCGCGCAAACCATGGCGAGCGATCCCAATGCCACGTTGCTGACCGGCGTGACCGGCAGCCGCACCGTCATCAATCCCAGCGTCAGCATTCCGCTGGTGCGCTCCTACGGTTACATCACGCCCAAAATCGGCGTGAATTACACGAGCTACAATCTGAACAATCCGGGCTTCACGCTGACCAAGGACGGAACCGTCACCAACTCCGAATTTCAGAGCGACTCGCGCACCGTGCCGATTTTCAGCCTCGACAGCGGCATGTATTTCGACCGCGATTTCCGCGTCGGCAAAAACTCTTACACGCAAACGCTGGAACCGCGCATTTTCTACGTTTACATTCCCTACACCGATCAGTCGCGCCTGCCCATCTTCGACACCGGCCTCGCCGATCTCAGCATGGATACGCTGTTCACGGAAAACCAGTTCACCGGACAGGATCGCATCAACGACGCGAATCAGGTGACCATGGCTTTCACCAGCCGTTTGATTGATTCCCGCACCGGCATCCAGCGTCTCGCCGCCACCGTCGGCCAGCGTTTTTATTTCAGCAACCGCAAAGTCGGTCTGCCGGGCGCGGATACGGTCATCAACAACTCTTCCGACATCGTGGCCGCCGTCACCGCGCGGCTGCGGACGCACTGGAACATAGACGCGGCATGGCAATACAACACCGACATTGATCGCACGACCAAGGCCAATCTTGGCACGCGCTACAACCCCGAGCCGGGCAAGACGCTCAATCTGGGTTATCGCTTCACGCGCGACAAACTCGAACAGATAGACGCTTCCGCCGAATGGCCGATCGCGCCGCAATGGTACGCTTTGGGACGCTGGAACTACTCGCTGCGCGAAAACCGTCCCATCGAAGGTTTGGCCGGTCTGGAATACGATGCCGGATGCTGGCAGGGGCGCACGGTCATCCAGCGCGTTTCCACGGCCACCGACAAAAAACCGAATTACGCGCTCTTCTTCCAGCTCGTGCTGGGCGGCTCGACCTCCATCGGCAGCAATCCGATGAGTCTGCTCAAGCGCAGCATTAGCGGTTACACTAACGCCTCCCTGATCCCTGAAGACCAATGAAAAATTTCCTCTACCGTGTCGGCTTTTTGTCGGCCATATTTTTCCTGATTCTTTCCGCAACGGCAGCGGCGGCTCCCGCGCCCGATGACAGCCAGATAGACCGCATCGTCGCGGTGGTGAACAACGATGTCATCACCTACGGCGAATTGCAGGATCGCATTCATCTCGTGTTGAGCCAGCTCGACAAGCAAGGCATAGAGCGCCCGCCGCAGGACGTGCTGGAAAAGCAGGTGCTGGAACGTCTGATTTCGGATCGCCTCCAGGTGCAACTCGCCGCGCAAACCGGCTTGCGCGTGGACGACGGTACGCTGGACAAAACTCTGGAACGCATCGCCGACCAGAACAAACTCACTCTTGCCGAATTCCGCGATGCGCTGACCAAGGAAGGCCTTGATTTCCGCAAATTCCGCGAGGACATCCGCAACGAGATCATCCTCGCCCGGCTGCGCGACCGCGAGGTGGATGGCCGCATCACCGTCACCGATGCCGAGATTGACGATCTCCTCACCTCGCAAGCCGCGCGCGGCGAGATACGCGACGAGTTCGATCTTTCCCACATCCTCATCCGCACGCCGGAGGAAAGCGCGCCGGAAGATTTGCAAAAACTGCGCGCCAAGGCGGAGGAAGCCTTGAAACATTTGCAACAAGGCGAAGATTTCACGCAGGTTTCCGCGCGTTTTTCCGATGCGCCGAACGCGCTCGAAGGCGGCGCGCTGGGCTGGAAAAACGATTCGCAGATTCCCAAACTGTTCATAGACGCGCTTGCGAAACTGCAACCCGGACAAGTCACCGACATCATCCGCAGCCCCAACGGTTTCCACATCCTCAAGCTCAACAACCGGCGCGGCGGCGCATCGCCCATGATCGTGCCGCAAACCGCCGCGCGCCACATCCTCATCAAACCGAGCGAAATCGTCACCGACGACGACGCGCGGCGACGCTTGCTTGATTTGAAAGAACGCATCGAAAACGGCGGCGATTTCGCCGAACTCGCGCGTCAATACTCCGAAGACGACGGCAGCGCGGCCAAAGGCGGCGAACTCGGCTGGGTCAACCCCGGCGACACCGTGCCGGAATTTGAAAAAGCCATGGCCGCGCTGCAACCCGGCCAGGTCAGCGAACCCGTTCGCACGCCGTTCGGCTGGCATTTGATACAAGTCACGGGTCGCCGCGATCAGGACATGAGCAAGGAAGCCGTGCGCCTCAAGGCGCGTCAGGAAATCCGCGCGCGCAAATCCGACGAAGCCTTTCAGGACTGGTTGCGCGAACTGCGCGACCGCGCTTACGTCGAATATCGTCTTGAAGACAAGTATTAACCTGACTCCCCTCTCCTCCCCGCGAAGGCGGGGATCGCGGGAGAGGGGTAGGGGTGAGGGTTCATGCAGAAACTTCCAAAAATCGCGCTGACGGCGGGCGAACCCGCCGGCATAGGTCCCGATCTCTGCGTCATGCTGGCGCAGGATGCGTTGGCGAAAACCTTGCCGCAGGCCGACATCACCGTCATCGCCGACCGCGATCTCATCTATTCCCGCGCCGCGCAACTCGGCTTGTCGCCGGGCAATCTGCGCGTGCAGCACGTCCCGCTCGCAACACCCGCGCACGCGGGAAAGTTGGACGCGCGCAACAGCGGCTACGTTCTCGAAACGCTCACGCACGCCGTGAACGGTTGCCTCAACGGAACCTTCGACGCGATGGTCACCGCGCCGGTACACAAGGGCATCATCAACGATGCGGGCGTGGCATTCACCGGGCACACCGAATTTCTCGCGCAACTCACCGGCACGCGCGATGTGGTGATGATGCTGGTCGGCGGCGGAATGCGCGTCGCGCTCGCCACGACGCATCTTCCGCTGCGCGCGGTTCCCGATGCGATCACGCGCGAACATCTGGAAACTACGCTGCGTATTTTGCGGCGCGATCTGACGCAACGTTTCGGCATCGCCCAACCGCGCATTCATGTCGCCGGACTCAATCCCCACGCGGGCGAAGGCGGCCATCTCGGCATGGAAGAAATCACCACGCTGATTCCCGTGCTGGAAAAACTGCGCGGCGAAGGCATGGATTTAACCGGCCCCCTGCCCGCCGACACCATGTTCAGCCAGCGCAACATCCGCGCGTGCGACGCCTTTCTCGCGATGTATCACGATCAGGGGCTGGCCGTGCTCAAACACGCGAGCTTCGGCGGCGGCGTGAACGTCACGCTGGGCTTGCCCATCATTCGCACCTCGGTGGATCACGGCACGGCGCTGGAACTCGCGGGCACGGGCAAGGCCGACGCGGGCAGTCTGCGCTCCGCGATCGCGCTTGCGATCGAGCTGGCCGCGCGATGAAACACATCCCCAAAAAACGTTTCGGTCAGAATTTTCTCGTGGATCAAAGCGTCATCCGCGCGCTGCTTGATGCCATACGCCCCAGCCCGCAGGATTGCATGGTCGAGATCGGCCCCGGTCTGGGCGCGTTGACCACGCCGCTGCTGGCCGCGCTGGATCATCTGCATGTGGTCGAGCTTGATCGCGACGTTGTGGCGTGGATGCGGGAAAATCATCCCGCCGACAAAATCACCATACACAACATGGACGCGCTCAAATTCGATTTCGCATCCATCGCCCCGCGCATCCGCGTCGTTGGAAATCTGCCCTACAACATTTCCACGCCGATTCTTTTTCATTTGCTTGAACACGCCGACCACATCACCGACATGCACTTCATGCTGCAAAAGGAAGTCGTGGAACGCATGGTGGCCGCGCCCTCGACGCCGGCTTACGGACGGCTTTCGGTCATGCTGCAATATCGGCTGCGCATGGAATATCTACTCACCGTGCCGCCGCAAGCCTTCGATCCGCCGCCCAAGGTGGAATCCGCCTTCGTGCGCGCCGTGCCGCACAGCACGCTCCCTTTTGTCGCCACGGATGAAACGCGGTTCGCCCAGGTTGTCACCGCCGCGTTTGGCCAGCGCCGCAAAACGCTGCGTAACACGCTCAAGGGAATGCTGGACGACGACGGATTCGCGGCGCTGAATATCAATCCGCAACTGCGCGCGGAAAATCTCGCCGTCGGACAATTCGTGGAAATCGCCAATTACATTGCCCGATAAAAAAGCGAGTGGGATAATCAGGTCGGGATGCAGATCGTGATGGAACTGTAGGTTGGGCTGAGCCACTTCGACAAGCTGTAGGTTGGGCTGAGCGTAGCGATGCCCAACATAACGACTCAGACCGCACCCGCTATCGGTAATTTTTAGTTTTTGGAGAGATACATGAGAGTCATACTGCTGGGCGCCCCCGGCGCGGGCAAAGGCACACAAGCCAGCGCCATCAGGGAAAAATTCAACATTCCGCAAATCTCCACGGGCGACATGCTGCGCGCCGCGGTCAAGGCCGGAACCCAACTCGGGCTGGAAGCCAAAAAATTCATGGATTCGGGCGGACTCGTGCCGGACGAAGTCATCATCGGCCTCGTCAAGGAACGCATCAAGGACGCGGATTGCGCCAACGGATTCCTGTTCGACGGCTTTCCGCGCACCATCCCGCAAGCGGAAGCGATGAAACAGGCGGGCGTGGACATAGATTACGTGATCGAAATAGACGTGTCCGACGAAGAAATCGTCAAACGCCTGTCCGGTCGCCGCGTGCATCTCGCCTCGGGACGCACCTACCACGTCATCTTCAATCCGCCCAAAGTTGCGGGCAAAGACGACGCGACCGGCGAAGACCTCGTCCAGCGCGACGACGACAAGGAAGAAACCGTGAAAAAACGCCTGGAGGTCTATCACACCCAAACCAAACAACTCGTCGGCTACTACTCCGACTGGGCAAGCAAAGGCGGCAAAGCACCCAAATACGCCCGCATCAACGGCCTCGGCAGCGTACAGGAGATCGGCGGACGGGTGTTTGCGGTGTTGAAATAGCGCGGGCATTGCTGTTCTGAATCTCCTCCCCACGAAACGTGGTGGAGGGGTAAAAATAAATCGCGCGCAGCGCACAACACCGTTTTTAAATTCCCTTCTGCCGCGCTGAGCAGCGCAGCCGAGCCGGGGGATTTCGGCGAGCGTCTGTCTGAGCCTTGGCGCAGCCAAGGCGAGTTCAGCGAGCCGCCCGGATCGGCGAGCAGCGCAAGGGAGCGCGTAGCGCCGCGGGAGCAGGGGGTCGTTTTCTTTGGTTACTTTCTTTTGGACAAGCAAAAGAAAGTAACTCGCCCGTCGGGGCGAGACCCGACCAACCCAAGTTTGTTTTGCTGAGATGCGCGTTCATCCTTCGACTGGCTCAGGACGAACGGATTTTTTGTTTTGTTCTGGATCCCCGCCTTCGCGGGGATGA
>JAITWS010000045.1 GCA_031285185.1 Methylobacillus sp.
CCGCGCCAAGCTCGCCGAAGATTTAACCACGCAAGAAATCGAAGACAGCCAAAAACTCGTCATCCAGATCAGAAGCGCGGATTGGTCGCTACAGGCGCTGGATCAATACCTCACCGCAAGCGGAGCGGAAACGACCACACCCACGCCGCCGCCGAAAAAGTAATCCCCGGCGGCAACCATACTACTGAACCGCCCTCCCCACGAGGAGAAAGGGAGAACACCCGCGGAAATTTCCGCCATCAACCCTCTTTCGCGCCGGTCAGGCGGTTGCTTTCCAGCCATTTGCGGACGCGGTTGGCATCGCCGATGCGGGTGAATTTGCCGTTGGAGTCGAGCAGCACGATGATGAGCGGTTGGCCGGCGACTTCGGCTTGCATGACGAGACAGCGGCCTGCTTCGTTGATGTAGCCGGTTTTGGAGAGGCCGATGTTCCAGTCGCTGTTGCGTACCAGAATGTTGGTGTTGTGAAATTCGGTTTCGCGCCGGCCTGTGTCCACGGCGTAGGCGGAGGCGGTGCTGACTTTGCGGATTTCGGGGTAGTCGTAGGCGGCGTTGACCATTTTGGCGAGGTCTTCGGCGGTGGAGACGTTGCCGCTGTTGAGTCCGGTTCCGTCGAGAAAACGCGTGTGGGTCATGTCCAGCATTTTGGCTTTGGCATTCATCGCGCGGATAAATTTTTCGTAACCGCCGGGATAGGCGTGTGCGAGCGCGGAGGCTGCGCGGTTTTCTGAGGCCATGAGCGCGAGTTGCAGCAACTCGCCGCGCGTGAGCGTGGTTCCGATCGGCAGACGCGAGCGGGTTCCGCGCAGCGTGTCCACATCTTCGGCGCCGATGGTGACCAGTTCATCCAGCGATTGTTTGGCATCCAGCACCACCATCGCCGTCATGAGTTTGGTGACGGAGGCCATGGGCGTAGGCGTGTCGGCGCTTTTGGCGTAGAGCACTTCGCCGGTTTCCTGATTCATCACCAGCGCCTTGGCGGAGGCGAGCTTGAGTTCGCCTCCGGAAAAATCGTCCAGCCCGATTTTTTCGGCGTTGATGGGCGGAGCGTAATTGATTTTTTTCGCGTAGGCGCGGGGATGCGTTTTCACGCCGGGCTTTTTGATTTTGACGTTGATTTTGGATTTTTCCGCGGCGGGTTTGGTTTTTGTTTTGACGCCGGGTTTGGCTTTCGCGCCGGGTTTGGCTTTGGTCTTGGTTTTCTTTTCCGCTTTGGTTTTTTCCGCTTTGACTTTGGTGGTCGTCGCGTGTTTTTTACCGGAATCTTTTTTGTCGGATTCGGCAGCCAGCGCGGTCGGCACGGAGAGCGACACCGCCAGCGCGATGCCCGTCAGCAACATTCTCAAGAACACTTCGACCTCCTGCAAACCAAACAACAAAGTGGTGTTCATGGTATCCAAAAAATCTTGATTTGTCATCAAGATAGATAATTTTCTTAATTCTTTGGATTAAGAGCGGATGCGGCTCCAGTCAAAAAACAGGCCGGGGTCGGTTTTGCGGCCGGGCGCGATGTCGGAATGGCCGACCACATCCGCGATCGGATAGGCGGCTTTGAGCGCGGCCAGCAGTTTTTCCAGCGTCGCGTATTGCGCTTCTTCAAACGGCGTGTGGTCGTCGCCTTCCAGCTCAATGCCGACGGAAAAATCATTGCAGCGCGCACGCCCGCGCCATTGCGATACGCCCGCGTGCCACGCGCGGCGGGCGCAGGGGACGAACTGAATCAGATCGCCGTCGCGCCGTATGAAAAAATGCGACGACACTTTGAGATGATGAATTTCGCGGTAATACGGATGTTCGTCCGGGTTGAGATTGTTCGTGAACAGCGCGATCACGCCGTCGCCGCCGAACGCGCCCGGCGGCAGGCTGATGTTATGAATGACGATCAACTCAATGGTCGCGTTCGCCGGTCGCGCGTCGCAATTGGGCGAGGCGATCTGGCGGGCGGCGGGCAAAGTGCCATCGGCGGCGATGCGGAATGCGTTCATCTCCGCTACAATCGCGCCATTATCAATTGAACTGGATCACACATGGTTTTCGTCGAACTCCTCGTTATGCTGCTGGTTATTCTAGTCGCTGCCGAAGTCTTTACCAACGCGCTTGAACATTTGGGCGAAAAACTCAAAATCTCGGAAGGCGTGACCGGCTCGCTGTTCGCGGCGGTCGGCACGGCGCTGCCCGAAACCATGGTTCCGCTGCTCGCGCTCCTGGCCGGAACAAGCAACGCCGAGGTCAACGAGGAAATCGGTGTGGGCGCGATATTGGGCGCGCCGCTCATGCTTTCCACGCTTTCGCTCGCGCTGATGGCGCTTTCCGTGCTCGGCAAACGCGGCGCGCGCGGCGATCTGGTTCCCGAAAGAACCGGACTCACGCGCGATCTCGATTTCTTTCTCGCGGCGTTCGCCTTCGCCACCGTCGCGCTGTTCATCCCGCACAGCTACGCACCCGTGCGCCTGACCTTGAGCGCCTGCATGGTGCTGATCTATTTTGTTTACATCATGCTCACGCTGCGCGCTTCCAAGGCGCTGGTGAGCGAAGGCCACGGCACCGAGGCGGAAGGCGCCATGTTTTTTTGCCGCCTCGGATTGCCCAACAACATGGTCATTATTTTGCTGCAACTCGTGGCGGGGCTGGGGCTGCTGGTTTTCGGCGCGCACGGCTTCATTCACGGCGTGGAAGAGGCGGCGAAGATACTCGGCATTTCCACGCTGTTGCTGTCCTTGCTGATTATTCCGATTGCCACCGAACTGCCGGAAAAGGTCAACAGCATACTCTGGATACGCCGCAACAAGGATACGCTCGCCTTCGGCAACATCACCGGCGCGATGGTGTTTCAAGGCACGCTGCTGCCCGCCATCGGCATCATGCTGACGCCGTGGCAACCGCGCAACGAAGTGCTGGCCGGTGTCGTCATCACGCTGCTCGCCGCCATCTGGCTGCGCGCCGTGGTCGCGCGCGGGCAAATCAAGGTTTGGCATTTGTGGCTGAACGGCGCGTTGTACGCGACGTATCTCGGGATTGCGTTGTCGTAAGGGTTAATGATTCCCCTTCGGAGCAGGGGAATCTTATCCCTGCTCGCTATGTTCCTTGCAGCAGTAATATTCGCCGCCGCGTAAAATGCTTTCGGATTTCGGCAGATGCACGCCGCACACTTTGCACGCGACCATGGATTCCTCGTGCGGCGGGGTGCGCGGTGGCGGGCGGGTTCCGCGTCGGGCTTGCTTGAACAGCAGAAAAATCACCACGCCGGCCAGCAAAAAAAGCAACAAACGTCCCATGAGCAGGCTTTCCAAATGAAAAGTGAATTGTAACGAAAAGCCGAAGCGCGACAAAACATCCCCTGTTATACTCGCGCAGTCTTTCAAACCGCAAAAAGCATGGCCACATCCCGGGAGCTTTCCGATTTTCTCGCCGAAGTCGAACGGCGCGCTTACAAGCAGGCGGTGTATGCCGTGCGTAACGAGCCTATGGCGCTGGACATCGCGCAGACCGCGATGCTCAAGCTCGTGGAAAAATACGCGCAACGCCCGGCGGAAGAATTTCCGATGTTGTTCCAGCGCATTTTGCAGAACACGATACGCGACCATTTCCGCCGCCAGAAGGTGCGGAATCTTTGGACGACGCTGTTTTCCTCGTTCTCGACCAATGACGACGATGAGGAACACGATCCGCTGGAAACGCTTTCTTCGGTCGAGGACGAAGGCCAGACCGATCCGCAAAACGAAGCGGAGCGCGCGCAAATTTTGACCATCATCGAAGCCGCGTTGCAAAACTTGCCGCCCCGTCAACGCGAGGCCTTTGTGCTGCGTTACTGGGAGGATATGAATGTTGAGGAAACCGCGAAAATAATGGGATGCTCCGAAGGCAGCGTCAAGACCCATTGCTCGCGCGCCACGCACGCGCTGGCCGCAGTGCTGGAAAAGAAAGGGATACGGCCATGAATAACGAACAGACCATCATCAAAAAAATCGTCGCCGCGCTCAACCACGGCGCGGAAAATCTGGATCGCCCCACCGCGGACAAACTCGTCGCCGCGCGCGGCAAAGCCGTGGACGCGATGCGTCCCGTTTACGCGCATCAAACGCAGCTCGCAGGCGCGGGACATGCGCTGCGGGAATTTTTTCACGACCACACGCGCCGGATTGTCGCGCCTGTGGCCGCCGCCGCGCTGCTCACATTCGTCGCGCTGCAACAATATGGCGCATGGCAACAACGCGCCGAACCGGTCGGCGCTTATGCGTCGCTGCTCGCCTCCGAGCTGCCGCCGGAAGCCTATCTGGACAAGGGGTTTGACACATGGCTGGAAAATACCTCGCTGCACTGATCGTAGCCGCGGCATTCTGGACGGCGACCGCCTGCGCCGCGCCGGGAGCCGAGCCGCAATGGGCGCAGTTGAGCGCGGAACAGCAGAAAATTCTCGCGCCGCTCGCCGGGGAATGGGACACGCTGCGCCCGTGGCAACGCGAAAAAATGCTGGAGATCGCGCGCGACTATCCCAAAATGAATCCGCAACAACAACAGCGCGTGCAACAACGGCTGGATCGCTGGAGCCGCATGACGCCCTACGAACGCGAAAACGCGCGCAAAAAATACGAGGAATTCAAATCCCTGCCGCCCGAAAAACAGGAAGAACTGCGCCGCAAATGGCGCGAATACCAAAGCCTGCCGGAATCCGAACGTCGCAAATTGCGCGGCGAAGCGCCCGAACCCGTGCCCGAAAACAATCCCTGACCGCATGACAACCCCCGGTTTTTGGCGTCGCATGGGCGGCGTGCTCTACGAAACTTTGGTGGTGATCGCGCTCGCGATGCTGGCCTCCGCCATCATCACCGCCGCGCACCCCGACGCCACCACCGGCTGGGCGCAAACGCTGCTGCGCGCGGTGTTGGTGCTGATGATCGCCGCCTATTTCCTGCTGTGCTGGACACGCAGCGGCCAAACTCTCGCCATGAAAACCTGGAAATTCCGCGTGGTCGCGCAAAACGGAAAAACGCTGACCCTGCCGCAAGCCGCGTGGCGTTTCGCGCTCGCCGCGCTGTTCACACTCGCAGGCGGAATCGGCTTTTGGTGGGCACTCGTGGACAAGGACAAACAATTCCTGCACGACCGGCTGGGAGGAACGCGGTTGGTGATGGTGGGGAAAAGCTCAACCTAAGTTTCCTCTTTGAAAACGCGAAGTGTCCTGAAGCCCCCTCTCCCCACGTGGGAGAGGTTGTACAGACCGGATATAAGAGTTTGTTCTGTCTATCCCCTATGCTATTTTAGATTTCGAGCATTTTCTAAAATAGGGCGGTACGCTATTTTAGATTTTGTGCAAAATCTAAAATTAATACGATAGTTAGTCCAGTCTGCCGCCATCGTTTTCTTTCCGCTTGACCAAGACATTCGGCAAAAGTACCATTCTTTGGTATCGTCATTTTGCATGTTGGAAATCCGTCATGAGCCGAAATACTTCCGTGATTCTTGGGTCACACTTTCTCAGTTTCATCGAAACGCAGGTGCAGGGCGGGCGTTATGGTTCGGCCAGTGATGTGGTCAGAGCGGGTTTGCGATTGTTGGAGGAAAACGAGGCACGTGTGAAGCTTTTGCAGGAGGCGCTCATTGCGGGGGAGCAATCCGGCGAGCCGCGTGTTTTTGATGATGAAAAATTTCTGAATCGAATGCACTCGCAACACGCGGCGGAACATGTCGAATAAACCCTACCGGCTTTCGCCGCTGGCCGAGGCTGATCTTGAGGAAATATGGCTTTACACGTTCAGCCGGTGGTCAACCGCGCAGGCCGACAGCTATATCGGAGATTTGGTTTCGGCGTTTAAGGCGCTGGCGGCGGGCATCAAGCAGGGACGACCGGCTGATGTGCGCCCACCATATCAAAAATATTTGTGCGGCTCGCATGTGATCTTTTTTCTGGATTATCCCGATCGCCTCGATATTATCCGAGTGCTGCATCAGCGGCAGGATGCGGAGAGCTGTTTGGACGAGTAAGCCGCTATTTCTTCCCGCCCGCCTTTTTCGCCGTTCCGCCTGTCTTTTTCGTAGCCGTCGTTTTCTTTCCCGTTCCGCCTTTTGCCGCTTTTGCGGTGAGCAGTTCCAGCGCACGGGGGAGGGTGATTTCTTCCGGGGTTTCGTCTTTGGGCAGGGTGGCGTTGATTTTGCCGTGTTGGACGTAGGGGCCGTAGCGGCCTGAGTGGATGGCGACGGTTCCGCCTTCGGGGTGGTCGCCGAGTTCGCGCAGGGGGGCGGCTTTGCCTTTGGCTTGGGCGAGGAGTTCGACCGCGCGGTTGAGGTCTATGTCGAAGATGCTGTCGCTGCGCGGGATGGATTTGAACGTGCCGTCGTGGTTGAGGTAGGGGCCGAAGCGTCCGATGCCGGCGGTGATTTTTTTGCCGGTGTCAGGGTGCGCGCCGATTTCGCGCGGGAGCGCGAGCAGTTTGAGCGCGAGTTGCAAATCCACGCTTGCATGTGGAATTTCCTTGGGGATGCTGACGCGCTTGGGTTTTTTCTTGGGGTCGTCGCCGCTTTGTCCGAGTTGCACATAGGGACCATAGGGGCCGATCAGCAGCAGGATTTCTTTGCCGCTTTGCGGGTCGGTGCCGAGGTTGGTCGGTTCGTTGGTGGGCGCGTCGCCGTCCAGATTGCGCGTGTAATCGCATTCCGGGTAGCCGGTGCAGCCGATGAAACTGCCGCGTTTGCCGAGGCGTTTGGAAAGCGGTTTGCCGCATTTCGGGCAGGGTTCGTCCAGCACTTCGGTTCCGGGGCGGTCAACGTCGCCCTTGTCGTCCACCTGGCGTTTGAAACCTTTCCAGAAATCGTTGAGCACGGGGATCCATTCGCGCTGGCCTTCGGCGATGTCGTCGAGTTCGTTTTCGAGATTGGCCGTGAAATCGTAATCAACGTATTTGGTGAAGTGCTCGGTGAGGAATTTGTTGACGATGCGACCAACGTCGGTGGGCGTGAATCGCTTGTTGTCGAGCAACACATATTCACGATCCTGCAAGGTCGAGATGATGCTGGCGTAGGTGGAAGGGCGGCCTATGCCGTATTCTTCCAGCGCCTTGACGAGGCTGGCTTCGGAATAGCGCGGCGGCGGTTCGGTGAAATGCTGGTCGCCCCAGAGTTTCACCACGTCCAGTATTTCGCCCACTTCCAGCGCGGGCAGTTTGCTTTCGCCTTCTTCCTCAGCGTCGTCCTGACCTTCCATGTAAACCGCGATAAAGCCGGGGAAGAGCAGGGTCTGGCCGGTGGCGCGGAACAGGTTGGTCTCGCCGCCCACGCTCAAATCCACGCTCACCGCGTCGAATTTCGCGGGCGCCATCTGGCAAGCCAATGCGCGTTTCCAGATCATTTCGTAAAGCCGCATTTGCTCGGGCGTGAGATGCGCGCGCAAGCTGTCCGGCGTGCGGCGGATGTCGGTGGGGCGAATCGCCTCGTGCGCTTCCTGCGCGTTTTTGGATTTGGTTTTGTACATGATGGGCGATTTCGGCAGATAATCCGGCTCGAAATTTCCCTTGATGTAATCGCGTATCTGCATCACCGCCTCGGCGGCGAGGCTGAAGGAATCGGTACGCATATACGTGATGAGACCGACCGTTTCCGCACCGATGGCGATGCCTTCATAAAGCTGCTGCGCGATACGCATGGCGCGGCTGGTGGTGAAGCCGAGCTTGCGGACGGCCTCCTGCTGCAAGGTGGATGTGGTGAACGGCGCGGCGGGGCTGCGGTTGCGCTGTTTCTTTTCCACGCGCTGCACCGTGGTTTTGCCCGCGCTCGCGGCGAGCAGTTTGCCGACAATTTCGGATTGTTGATTGTGCGTCGTGACCGTGAATTGCTCCACCTTGCTGCCGCTCAACTGGATCAGTTTCGCGTCGAACGCCTGTTTGTTCTTGCGGCTTTGCAGGTGGATCGTCCAGTATTCCTGACTTTTGAACGCTTCGATTTCCAGCTCGCGCTCGACGATGAGGCGTAACGCGGGGCTTTGCACGCGCCCGGCGGAAAGTCCGCGCCGGATTTTCTTCCACAACAGCGGCGAAAGCGTGAAGCCGACCAGATAATCCAGCGCGCGCCGCGCCTGTTGCGCGTTGACCAGCGGCATGGAAATGTCGCGCGGCTCGTCTATCGCGTGTTGCACCGCGCTCTTGGTGATTTCATTGAACACCACGCGCTTGAGCAGCTTGTTCTTGAGCAGTTTTTTGCCGTTGAGAATTTCCGCGATATGCCAGGAAATCGCCTCGCCCTCGCGGTCCGGGTCGGTTGCGAGATAAACCGCGTCGCTTGCCTTGACCGCCTTCGCAATCGCGTCAACATGCTTCGCGTTGCGGTCTATGACTTCGTACTTCATCTCGAAATCATGCTCGGGATCAACCGAGCCGGTTTTTTGCACAAGGTCGCGCACATGGCCGTAGGACGCCAGCACTTCAAAATCCTTGCCCAGGTATTTTTTCAGCGTTTTGGCCTTGGAAGGCGATTCGACGATCAACAGTTTTGACATGGCGCGCGCAATTTATTAAGGGGATAAATGCGGCGATAATACAGACTAAAGGAGTTTTTACGCAAACAGTGCTTATTTTGTCCGCGCGAACGCGATGCGATTCCCCGCGACCCCGGCCAGATTCAACGCCAATTCCTGATCCATGTCGCCGAACAGCGGATCGTCCTCGTCCGCCCTGGGCGCGATGGATTTGAAATCGAACAATTCGGTATCCGCGAGATGCGAAGGCGCGACATTGCCGAGCGCGCGGAAAATCTTTTCCGTGCGTCCCGGATATTCCTCTTCCCACTGCGCCAACATGCGCTTGATATTCTGCCGTTGCAGATTTTCCTGCGAGCCGCACAAATCGCACGGGATGATGGGAAACTCCATGCCGCGCGCGTAGGCGGCGATGTCTTTTTCCGCGCAATAGGCGAGCGGACGGATCACGACAAACTCGCCCTTGTCGGTCGCGAGCTTGGGCGGCATCGCCTTCAGTTTCGCGCCGAAAAACATGTTGAGAAACAGCGTCTGCACGATGTCGTCGCGGTGATGGCCGAGCGCGATCTTGTTGCAGCCCAGCTCCTGCGCGGTGCGGTAAATGATGCCGCGACGCAGGCGCGAGCACAGCGAGCAGGTGGTTTTTCCCTCCGGCACTTTTTCCTTCACGACGGAATAGGTGTCGGCTTCGACGATGCGATAATCCACGCTCAGCGTGTCCAGATACGCGGGCAAAATATGTTCGGGAAACCCGGGTTGTTTCTGGTCGAGATTCATCGCGATCAGTTTGAAAGCGACCGGCGCGCGCTCTTGCAACGCGAGCAGCAGCATGAGCAGCGCGTGCGAGTCCTTGCCGCCGCTCATGCAGACGAGGATGGTGTCGCCGTCGGCGATCATGTTGTAATCGCCTATGGCTTTGCCGGTCGCGCTGATGAGTTTATTACGCAACTTGAGAAAGTTGCCGGATGAATTTTCGGGATAGTGGCGCATCGTTAATGGAATCTCTAAAGGTATAATTTACCACAAGCGAAATGAACACCCTGCCCCAACCCACGCCGGAACAACGCGCCCACAGCGCCGAAGTGCTTGCCGTCATCCGCGACGAAATCGCCGCGCAAGACGGCTGGATTTCCTTTGCGCGCTACATGGAACTCGCGCTCTACGCGCCCAGTCTCGGCTATTACAGCGCGGGTTTGCAAAAATTCGGCGCGGACGGCGATTTCGTCACCGCGCCGGAAATCTCGCCTTTGTTCGGCCAGACGCTGGCGCGGCAAGTCGCGCAAATCCTGCTTTCATGCGGCGGCGACGTGCTGGAACTGGGCGCGGGAACCGGCAAGCTGGCGGTGCAAATGCTGGCCGAATTGCAGCGGCTGGGCGCAGTTCCCGAACATTATTACATCCTCGAAGTCAGCGCCCATTTGCGCCGCGTCCAGCAGGAAATCACATGGCGCGAATTGCCGCACGATCTGGCTGTGCGTGTGGAATGGCTGGATACCCTGCCCGCGGAATTTACCGGCTGCGTCATCGGCAACGAAGTGCTGGACGCGCTGCCGGTGCATGTGGTGGCGACGACATCCACCAAAAAAGACATACTCATCGAACGCGGCATCGCCATCGAAAACGGAGCGTTGGTCTGGCGCGAACGTCCGGCGAGCCAGCGCTTGACCGCGCATTTCGCGACGCATTCCTTGCCGCCCGGCATGGTGACCGAGGTTTGTCCTGCGGCTGCGGCGCTGGTCGCCAGCCTCGCTTTCCGCTTGCGGCGGGGCGCGATGCTGTTTGTGGATTACGGTTTTCCCCGGCGCGAGTATTATCATCCGCAGCGCGACGGCGGCACGCTGATGTGCCATTACCGTCATCACGCGCACGACGACCCGCTGCTGTTCCCCGGTTTGCAGGACATCACCGCGCATGTTGATTTCAGCGCGATCGCGGAGGCGGCGACCGCGTGCGGAATGCGGGTGGCGGGCTATGCCACGCAGGCGCAATTTCTCATCAACGCGGGCATCACCGAGATTTTGTCGCGCGTTTCGCCCGACGATCTGGATGCGTATTTGCCGCGCGCCGCCGAAGCGCAAAAACTGCTTTCGCCCGCCGAAATGGGCGAGCTGTTCAAGGTGATCGTGCTTGCCAAGGAAATGGATGAGCAACTGATCGGCTTCACGCGCGGCGACAAGAGCCACACTTTATAAGCGGTTTTATGGAACAAACTCACGACCAACATCACCGTCCCGTCCGCAGTTTTGTGCTGCGTCAGGGGCGGCTCACGGAGGCGCAGCAACGCGCCGTGGAACAGTTGCTACCGACGCGCGGCATTCCCTATGCGCCGCAGTTGCTTGACCTCGAACAGGTGTTTGGCCGCATCGCGCCCAAAATACTCGAAATCGGTTTTGGCATGGGCGGCGCGACCGCGCAGATCGCGGCGGAAAATCCCGGGCGCGATTATCTCGGCATCGAAGTTCACACGCCCGGCGTCGGCAATCTGCTCAGGTTGATGAGCGAGCAAAATCTCGTCAATCTGCGCGTGATCCGCCACGACGCGGTGGAAGTGCTGCGCGACATGATCGCCGACGACGCGCTGGATGGCGTTCACATTTTTTTCCCCGATCCCTGGCCGAAAAAGCGCCATCACAAACGCCGCCTTATGCAGCCGGAATTTGTTAAACTGCTGTGTCGCAAACTCAAACCCGGCGGGTATTTGCACTTCGCCACCGACTGGGAAGATTACGCGCACTGGACGCTGGAAGTGTTGCGCGCGGAAACGCAACTCGCGAACTCCGCTGCCGATTACGCTCCGCGTCCCGAATATCGCCCGCTCACCAAATTCGAGCAGCGCGGTCTCAATCTGGGGCATGGCGTGTGGGATGTGATTTTCCGCCGGTTGTAGGAATTTTTTAGAAGTTTCGTGCGGAGATTTGAAAAGTATCGGTCAAATAATTACACTTATAGACAAATAAAAAGGTGGAACAAAAAGCAGTGGCGTAACGGGGATGGCGAGATTGTCAGGCAAGGCGGCGAAACGTATCTGTGAGGATGCGCGCACGTTTTCCGACGATCAGGCCGCGCCGCAAACCGAGACAGGGCAAGCGCACACAGACTGCGCGCCCATACACTATAGATATGGCCGACGATTCCGTTGCGACATGAACAGTTCCGCAGCGCATTGCCGTCCCTTGGGTGCGAGACCATGCTTGAAGATGCGAGAACGCTACGGTTCTCCCTGCGGGAGATTCCGCAAGCCAAGCGGCGCGAAATGGCGACGGAAGTCATCGCCCGCGCATTCGCGAACATCAATTTCACGCCGCTCTCGGACGCGCTGGAGATGGAATTTGAATTTCGTCCCCTGCAAGGCGCCATCATCACCGACACCCGCATTTCCCCGCACAAGGTGACCTCCGCTTACGACCGTTCGCGCGCCAGCGACGATTTCGCCCTGTGCTGGGCGCTCGCGCCGGTCAAGGGCGTGTTGCGGCAATTCGGCAAGGAACAACACGCCGACGGCACGGCGGTGCTGCTGTCGTGCGCCGACCCTTTCGACTGCGAATCGCGCGATACCGTGGGGCACACCGTCGCGCGGCTGCAACGTTCGTTGCTGATGCCGCTGCTGCCCGATGCCGAAGCCGCGCTCATGCGCCCCGTGCCCCCGAACAGCGAAGCCTTGCAGTTGCTGAAATCCTATTGCGACGGTCTGCGCGCGCTGAGTGGCGCGGAAAGTACCGAGCCGGAATTCAAGCGCGTGGCGGGCACGCATATCGCCGATCTCGTGGCGCTCGCGGTCGGAACGACGCGGGATGCCGCGCAACTCGCCTCCGAACGCGGTCTGCGCGCGGCGCGGCTCAATGCGCTCAAGGAATGGGTGCTGACGCATTTGACTTCGCCCGATTTGAGCCTGAGCACGGCTGCGGCGGCGGCGGGTTTGGGGCCGCGCTCCGTGCAACTTTTGTTTGAGGCCGAAGGCGGAACTTTCACCGGCTATGTGGCGCGCGAACGCCTCGCGCTGGCGCATCGCCGCTTGTCCATGCCCACGCTGGCGCGCATCGCGGTGAGCGAAATCGCCTTCTCATGCGGCTTCGGCGATCTCAGTCATTTCACGCGCAGCTTCCGCAAAGCCTACGGCGAATCGCCCACGGACGTGCGTCGCAAGGCGTTTATTGCAAAAATTAGGGAATAATTTCGTTTTTTGACAATTCAATTGCGCTAAAATCCAAGACAGGGGGTTTCGCATTTTGGGAAAATGCAATCGTCAAGGGCGGTCATGCGCTCTTGACTGAAGTTCCCCCCTCTGTCGGTGTTGATAGCCACTGACAGAGTCTCCCCTCCCCTCGGCGGCGCGCAAGCGCCTCCGAGGGTTTTTTATTGGGCGTCCGTTTCCGTCCGCGCAAGCCAGTTGCCGATGATCTTCTCCGCCTCTTCCACGCCTTGTTTTTTGAGGCTGGAGAATAATTGCGCGGTGCAGTTTTCCCAGGTTTCCGACAATGCCTTGCGCGTGGCCGCCAGCGTTTTCATCGCTTCCGAGCGCGAGAGTTTGTCGGATTTGGTGAGCAGCACATGGATGGGTTTTCCGGTGGAGCCGAACCAGTCCAGCATTTGCCTGTCCAGCGGCGTGAGCGGGTGACGCGCATCCATGACGAGCACGAGGCCGTGCAAACTCATGCGTTGCGAGAGATAGGCGGAAAGCGTGAGTTGCCAGTGTCGTCGCATTTCTTCGGGGACTTTGGCGTAGCCGTAACCGGGAAGATCAACCAGATAGCGGTCGTCGCCCAAACTGAAAAAGTTGATGAGCTGCGTGCGTCCCGGCTGTTTGCTCACGAAGGCGAGGCGGTTGTGGTTGGCGAGGGTGTTGATCGCGCTCGACTTGCCCGCGTTGGAGCGCCCGGCGAAGGCGATTTCGAGGCCGGTGGCGGGCGGAAGATCGCGCAGATGGTGGGCGGAAATGAAGAACTCGGCGTTCTGGAACAGCGGCATGACAGGCTTCGGACTTTCAATGGGGTCAAAATGCTATCACGATAACTTGATTTTGGATAAAATGCGCTGATTCACTTCGTAAAAGATTCCAAGGAGTTTTTCCATGAGTTTTCGAGTCATTGCCGCGCTGCTTGCCGGTTTGATGGGCGCGACGATCGCGCAGGCGGCCGGTGATCCGGCCAAGGGCAAGGTATTCGCGGATTCGGTGTGCATGGCTTGCCACGCCGCCGATGGCAACAGCGTCATCACCGCGAACCCCAAACTGGCCGGTCAGCATCCCGAATATCTGCTCAAGCAACTCAGGGATTTCAAGGCGGGCACGCGCAATAACGCG
This sequence comes from Methylobacillus sp., assembly GCA_031285185.1. GTDB lineage: Bacteria > Pseudomonadota > Gammaproteobacteria > Burkholderiales > Methylophilaceae > MM2. The sequence goes on from JAITWS010000045.1 coordinate 13,764, forward strand.
ATCATGGCGGGTATGGTGGCTGTTCTGCCGACGGAGGCGGACATGGCCGATGTCGCCGCGTATTTTGCTTCCCAGAAATCCGCTCCCGGCACGGCGGCGACCAACGGCGCAGGTTCGCTGGGCGAAAAACTGTATCGCGCCGGTGTGCCGGCCAAGGGCGTTCCCGCCTGCGCGAGTTGCCATGGCGCGAACGGCTCCGGCATCCCCGCGCAGTTCCCGCGTTTGGCCGGTCAGCATGTGGAATACACGACCGCGCAGATGAAAATTTTCCGCACCGGCGAGCGCGGTAACGCGCCCATGATGCGCGTCATCGCGGGCAGGATGAGCGACGACGAAATCGCTGCGGTGGCCGATTATATTCAGGGTTTGAAGTAATCCTTACCCGAACTCATGCGTTGATTGGGGGCGTTCGTCGCCCCCAAGTCATTTGAGACCTTAGTGAAAAATCCCAATCTTTCCACCGCCCGCGCGTTTTACGAGTTGTTCAGCTCGATGCGGTTCGCGATCTCGCTGCTGAGCATACTCGGCATCGCGTCCATCATCGGAACCGTGCTCAAGCAGAACGAGCCTTACAACAACTATGTCGCGCAGTTCGGCAAATTCTGGTTCGATATGTTCGAAATGCTGGGTTTGTACGACGTTTACCATACGGCGTGGTTTCTCGCGTTGCTGGCGTTTCTCGTGGCCTCGACCGGCCTGTGCATCTACCGCAACACGCCGATCATGTTGCACGAGCTGAAAACTTTTCGTGAACACGCGACGGAAAAATCGCTGCGCGCGTTCAACCATCAAAATGAATATGCGTTCGACGGCAGCGCCGACGATGCGCTCAAACGCCTGACCGCTTTTCTCGCCGCGCGCGATTTCCGTTATCGTCCGGTGGCGCAGGCGGACGGCGCGACCCTGCTCGCGGCCAAGGCGGGCAGTTACCAGCGGCTCGGCTACATTTTCACGCATGTGGCCATTGTGGTGATTTGCATCGGCGGGCTGATGGACGGCAATGTGCCGCTCAAGATCGAGGAATTGCTGGGTTACAAAGCGGTGGAAACGCGCGATATTCTCGCGACCGAAGTGCCGCCGCAAAGCCGTTTGTCGCCCGCCAATCTGTCGTTTCGCGGCAACATGACGCTGGCGGAAGGCACGACCGGAAACGTGGCCTTCGTTCGCATACGCGATGGCTATCTGGTGCAGGAATTGCCTTTTACGGTCACGCTCAAACAATTCCGCATCGAGCATTACGCAACCGGCCAGCCCAAATCATTCGAGAGCGATGTCGAAATCCGCGACCCGGAACTCAAGGAGCCGCTCAAGGCGACCATCAGCGTCAACCATCCGCTGACTTACAAGGGCATCGCCATTTACCAATCCGATTTTCAGGACGGCGGTTCGCGGCTGGAATTCAATATCTGGCCGTTGCGCGGCGCGGCGCATGAGCCGGGCAAAATGCAGAGCAATGTGTTCAAGGATTTCACACTGGGCGAGGGCGACGACGCGCTCAAGATCGAACTCGACGATTTCCGCATGTTCAACATACTTAATCTCAGCGCGGACGGCAAGGGAAAGTCACACAATGTCGGCCCCAGCGTGACCTTCAAGGTGCGCGACACGCAAGGGCAGGCGCGCGAATATCTCAATTACATGCAGCCGCTTACGCTGGACGGTCGCGCGTATTTTGTTTCGGGGATGCGCGCCGCGCAAAACGAGGATTTCAAATATCTCCGCATTCCCGCGGACGGCGAAAATTCGCTGGGCGATTACATGCGTCTGCGCGGCGTGTTGCTCGACCCCGCGATGGCGCCCGTGCTCGCAAAACGCATGTCCGGCAGAATGCTGGAAGGGCAGAACGCGAACCCCGAAATGATCGCCAAATTTGAATCCAGCATGACGCATCTGCTGGAAGCCTTCGCCCGCGACGGCTACACCGAAGTCGCCAATCTGCTTGAAAAATCCGTCCCCGAAGCCGAGCGCGACAAGGCGGCGGAAGCCTATTTCAAAATCATCAACAGCGCCGCGTTCGAGGGGCTGGCGATGAGTCGCGAGCAGGCCGGTTTGCCCGCGCTTGAGCCGGATGCGCGCGCGCAACGTTTTGTGGCCGACGCGCTTAATTCGATGAGCGATCTTTCCTTTTACGGCACGCCGTTTTATCTTGAGTTGAACGGTTTCGAGCAGCGTCAGGCGAGCGGTTTCCAGCTCACGCGCTCGCCGGGAAAAAATCTGGTCTATGGCGGATCGGTGCTGTTGGTGCTGGGGATTTTTGCTATGATCTATTTGCGCGAACGCCGCATCTGGCTGCTGATCAAACCGGAGTCGCAGCGCGTGTTGTTCGCGATGTCGTCCAATCGCAAAAACCGCGATTTTGAAAACGAATACGCGCGTTACGACGCGCAACTGCAAGCACTATTCAAGGGCTGAGTGATGGAATCCATATTGACGAACGATGTGTCGCAATCCTCCTTTTTCAAGCGGCTGACGTGGGGCGACTGGCTGTTCGCGCTGGCGCTGCTCGCGGGCGCGATGTTCGCGTACAGCCGCTATGCGGACTTCATGGATGTCTATGAAAAAGGCTTCCTGTTTTCCGCCGTCGCCGTGTTCAGTTGGCTGGGCTGGTTTTTCAAACCCATGCGTTTGCTCATCGTCGGCATCGCGCTGCTGAGTTTGTTCGGCATCAACCAATATCAGAGCGAGTTGGCGCGCGCGAATCAGGCGTTTTTCCTGAAATACCTGTTTTCCAGCCAATCCGCGATCATGTGGATGAACGTGTTGTTCGTGCTCGCGACGGTGGCTTACTGGCTCGCCTTGCTGGCGCGTTCCGAATTTGCGGGCAAGGTCGCCACCGCGCTCACCTGGTCGGCGGTGCTCATGGGCTTTGTCGGGCTGATGGTGCGCTGGTACGAATCCTATCTGATCGCGCCGGATGTCGGGCATATTCCGATCAGCAATCTGTACGAAGTGTTCGTGCTGTTCTGTCTCATCACCGCGCTGATTTACCTTTATTACGAAGGATTCTACAAAACGCGCCAGCTCGGCGCTTTTGTGATGCTGGTGGTGAGCGCCGCCGTCATCTTTATCCTGTGGTACACCTTCGGGCGCGAAGCCAACGGCATACAGCCGCTGGTTCCGGCCTTGCAATCCTACTGGATGAAAATCCATGTTCCCGCCAACTTTATCGGCTACGGCTCGTTCTCGCTCGCGGCCATGGTCGGCGTCGCGTGGCTGTGCGCGGAGCGCGGCATCTTCGCGTCACGTCTGCCCAAGCCGGAAGTGCTGGACGATTTCATGTACAAATCCGTCGCGGTCGGTTTCGCGTTTTTCACCATCGCCACCATCCTCGGCGCGATGTGGGCGGCGGAAGCCTGGGGCGGTTACTGGTCGTGGGATTCAAAAGAGGTTTGGGCGCTCATTGTTTGGCTCAACTACGCGGCTTGGCTGCATCTGCGGCTGGTCAAGGGTTTGCGCGGGGCGATACTCGCATGGTGGGCGATCATCGGCCTTCTGGTCACGAGCTTCGCCTTTATCGGCGTCAACATGTTTCTTTCCGGCTTGCACTCTTACGGCGGGCTGTAAGCACAGGCCGTTGATTTGCATTAAAATGCCTTCCCTATGACTGAAAACATCGTCGAAATCAACAATCTGTCGTTCGGCTACGGCAGCCGCCGCTTGCACAAGGGAATCAACATGAAATTCCCGCGTGGCAAGGTGGTGGCGATCATGGGCGGCTCCGGCTCCGGCAAGACCACCTTGCTGCGTCTTATCGGCGGCCAGCTCAAGCCCACGCATGGCGAGGTGAAGGTCACAGGCCAGATCGTGCACAAGCAGGACAGGCCGGGGATGTACGCGCTGCGCCGCAAAATGGGCATGTTGTTCCAGTTCGGCGCGCTGTTCACCGATCTTTCGGTCTATGACAACGTGGCTTTTCCGATGCGCGAGCACACCAATCTGCCCGAATCCATGATCCGCGATCTGGTGCTGATGAAGCTCAATGCCGTGGGTTTGCGCGGCGCGCACAAACTTATGCCCGCCGAGCTTTCCGGCGGCATGGCGCGGCGTGTTGCGCTGGCGCGCGCGATCGCGCTCGATCCTTCCATCATCATGTACGACGAGCCGTTCGCGGGTCTTGACCCGATTTCCATGGGCGTCATCGTCAACCTCATACGCAACCTCAACGACGTACTGGGCGCGACTTCCATTGTGGTCACGCACGATGTCCACGAGGCGTTTTCGTTCGTTGATTACGTTTATTTCGTCGCGGACGGCGTGGTCGCCGCCGAAGGCACGCCGGAAGAATTGCACGCCTCCCAACTGCCGTTTGTGCATCAGTTTGTGCACGGCGATGTTGACGGCCCGGTTCCCTTCCACTACGCCGCGCCCGATTACCGGCAGGATTTGCTGCGAGCCGCCCATGTTTAAGCAAACGACCAAAACTCTGCGCGGCATCGGCCACCGCTTTATAGACCGCATCTGGCGGCTGGGTACGGCCGCGCGTTTTGTCTGGCGCATTTTGCGGCGTTCCTCCGACAATCCGCTGCGGTTGATCGGGCTGACCGTGCGCGAAATGTATGCAACGGGCGTGTTGTCGCTTGTGATTATTCTGGTGTCGGCGCTGTTTGTCGGCATGGTGCTCGCATTGCAGGGCTACAACACTTTGCAGCGTTACGGCTCGTCCGAAGCGGCCGGCGTGCTGGTGGCTCTGTCGCTGGTGCGCGAACTCGGCCCCGTGGTGACCGCGCTCCTGTTCGCGGGACGCGCGGGCACGGCGATCACCGCCGAAATCGGTTTGATGAAAACGACCGAGCAGTTATCCGCAATGGAAATGATGGCAGTCAACCCCATCGCCCGCGTGATCGCGCCGCGTTTCTGGGCGGGCGTGATTTCCATGCCGCTTCTGGCCGCGATGTTTTCCATGGTCGGCGTGCTTGGCGGCTATCTGGTCGCGGTTCCCCTGCTCGGCATTGACCACGGCGCGTTCTGGTCGCAGATGCAAACCAGCGTGGATTTCCGCGCGGACATCGTGAACGGCGTCATCAAGAGTTTTGTGTTCGGCATTGCCTGCACCATCATCGCATTGTTTGAAGGTTACGACGCGCCGCCCACGGCGGAAGGCGTGAGCCGTGCGACCACGCGCACCGTGGTCAATTCGTCGCTGGCGGTGCTGGGTTTGGATTTTGCGCTGACTTCGTTCATGATCAGCGTTTGAGGAGAAGGAAACCATGGATAGAACTACGATGGATTTGTGGGTGGGGCTTTTCGTCGCGGCGGGCATCGCCGCGCTGATCGGCCTCGCCATGAAAGTCGGCAATCTGACATCCGACCATCTCGGCGACACCTACACCGTGTCCGCCCATTTCGACGACATCGGCGGCCTGAAGCCCCGCGCGCCGATCAAAAGCGCGGGCGTGGTGGTCGGTCGCGTGGACAGCATACAGTTCGACACCAAAAGATACGATGCCGTGGTCACGCTCAAAATAGACAAGCACTACAAATTCCCCAGAGATACATTCGCCTCCATCAACACCTCGGGGCTGCTGGGCGAGCAATACGTCACGCTGGAAGCGGGCGGCGACGAGGAGATGCTGGAAGAAAACGGAAAGGGTAAAATTGACCACACGCAACCCGCGCTGGTGCTGGAAAAACTGATCGGTCAATTCGTCTCCGGCAAGGCATCCGAAGGCGACAGCGGCACATCCCAAAACACAACGGAGAATACACAATGAAACAGCTTATCAACCTGATCGTCGGCATCGCGGCGCTGACATTGATGGCAAGCGCGACCGCGGCAGGCGGCAACAAACTCGCGCCGGACGTGCTGGTGAAAACCACGGCGGACGATGTGCTTGCCATCATCAAGAACGACAAGGACATCCAAAGCGGCGACACGAAAAAAATAGGCGCGCTCGCCGAGGCGAAAATTCTGCCGAATTTCGATTTCGACCAAATGTCGCGCATGGTGCTCGGCAAATACTGGAATCAGGCAAGCGCGGATCAGCAACAGCAATTCGTGCAACAGTTCCGCACGCTGCTGGTACGCACCTATTCCTCCGCGCTCGCCAAATACCGCAACCAGACCATCGAATACAAACCCTTCCGCGGCCAGCCGGAGGACACACGCGTCACGGTCAAAACGCAGATCATCCAATCCGGCGCGCAACCGCTCGCGATTGACTACAGCCTCCTCAAGGAAAGCGACGGCAGCTGGAAAGTCTATGACGTGGTGATCGAAGGCGTGAGTCTGGTCACCAACTACCGCAGCCAGTTCGCCAACGAAGTGAAACAAAACGGCATGGATGCCCTCATCAAGCGTCTGGCCGACAAAAACAACAAGTAAAGCCATGCCGCTTATCGCCATACAAGGCACGACACTGCACGTCAGCGGCGCGATGACGCTGGAAAACGTCACCGCGCTGCTGGACGAAAGCGCCACGGCCTTCACCGCCCGCGAAATGGAATTTGACCTTGCCGCCGTGTCGGATGTTGACTCCACTGCCGTCAGCCTGCTGTTTGAATGGCAACGCCGCGCGCGCGACAACAAAACCAGACTGACCTTCACCCACCTCCCCCCCAATCTCGTCCGCATCGCCACGCTCTACGGCGTTCTTGAACTGATTCCGCAATATCGTTCCGCCGGTTGATGCCCCTGCACGGAAGGGGGCGGGTTCAAACCCGCCCGTGCAATTTCTTATCCATCAATTAGCACCCGGGCGGCGGTGGCGTATAATGGCTGCCCATGGTAATTGGCGGCATTGGCGAGATTCGCCGTGCTCATTCCAACACAGGCCGGGGCTGGTTTTCCCGGTATTTTTATTTTATGACTCCCGCGATTCAGATCGAGCAGGTTTACAAATCATTCGGCGCGTTTGAGGCGTTGAAGGGCGTGGATTTGACCATCGCCCAGGGCGAGTTTTTCGCGTTGCTGGGGCCGAACGGCGCGGGAAAATCCACGCTTATCAACTTGCTTGCCGGGTTGTTGCGCCCGACGCGCGGCACGCTCAAGGTCATGGGTTACGACGTGGTGGGCGATTATCAGCAGGCGCGGCGTTTGCTGGGCGTGGTTCCGCAGGAGCTGGTGTTCGATCCGTTTTTCAATGTGCGCGAAATGTTGCGGTTTCAGGCCGGTTATTTTGGTCTCGGGCGCAAGAACGATGCGTGGGTGGACGAGGTGATCGAAGGGCTGGGGCTGACCGACAAGGCGCATACCAATATGCGTCGGCTTTCCGGCGGCATGAAGCGTCGCGCATTGATCGCGCAGGCGCTCGCGCACAAGCCGCCGGTGATCGTGCTGGACGAGCCGACCGCGGGTGTGGATGTCGAGTTGCGCCAGATGTTGTGGGAATTTATCAAGCGGCTCAACCGCGATGGTCACACCATCATTCTCACCACGCATTATCTCGAAGAGGCGGAAACGCTGTGCTCGCGCGTGGCCATGCTCAAGCAGGGCAAGGTGGTCGCGCTCGACAGTACGCGCAATCTGCTCAATCGCATTCCGGGCAAAAATTTGCGCGTGCGCTGCGCGGCGACGGAGCTTCCCGCATCGCTCGCGTCGCTGGTCAGAGGGCGCGAAGGCGATGCCACCACGTTCGCGCTGGCGGATGCAGCGCAGATCGAATTTGTGCTCGCCGAATTGCGCGGCGCGGGCATACGGGTCGAGGACGTGGAAATGCAGGAAGTTGATCTGGAAGATGTGTTCATGGAGATCGTGCGGCAATGATAGGCATGTGGACGCTGTTCAAAAAGGAGATTCTGCGTTTCTGGCGCGTCGGCTTCCAGACCGTGGCCGCGCCCGTCATCACCGGCCTGCTTTATCTGCTGATTTTTTCACACGCGCTCGGTTCGCGCGTGGAGGTATATCCCGGCGTGAGTTATACCGCGTTTCTCATTCCCGGCCTCATCATGATGTCGCTGTTGCAAAACGCCTTCGCCAACAGTTCGTCCAGCCTGATCCAGTCCAAGGTGATGGGCAACATCGTGTTTTTGCTGCTGACGCCGTTGTCATACCGGGAATTTTTCATGGCCTTTCTGATGGCCTCAATCATACGCGGTCTCGTGGTCGGCGCGTGCGTGTGGCTGGTCGCGCTGTTTTTCGTTGATCTGCCGATGGCGCAGCCGTTGCTGATCTTCGCATTCGCGGTGTTGGGCGGCGGTCTGCTCGGCACGCTGGGCATCATCGCGGGCATCTGGGCGGACAAATTCGACCAGATGGCCGCGTTCCAGAATTTTCTCATCATGCCCCTGTCTTTTCTCTCGGGCGTGTTTTATTCGATTCATACACTCCCCCCGTTTTGGCAGACCGCATCGCATTTCAATCCTTTTTTCTACATGATAGACGGATTCCGCCACGGCTTTTTCGGGCAGGGCGACATCGCGCCGGGGATCAGCCTGACCGTTGTGGGCGTGAGCTTTTTGGCCTTATCATGGCTTACTTTGCTCCTGCTCAGGAGCGGTTACAAATTGCGCGGGTGAATCATGCCGGATTCGGAACAGATCAAAAACCTCATCGCGCAGGCATTGCCCTGCGAATTTCTCGAAGTGCGCGGCGAGGATGGCGTGCATTTCGAGGCGGTGGTGGTCAGCGCCGCCTTCGCCGGCAAGAACAAGGTGCAACAGCACCAACTGGTTTACCGCGCGCTGGGCGACCGCATGAAACAGGAAATACACGCGCTTTCGTTGCGTACCTTCACGCCCGAGGCTTGGGCGGCGATCAATGTTTGACAGTGGAGTTTAAAATTATGGACATTCAGGAAAAAATACGCGCGCAAGTTAGCGCCAACCCGGTGGTGTTGTACATGAAAGGCACGCCGCAATTTCCGCAATGCGGATTTTCCGGCATGGCCGCGCAAATCCTCAAGGCGTGCGGCGCGGAATATGTCGCGGTGGATGTGCTGACCGACCCGGAACTGCGCGAAGGCATCAAGATTTACGCCAACTGGCCGACGATTCCGCAGCTTTACATCAGCGGCGAATTTGTCGGCGGCGCGGACATCATGCGCGAGCTGTACGAAAGCAACGAACTTCAGGAAATGCTGTCGCAAGCCGCGTGAAATCATGGATAAACTCGTAATCCAGGGCGGCAAACCGCTCACAGGCGAAGTGCGTATCTCCGGCGCGAAAAACGCCGCGCTGCCGATTTTGTGCGCGTCGCTGCTGACCGGCGATCCGCTCGCTCTCACCAATGTGCCCGATCTCAACGACATCCGCACCATGCTCAAATTGCTGGAGCAAATGGGCGTCAAGGTCTGGCAATCGGGCGACACCGTGACGCTGGACGCGTCCGGCCTGCACAATCCCGCCGCGCCCTACGAAATGGTGAAAACCATGCGCGCCGCGATACTTGTGCTGGGGCCGCTCATCGCGCGTCACGGCGAAGCGCGGGTGAGTCTGCCCGGCGGCTGCGCGATAGGCGCGCGTCCGGTGGATCAACACATCAAGGGTTTGCAGGCGATGGGCGCGGAGATCAAGGTCGAGCACGGCTACATCAACGCGCAAGTCGGGCGGCTTAAAGGCGCGCGCTTGTTCACCGACATGGTGACCGTGACCGGAACCGAAAATCTCATGATGGCCGCCTGTCTCGCCGAAGGCGAAACCGTGATCGAAAACGCCGCGCGCGAGCCGGAAGTGGTTGACCTCGCGCAATGTCTCTCGGCCATGGGCGCGCGCATCAGCGGCGCGGGAACCGACGTGATCCGCATTCATGGCGTGGAACGTCTGCACGGCGCGACACACCGCATCATGCCGGATCGCATCGAAACCGGAACCTATCTGTGCGCGGCCGCCGTGACGGGCGGCAATATCCGCCTCACGGGGACTTCGATGGGCTATCTGGATTCGGTGGTGGATAAGCTCATGGATGCGGGCTGCGAAATCAGCGGCGAAAAATCGCCGCAGTTCGAGGCCATCACCTTGCGCGCGCCGAAAAAACTCGCGGCGGTTTCCATACGCACCGCGCCGTATCCCGCGTTTCCGACCGACATGCAGGCGCAATTCATGGCGATCAACACCGTCGCCGCAGGCACGGCGGTAATCCGCGAAACGATTTTTGAAAACCGCTTCATGCACGCAGTGGAATTGCAGCGCCTCGGTGCGGACATCCAGATAGACGGCAACACCGCCATCGTGCGCGGCGTGGAAAAACTGGAAGGCGCGACCGTGATGGCGACCGATCTGCGCGCCTCCGCCGGGCTGGTGCTTGCGGGGCTGGTGGCGGAAGGCGCGACCACCATAGAACGCATTTACCATCTCGATCGCGGTTACGAACATCTCGATCAAAAACTGTCGCAACTCGGCGCCGGAGTCAGAAGGGAAAAATGAGCCAGATCACCATCGCCCTTTCCAAGGGACGCATTTTCGAGGAAACCGTGCCGCTGTTGAATGCGGCCGGAATCACGCCGGCGGAAGATCCCGAATCTTCGCGCAAGCTCATCATCGCCACCAACCGCGCCGATGTGCGGCTCATCATCGTGCGCGCGAGCGATGTGCCGACCTATGTCGAAAACGGCGGCGCGGACATCGGCATCGCGGGCAGGGATGTGCTGTACGAACACGGCGGCGCGGGGCTGTATCAGCCGCTCGATTTGCAAATCGCGCGCTGCAAAATGATGGTCGCGGTACGCGAAGGTTTCGACTACGCTGCCGTCGCCAAACCCGGCGCGCGGCTCAAAGTCGCCACCAAATACACCAAAACCGCGCGCGAGCATTTCGCGGGCAAGGGGATGCACGTTGACCTCATCAAGCTCTACGGCTCGATGGAATTGGCGCCGCTGGTCGGCCTCGCCGATGCGATCGTTGATCTCGTGAGCACGGGCGGAACCTTGCGTGCCAACCATCTGGTCGCGGTCGAGGAAATCATGCCGATCAGCTCGCGCCTCATCATCAACCAGGCCGCGCTCAAGCTCAAGCGCGCGCGGATACAACCCATCATGGATGCCTTCGCAGGCGCCATTTCCACAGGAAAGTGACATGCTGAACATCAGACGCTATTCGACCACAGATGCCGGTTTCGATGCCGCGCTCAAGCAATTGCTCGCGTTCGAGGGCGCGCAGGACGACAAGATAGATGCCGTGGTCGCCGACATTCTCCATAACGTGAAAACGCGCGGCGACGCTGCCGTGCTGGAATACACCGCACGTTTTGATCGCGTGAACGCGACGCGCATGGAAGAGCTGGAACTGCCGCAAGCGCAGCTCGCCGAGGCGCTGAACACGCTGCCCGCAGATCAGCGCGACGCGCTCAAGCAGGCGGCGGAGCGTGTGCGGCGCTATCACGAAAAACAGTTGATGACTTCGTGGAGCTACACCGAAGCCGACGGAACCATGCTCGGCCAGCAGGTCACGACGCTTGATCGCGTGGGGCTTTATGTGCCGGGCGGCAAGGCCGCGTATCCATCGTCGGTGTTGATGAACGCGATTCCGGCCAAGGTCGCCGGAGTGCGCGAACTCATCATGGTCGTGCCCACGCCGGGCGGTGAAAAAAATCCACTGGTGCTCGCGGCGGCGGCGGTGTGCGGCGTGGATCGCGTGTTCTGCATCGGCGGCGCGCAAGCCGTGGGCGCGTTGGCCTACGGCACGGCGACCGTGCCGCAGGTGGATAAAATCGTCGGCCCCGGCAACGCCTACGTCGCCGCCGCCAAGCGCCGCGTGTTCGGCGTGGTCGGCATAGACATGGTGGCGGGGCCGTCGGAAATCCTCGTGATCTGCGACGGCAAAACCGATCCTGATTGGGTGGCGATGGATTTGTTTTCGCAAGCCGAGCACGACGAACTCGCGCAAGCCATATTGCTCGCGCCCGACGCGGCCTTTCTCGACCGCGTGCAGGCCGCCATCAACAAGCTCATACAGGAAATGCCGCGCGCCGAAATCATACGCACATCGCTCGAAAATCGCGGCGCGTTGATACAGGTGCGCGATCTCGACGAAGCCGCAGAAATCGCCAATTACATTTCGCCGGAACATCTGGAATTATCCGTGGAAGACCCCGTTGCGCTGACCAAAAAAATCAAGCACGCGGGCGCGATTTTCATGGGGCGACAAACCTGCGAATCGCTCGGCGATTATTGCGCGGGTCCCAACCATGTGCTGCCGACTTCGCGCACCGCGCGTTTCTCGTCGCCGCTGGGCGTGTATGATTTCCAAAAACGTTCCAGTCTCATCATGGTGTCCGAAGCGGGCGCGCAAACACTGGGCAAAATCGCCTCCACGCTCGCCTGGGGCGAAGGCTTGCAAGCGCACGCGCGGTCGGCGGAATATCGGTTGAAATGAGCCAATGAAAATGCCGTCCGTCCTGAGTAGGTTGGTGGTGAGCAAAGCGAACCCCAACAACATCCGATGCCTGAATCGTCGGGGTTTGCAAGCGCGCAGCCAACCGGAATACGGAGTCCTGCCATGAGCAAATTCTGGAGCGCCAGCGTCAAGCGGCTCACGCCCTATGTGCCGGGCGAGCAACCCAAGCTCGCCAATCTCGTCAAGCTCAACACCAACGAAAACCCCTACGCGCCCAGCCCCAGGGCACTGGCTGCGTTGCAGGCGGAAATCGGCGCGGGTTTGCGACTTTATCCCGATCCAAATTCGGAGCATCTGCGCGCGGTCATCGCCGATCATTTCGGCTTTTCCGCCGACCATGTTTTTGTCGGCAACGGCTCGGACGAAGTGCTCGCGCTCGTGTTTCAGGCGCTGCTCAAACACGAAAAACCCGTGCTGTTTCCCGACATCACCTACAGCTTTTACCCGGTGTATTGCGGGCTGTATGAAGTGCCGCACAAAACCGTTCCGCTTACGGACGCATTTGAAATCAACGTGGATGATTACGCGCAACCCAACGGCGGCATCATCTTCCCCAACCCCAACGCGCCGACAGGCCGCCTGCTCGCCTTGGGTGAAATCGAACGTCTGCTGCAAGCCAATGCCGATTCGGTCGTCGTGCTGGACGAAGCCTACATAGATTTCGGCGGCGATTCCGCCGTGCCGCTCGTGAAAAAATATCCGCAACTGCTCGTGGTGCAAACGTTCTCCAAATCGCGCTCGCTCGCCGGCTTGCGCGTCGGCTACGCGCTCGGTCATCCCGATCTGATCGTCGCGCTCACACGCGTCAAGGACAGCTTCAACTCCTACCCGCTCGACCGCCTCGCGCAAGCCGGAGCCGCCGCCGCGATGCAAGACCGCGACTATTTCGAAACCACGCGCCGCCGCGTCATCGCCACGCGCGAAAAACTGGTGGCCGACCTCGCCGCGCTGGGATTCCACACGCTCCCCTCCGGCGCGAACTTCATCTTCACCCGCCACGCCACCCGCGACGGCGCCGAACTCACCACCGCCCTGCGCGACCGCAGCATCATCATCCGCCATTTCAAAACCCCCGCCCGCATCGCGCCCTATCTGCGAATCTCCATAGGCACGGACGAACAAAGCGAAATCCTGATCGCGGCACTGCGCGAGATTTTGGGTTAAGCGGGGATCGCAAGGACTTTGCCCAACTACGAAACTGTTCAATATGGAGAAAGAGAAAATCATGTTGAACCGGAACAGCAACAAATGCCGCGCTTCAAAAAACTGATGCGGCCTTTGAAAAAGAAAGATAAATGACAAAAAAGGGGCAGCATTTGCCGCCCCTGCATGGTGTTCTCCCTCTCCCGCTTGCGGGAGAGGGCTGGGGTGAGGATTTGGGGAGCGAAACGGCCAGTACATTTAATTTCGCAACCTAACCCCACTTACTCAAAACGGCACTCTCACACCAACCCGCCCATCATAAACATACCCCTGCCCGCTCAAACTCGAAGTCGCGCCGAGATTGGCAGAGAGGGCGATGCCGGAATACCAGCCATCAAACCCCGCGCGGAGTTCAAAGCCTGCGCCGGTCAGTTTGCTCTCGAACGGCGTCGTTCCGCTCGCGGAAGAAAAGCGTGTTTCCGGCTG
>JAITWS010000100.1 GCA_031285185.1 Methylobacillus sp.
GCCGACCGATGACGCGCTATCTGCTCAAACGTTTGTTCTGGATGATTCCGCTCCTGATCGGCATCAGCCTGATTTCGTTCTTCATCATGCACCTCGCGCCCGGCGACATCACCACCACGGAAGCGGGATTCAACCCCAAGACCAGCGAGGAATCGCGCCAGAAACTGCGCGAGCTGTACAACCTCGACAAACCGCTCATCACGCAATACGGCCTGTGGCTCAAACGCATGGTCACGCTCGATTTCGGCACTTCTTTCGCAGGACACCAGAAGCCGGTGTTTTGGGAGCGCAAGGACGAACAAGGCAATGTGACGCCCGGCATGATACAAGAAGCGCTGCCGATCACGCTGCTTATCAACGTGCTGAGTTTGCTGCTTATCATCGCCGTCGCGCTGCCGCTGGGCGTGATCTCGGCCACGCATCAAAACCGTCTGCCGGATCGCGCGATCACCGTGTTCGTGTTCATCGGTTTCGCCGTGCCGGGTTTTTGGCTCGCGCTGTTGATGATGTACTGGTTCGGCGTGGCGCATCAATGGCTGCCGATTTCCGGGATGCACAGTCTGGGCTACGAAAACATGGGCGCGCTCGCAAGACTTTGGGATCTGGCGCGTCATCTCGCCATGCCCGTATTCATTTCCGCGCTGGGCGGTCTCGCCGGAATTTCGCTGTTCGTGCGTAACGGAATGCTGGACGTGCTGCATCAGGATTACATCACCACCGCGCGCGCCAAGGGGCTGCCCGAAAAAACCGTGGTCTATCGCCACGCCTTGCGTAATGCGCTCTTGCCGCTTATCACGCTGCTCGGCCTTTCCATTCCCGGACTGATCGGCGGCTCGGTAATTTCCGAATCCATTTTCGCGATTCCCGGCATGGGCAAACTGTTTTTCGATGCCGTGATGATGCGCGATTTTCCGGTCGTCATGGGCATACTCACGATAGGCGCGGCGCTCACGCTCATCGGCAATCTGCTCGCCGATCTCGCCTATGCGTGGGCGGATCCGCGCGTGCGGCGCGGGGTGGCGCAATGAAACGCGCGCTGCGTAATCCGCTCGCGCTCTGGGGATTCGTCATCATCGTCGGCGTGCTCGCGCTCGCCCTGCTCGCCCCGCTGATCGCGCCTTATGACCCGGACGCGGTGGATGTCAAAGCCATACTGCTCGCCCCTTCCGCAAGTCATTTCATGGGAACCGACAGTCTGGGGCGCGACGTTTTTTCGCGCATGTTGTACGGCGCGCGCATCTCACTTCTGGTCGGTTTTGTCGCGGTCGGCATCGCCACCGCCATCGGCATCGTGCTGGGCGCGCTCTCCGGCTACTATCGCGGCTGGGTGGATACGCTCATCATGCGGCTGGTGGATGTGATGCTTTCGATCCCGACGTTCTTTTTGATACTGGCCGTCATCGCGTTTCTCACGCCGTCCATCTGGAACATCATGATCGTCATCGGGCTGACCTCGTGGATGGGCGTGACGCGGCTCGTGCGCGCGGAATTTCTGAGTTTGCGCGAGCGCGAATTCGTGCTCGCCTCAGCCACACTGGGCGCGCGCGACCACCGACTCATCTTCCGCCACTTGTTGCCGAACAGCCTCACGCCGGTCATCGTGAGTTTCGTGCTCGGCGTTGCGAGCGCGGTGCTGGTCGAATCGGGCTTGAGTTTTCTCGGTCTGGGCGTGCAACCGCCGCAAGCCTCGTGGGGCAACATCCTCACCGAAGGCAAGGAGTACATCCAGTTCGCGTGGTGGCTGTCCTTCTTCCCCGGCATGGCGATACTGCTCACGGTGTTGGGTTATAATCTTTTGGGAGAGGGTCTGCGCGACGCGCTGGATCCGCGACATCACGGAAAAGGAAAAAATTAAATGGCATTTCTCCAAGGCAAACGCGCGCTCATCGTCGGTATGCTCAGCAACCGCTCCATCGCCTACGGCATCGCGCACGCGATGAAACGCGAAGGCGCGGAACTCGCATTCACCTACCAAATGGACAAATTCGAAGAGCGCGTCTGCAAGCTCGCCGAAGAATTCAGCTCCAACATCGTCCTGCCCTGCGACGTGGCCGACGATGCCCAGATCGAAAACATGTTCGAAATCCTCAAAAAACAGTGGGACGCGTTCGACATCATCGTCCACTCCGTCGCCTTCGTACCCAAGGTCGCGCTGGCCGGAGATTATCTCGAATCCACCACGCGCGACTACTTCAAAATCGCGCACGACATCAGCTCCTACAGCTTCCTTGCGCTCGCCAAAGCCGCGCTGCCGATGATGGAAGGTCGCAACGGCGCATTGCTCACACTGAGCTATCTCGGCGCGGAACGCACCATGCCCAACTACAACGTCATGGGCGTCGCCAAAGCCAGCCTCGAAGCCAACGTGCGCTACATGGCGCAAAGCCTGGGGCCGCGCGGCATCCGCGTCAACGCCGTCTCCGCCGGCCCGATCAAAACGCTCGCCGCCTCCGGCATCGCGGGCTTCGACAAAATGATGGACTTCAACGAAAAACACGCCCCGCTGCGCCGCAACGTCACCATAGAAGAAGTCGGCAACGTCGCCGCCTTCCTCTGCAGCGACCTCGCCAGCGGCATCACCGGCGAAATCACCTACGTTGACGGCGGCATGAACACCGCCGCCGCGGGGTCGGTCGAGGCGATGCTTTGATTTGCTGATTCCCCTTCATGCTGTGGAATAAAACAAAAGGGCTGCCACGGCAGCCCTTTTTAATTCACCTCAATCCGCTTACTGCGGCTTTGTTTCGAGCAAGCGTTTGTTGATCTTGATCTTGGCCTGATCCCGCAAGGCGTTCATCCAGGCGGCGGTGTAGGCTTCCGCGAACGCGCTTTCCATTTCGCCGCGCAGCAGTTTGCGTTCGTCGGCGTCGGTCGGCGCGCTGCCTTCCACTTTGGAAACACGTATCAGGACATAGCCCTGGTTGGCAACTTCCACGCCGTCGAAGGCGGGCAGTTTTGCGACATTGACGCGAAACGCCTGTTTCATCACGGTATCGCTCAGCCCCTGGGCGTTTTTGCGGTCTATGGTCACGTCGGGAATCCAGTCCAGCTCCGCGGTTTGTCCCTTGCGTAAGGCCTCCAGCGTTTCCTTGCCTTTTTTGACGGCCAGCGCGACGGCTTGTTCGTGTTTGAGATAGTCTTCCAGCGGTTTTTGCACTTCGTCGAAACTGCGCGGCGCGGCGGGTTTGTATTCTTCGACACGCGCCACCAGCATTGTATTGGGGCCGACTTCGATGGCTTCGGTATTGCGTTTGTTTTTCAGCGTATCGTCGGAAAAAACTGCGCCCACCAATTTGTCGCTCTTGAAAAAGCTTTGCATTTCCGCGCGCCCCATGAACGGGCTGGTTTGCATCTCCATGCCAAACTCCTTGACCAGCGGTTCCAGACTGTCGGATTGCGTGTAGGCCATTTCGTTGAATTTGTCGGCTTTTTCATTGAACTGATCCACGGCTTTTTGATAGAGCAGATTGGCGCGAACCTGCGCCTTGACCTCGTCGAAGGTCGGTGCCGATCCTTGGATGCCGGTCAGTTTGATGATGTGATAACCGAATTGCGATTCAACCAAGCCGCTGATCGCGCCGGGTGTCATGCTGAATACCGCATCCTCAACCGGCTGGGGCAACGTCTTATCGCGGCGATAAGTGCCAAAATCACCGCCATTTTGCGCTGAACCTACATCCTGCGAGTATTTTTTTGCCAATTCCGCAAAATTGTCGGGATGCGCTTTCACTTCGGCCAGCACTTCCTGTGCTTTTTCCAGCGCCGCTTTTTTGGAGGCATCATCACCTTTTCCGATGCCGATCACAATAGTGCTGAAACGCCGCTGTTCCTCGCCCTGAAAATCCCCGCGATGTTCGTCGTAATAATTTTTCACTTCGTCATCGGTGACCTGCACCTGCCGGATCAGATCGTTCGCGGCAAGCAGCACAAATTGCAACTTGACCTGCTCCGGCACTTGAAACTTGTCCTTGTTTTTTTCGTAGTAATCCTTGACCTGCTGCGCGTCAACCTTGGTCTGACTCATAAACTCATCCGCCCGGATTTCCACGACACTGACTTCGCGCTGCTGACGTTCGATCTGCATGGTTTTGTCCAGCAGCGCATCCGGCACAAACGCGGCGGCGGCGATGCCATTCTGCACCTGCTGCGTCAGCAAGGTGTTACGCATACGCGCCTCGAACCTGCTGGGCGTGAGATTGTTCACTTCCAGCGTTTTGCCGTAAACCTCGTTTGAAAAAACGCCGTCTTTCTGAAACTCGGGCAGCGAGAGAATGAAGTTGTTCAGGGATTCGTCGGGAAACGCGAAGTGGCTGCGCCGGATTTCCGCATCCAGCAATTTGGTGTTGATGAGCTGATCCAGCACATACTGACGCACTTCGGGATTTTCCGCAAAATCCGCGCCGTCCTTTTCCCCGGCGGCGCGACGCTGATCGAGAAGTTTACGCATATTGTCATCAAATTCCTGCGCCGTGACTTTCTGGTCTCCCACCTCGGCCACGCCCACGCCGGAGCCGACTCCGCTCAACCAGGTATCAACCCCGTAAATCATAAACGTCAACGGCACGATGACGAGCACCGCCTTGCCGAACTTCCCTTGGGCAAAATTGCGAAACACTTCCAGCATGATTTTATTCTCTGCGATGAATGCCCATCCGATAAGGCTTTGGGCGGCGTTAAAAAGCGATGACTATACCATAGTTGACCGGATGCCGGCGCATCGTCGAAATCGCGGCGTATTGACAAAGAAAAACGGCAAACCTCGCGGTCTGCCGTTTTTTGTCATTGGCGGAGTGGACGGGGCTCGAACCCGCGACCCCCGGCGTGACAGGCCGGTATTCTAACCAACTGAACTACCACTCCAAAAACATTCGTGCCCAGCGGTTTGGTGGGTGCTGACGGGATCGAACCGCCGACATTCGCCTTGTAAGGGCGACGCTCTACCAGCTGAGCTAAGCACCCTTTGCTACCGAGCAAAGTCGGCTATTTTACAGCATCCTTCAGCGCTTTGCCAGCCCGGAATCGCGGAGAATTCGCGGCCTTGATCTTGATGGCAGCGCCGGTGCGCGGGTTGCGACCCGTGCGCGCGGCGCGCTTGCCGACATGGAACGTGCCGAAGCCGATCAGGGTCACGGGATCTCCCTTTTTGAGCGACTTCTTGATGGCGGTGGTTGCGGCATCCAGTGCGCGCGCTGCGGAGGCCTTGGACAGGCCGGAGTGTTTTGCGAGTTGGTCAATCAATTCGGATTTGTTCACGGGCAATCCCCTTTCGACGAGTTGAGAGTGGCAGGAACATCCTGTCACTTGCGCTTTATAGCAAGCGGCAAAAGATTGTGTCAAGGGCTTTTCGGCAGGATGACGGAGATATTTTGTTGTGATCCGATCGTCCCCGCGCAAGCGGGAACCCGGAGTTTCCTGATGATAGTAAAAACCGGATTCCCGCCTGCGCGGGAATAAACGGAACGATCAGTGCGTGACCACCGTCGCCGGTTTTTCCGCGCTTTCGCTTTTCGGCGTTTCGGCCACGGGCGCAACGGTTTCCATCGGTTCGGGCATACGTTCAAGCGCGATTTCCAGCACCTGATCTATCCACTTGACCGGGTGGATGTCGAGTTTGTTTTTGATGTTGTCGGGAATATCCACCAGATCCTTCACGTTCTGCTCGGGCAGCATCACGGTTTTGATGCCGCCGCGATGCGCGGCCAGCAGCTTTTCCTTGAGGCCGCCTATGGGCAGCACTTCGCCGCGCAGCGTGATTTCGCCCGTCATGGCGACATCGGCGCGCACCGGAATGTCGCACAGCGCGGAGACCAGCGCGGTGCACAGCGCAATGCCCGCGGAGGGACCGTCCTTGGGCGTGGCGCCTTCCGGCAGGTGGACGTGGATGTCTTTCTTTTCGTAGAAATCGCCGGGAATGCCGAGCCGTTCGGAACGGCTGCGAACCACGGTGCGCGCGGCCTCGATGGATTCCTTCATCACATCGCCCAACTGCCCGGTGCGAATGATGTTGCCCTTGCCGGGCATCACGGTCGCTTCTATGGTCAGCAATTCGCCGCCCACTTCCGTCCACGCGAGGCCGGTCACCTGGCCGACCTGGTTGGCTTTGCTGGCGAGTCCAAAATCATACCGCTGCACGCCAAGATATTTGTCCAGATTGCGCGGCGTGACCGTGATACGTCTGGCTTCGCCGCTTTTGTTTTTGGATTTGCTCACGGTCAATTCCTTGACCACCTTGCGGCAGATTTTTGAAATCTCGCGATCCAGACTGCGTACTCCCGCTTCGCGCGTGTAATAACGCACGATGTCGCGCACCGTGTTTTCGGAAACGTTGATCTCCGCCGCTTTCAGCCCGTGCGTTTTCAACTGCTTGGGCAGCAGATAATTCATCGCGATATTGACCTTCTCATCTTCGGTGTAGCCGGAAAGCCGGATCACTTCCATGCGGTCGAGCAGCGCGGGCGGAATGTTGAGCGAGTTGGAAGTCGCGACGAACATCACGTCGGACAAATCATATTCGACTTCAACGTAGTGATCGGTAAACGTGTGGTTCTGCTCGGGGTCGAGCACTTCCAGCAATGCCGAGGACGGATCGCCGCGAAAATCCTGTCCCATCTTGTCCACTTCGTCGAGCAGGAACAGCGGATTCCGCACGCCGACCTTGCTCATGCTTTGCAACACCTTGCCCGGCATGGAGCCGATATAGGTGCGCCTGTGGCCGCGAATTTCGGATTCGTCATGCACACCGCCCAGCGCCATACGCACGAATTTGCGGTTGACCGCGCGTGCGATGCTTTGGCCGAGCGATGTTTTGCCCACGCCGGGCGGACCGACCAGACACAGGATAGGCCCTTTCAACTTGTCCACGCGCTGCTGCACGGCGAGATATTCGATGATGCGTTCCTTGACCTTTTCGAGGCCAAAGTGGTCGGCATCGAGGATTTTTTCGGCCTCGCGCAAATCCTTGCTGATTCTGGTTTTCTTCTTCCACGGCAGGCCGACCAGCGTTTCGATGTAATTCCGCACCACCGTCGCCTCGGCGGACATGGGCGACATCATCTTCAACTTTTTCAGTTCGCCGTGAACCTTGGTCAGCGCCTCCTTGGGCAGTCGCGCGGCCTTGATGCGCTTTTCGAGATCATCAATGTCGGCGTTGTCGTCCTGCTCGCCGAGTTCCTTCTGGATCGCCTTGACCTGCTCGTTCAGATAATACTCGCGCTGGCTTTTTTCCATCTGCCGTTTGACGCGGCCACGGATACGTTTCTCGACCTGCAAAATGTCAATTTCGGCCTCAAGCAAACCGAGCAAATGCTCCAGCCGCTTGCCGATGTCGAACATCTCCAGAATCTCCTGCTTTTCCTCCAGCTTGAGCGTCAGGTGCGCGGTGATGGTGTCGGCAAGACGGCCACCGTCATCAATCGTGGCGAGCGAGGTCAGGATTTCCGGCGGAATTTTTTTGTGCAGTTTGACGTACTGGTCAAACTGCGTGAATACGGTACGCATCAACGCCTGAATCTCGCTGTTGGCGCCGACCGCGGAATCCACGCGCTCCACTCGGGCGGCGCAGAATCCATCCACTTCGGCGAACTCCGTCACGCGGGCGCGATGCACGCCCTCGACCAGCACTTTCACCGTGCCGTCCGGCAGCTTGAGCATTTGCAACACGGTCGCCACGGTTCCGACGGTATATAAATCCTCGGCTTGCGGATCGTCGTTGTTGGGCGATTTCTGGGCGACCAGCAAAATCTTTTTCTGCTGCTGGGCGGCGGTTTCCAGCGCCTTGACGGACTTGGCGCGCCCCACGAACAGCGGAATGACGAGATGCGGATAAACCACCACATCACGCAAGGGCAACAAGGGAAGCAAGTCGGATTCGGCGGGAACTGCTTGATCGGTAAACTCTGTCATGGATAAACCTTTGCTATGACCGTCCCGGCACTATGCCGGAACGTTGACTACATGGGGGCGTTTCTCCGCCTTTCAAGGGCGATCATCGCAGGCTGGAAAGAGCGCACTGCTCACCCAACCCGCGAATCGCGTATGCCCTAGCTGGCGGATTCCGCCACGCGCGGCGGGTCGGAATAAATCAGAATCGGCGGCGTTTCGCCGCGCACCACGCCCTCGTCCACCACCACCTTGTTCAGATTGGTCATGGAAGGCAGATCAAACATGATGTCTATCAGCGAATGTTCCAGTATCGAGCGCAAGCCGCGCGCGCCGGTCTTGCGTTCCAGCGCCTTTTTCGCGACCAGCTTCAATGCGGGTTCGCGGAATTCCAGATCCACGCCTTCCATCTTGAACAGTTTGACATACTGCTTGGTCAGCGCGTTTTTGGGTTCGATCAAAATTTTCATCAGCGCCGCCTCGTCCAGCGATTCCAGCGTCGCCACGGCGGGCAGACGACCGACAAACTCGGGAATCAGGCCGAACTTGATGAGGTCTTCCGGCTCCACGCCGCGCAACACTTCGCCGACCGCGCGCGCGTCGTCCTTGCTGTTCACTTCCGCGCCGAAACCGATGCCGCCTTTTTCGGAACGGCGGCGTATGATTTTTTCCAGCCCGTCGAACGCGCCGCCACAGATAAACAGGATATTGGTCGAATCCAGTTGCACAAACTCCTGCGTCGGATGCTTGCGTCCGCCCTGCGGCGGCACGGAAGCGATCGTGCCTTCGATGAGCTTGAGCAGCGCCTGCTGCACGCCCTCGCCGGAAACGTCGCGCGTGATCGAAGGGTTGTCCGACTTGCGCGAAATTTTATCAATTTCGTCTATGTAAACGATGCCGCGCTGCGCCTTTTCCACGTCGTAATCGCATTTTTGCAGCAGCTTCTGCATGATGTTCTCGACATCCTCGCCCACATAACCAGCCTCGGTCAGCGTGGTCGCGTCGGCGATCACAAAAGGCACATCCAGCAGACGCGCCAGGGTTTGCGCGAGCAAGGTCTTGCCAGAGCCGGTCGGACCGATCAGCAGAATGTTGGTCTTGGCGATTTCAACATCGTCCTTCTGATGCGTCTGTCCCAGCCGCTTGTAGTGGTTGTAAACTGCCACCGACAAAATTTTCTTGGCCGGAGTCTGGCCGATCACATACTGATCGAGAATCTCGCAGATTTCCTTGGGCGTGGGCAGACTGTTGTCGCGCGGCTTGAGGTTGTTGTCCTGCGAAACTTCCTCGCGGATGATGTCGTTGCACAGATCAACGCACTCGTCGCAAATGAATACGGAAGGGCCTGCGATCAACTTGCGTACTTCATGCTGGCTCTTGCCGCAAAACGAGCAATAAAGCAGCTTTTCACCTTCCGTCGTACTGGCCATAATGAATCCCTGTTAGTTAAATCGTTGCTTGAAACGTGTTGCCGCTATCTTATGCGGCCTCGCTGCGGCTCGCAATCACCTTGTCAACCAGGCCGTAAGTCACCGCCTGCGCCGCGCTCATGAAATTGTCGCGGTCGGTGTCGCGTTCTATGGTCTCGATGGATTGCCCGGTGTGGGAGGACAGAATTTCATTGAGCCTCTGGCGCAGGAACAAAATTTCCTTGGCGTGAATTTCAATGTCGCTCGCCTGCCCCTGAAAACCGCCGAGCGGCTGATGGATCATCACGCGCGAATTGGGCAGACAGAAACGCTTGCCCTTCGCGCCCGCCGTGAGCAGCAACGCGCCCATGCTGGCCGCCTGACCGATGCACAGCGTGCTCACATCCGGCTTGATGAACTGCATGGTGTCATAAATCGCCATGCCCGCAGTCACCGAACCGCCGGGGGAATTGATGTAGAGCGAAATTTCCTTGTCGGGATTTTCCGCTTCAAGAAACAATAATTGCGCGACCACCAGATTGGCCGTCATGTCGTTGACCGGCCCCACGAGAAAAATCACGCGCTCCTTCAACAGACGCGAATAAATATCGTAGGCGCGTTCGCCGCGTCCGCTCTGCTCGATCACCATCGGGATATACCCGAGGTTTTGCGGCTCCCAGTGGTTTTCCATCGTCATTTAAGCAGCCCCCATCAATTCGTCGAAAGACACGGTTTTGTCGCTCACCTTGGCGCGCTCCATGACCCAGTTGACCACGTTTTCCTCCGTGGCGATGCCCATGGGTTCGTCCAGACGCTGCGCGTCGGCGTAATACCAGCGCACAACTTCCTCCGGCTGCTCGAAACCCTTGGCGTAACCATCCACCACGGCGCGTATCTGCTCCGGCTTCGCGTGCAATTCGTTCTTGTTGACCAGCTCGCCCAGCACGAGGCGCAGTTGCACATTGCGTTTGGCCTGCTCTTCAAACAGCCCGGGTTCCAGCGTGACCTGCGACAAATCCACGCCGCGCCGCTGCAAATCCGCGCCCGTCGCCTGCATCAAACGCTCCGTCTCCATGCCGATCAACGCGCGCGGCAACTCGACAGTGACGTTTTCCAGCAAGCCCTTGAACACCTGTTCCTTCAAACGCGCGCGCACGCGCTTGGCGACTTCCTGCTCAAGATTTTCCTCGATATCGGCGCGCATTTTTTCGACATCGCCGTTTTCTATGCCCAGCCCCTTGGCGAACTCCTCATCCACCTTGGGCAGCTTCACCTTGTCCACCGCCGTGACCGTCACCTCATAGGAAATCGTCTTGCCGGCCAATTGCGGATTAGGGTTGTCCGCGGGATAGGCAATATCGAATTTTTTGACCTCATCCGGCTTGAGACCGACGATATTCGCGTCAAACTCGGCCACGCGCCCATCCTCACCCAAAATCAAATCCATGCTTTTGCCGTGCGTGCTTTCCACTTCCTGCCCATCCATTTCAGCACGGAACGCCACGCTCACCTTGTCGCCCTCCTTCGCCGCGCGCTTGACCGGCTCGTAGCTCGCGCGCTGCTTTTGCAACACGGTGATGGTGCGATCCACATTCGCCTTGGTGATCTTGACCTTGGGACGCTCAATCGCCACGGCTGAAAGATCGCCTATCGCCACCTCCGGGAAAATCTCGAACGTCGCCACATACTCAAAATTCCCCGGCGTGACCGCGCTCGACTTCTGCTCGATATTCGGATACCCCGCCACGCGCAACTTGTTCTCCGTCACCGCCTCGCTGAACGTGCGCTCCACCGTGCCGGAAATCACCTCGTTAAACACCTGCGCGCCATAATTCTTCTGCACCATATTCATCGGTACATGCCCCGGACGAAAGCCCGGCATTTTGACGGTGCGCGCCAAACGCCCGAGACGCTGCCCCACCTCATCCTCAATCGGCTTCATGGGAACAGAAACCGTCATGCGGCGTTCCAGATTGCTCAGGGTTTCCACGGTTGCTTGCATAAATCTTCCATCCTCAAATCAAATAAATTGTGGTGCGAAAGGAGAGACTCGAACTCTCACGCCTCACGGCGCTGGAACCTAAATCCAGTGCGTCTACCAATTCCGCCACTCTCGCCGGTTCGCGTGTTCTTGTCCGGTCTGCCCGAGACGAAAAACCGATATTGTAACCGACTCTCCATCCCCACGAAACGCCCCCGATTGACAAAGGCCGCCGCCGGGTAGGATGATGCACGGAATAACACACACGGGACACCCACAAAATGTCGGACACCATCACCCCGGAAGAAGTCACGCTGCTGCGTGCCGAAATCGAGATGCTCATGAAAGAGCGGCAAGAACTCCTGCTCGTCGTCGGCGCCTCCGCCGAACTCATCACCGAACTCCACACCACCGACCTCCCCCGCACCACCGTCGCCGCCGCCGAACTGATCGCCAGCTGCATCAACGGCCTGCCAGAAGAAACCCTGAAAGATGCGCTGGTGGCGGTAAGGGCGGGGGGGTGAAACTGCCTATGTGAAGGTGTGCTTTTCAATTTCTCTTTCCCCGGCAAGGGGCAAAGGAATGTCGCTCTCCCTCCCGTCTGCGGAAAATCTGGGATGCGGCTTGATTCAAAAACAAAAAGGGCTGCCGCGGCAGCCCTTTTTTTATTGCCGTTGCTTGCCTTAAGCCTCGCCCAGCACGGAGACGGTGATGTCCACTACGGCATCGGTGTGGGGCGCGATGCTGACGGGGTGGTCGCCTATGGTTTTGAGGGGGCCGTTGGGCATTCGGATTTCGGACTTGTGGACTTCAAAGCCTTGCGCGGTGAGCGCTTCGGCAATGTCGTGGTTGGTCACGGAACCGAACAATCGGCCATCCACACCGGCTTTTTGCGTGATTTGCAGCATGAAACCGGCGATCTTCTCGGCGCGCGCGAGGGCGGCTGCGAGGATTTCGGCTTGCTTCTTTTCCAGCTCGGCGCGGCGGGCGGCGAACTCGGCCTTGTTGGCTTCGGTCGCGCGTTTGGCTTTGCCTTGCGGGATGAGGAAGTTGCGGCCATAGCCGTCCTTGACCTTGACGATGTCGCCGAGGACGCCCAGATTGGTGACTTTTTCGAGCAGTATGACTTGCATGGTGTGGCTTCCTCTTAGTGCTTGTCGCAGTAGGGCATCAGCGCCAGATAACGGGCGCGCTTGATGGCCGTGGTGAGTTGGCGCTGATAACGGGCTTTGGTTCCCGTGATGCGCGCGGGGATGATTTTGCCGTTTTCATTGATGAAGTCCTTCAGGAGATCAACATCCTTGTAATCAACTTCCTTGATGCCCTCTGCCGAAAAACGGCAGTAGCGGCGACGGCGGAACATATCGCGTGACATGATTTTCAACCTTTCTCAATAATCTCTAATTCGTTTATGTGCAGTATCAACTGGCGGCTGTTGCGGCTTTTCCGGTTGAGGAATCCCGCGACCCTAACCATGTTTCCCGGCTTGAGCGTTTTGGCTTGTTCGGCCAGTTGCGCCATTGCGATTACGGGAACTTCGCATTCGATCTGTCGCTTCATGCCCGCCTCGTTTTGTTGCGAAGCGTGTTTGAGGGTGAATGCGAGGAGCGGAATGCCTGCTGGGGTGTAGCGCAGATCGGCGACTTCCGTCACCTCACCGCGCAGCAGCAGCCGGTTGTCCACGCGCGGATCAAGCCTCGACGGATTCTTCCGCGGCTTCCTCCGGCGCGTCTTCCTTGTTCAGCACGGATTTGGCTTTTTCTTCCTTCATCATCGGCGAAGGCGCGGTAACCGCTTCCTTCATCGCGACGGACAGGTGGCGCAGCACGGCGTCGTTGAACTTGAATGCGTTTTCCAGCTCGGCCAGAACTTCCTGCCCGCATTCAATGTTCATGAGCACATAGTGTGCCTTGTGGATTTTCTGGATCGGATAAGACAGTTGGCGACGCCCCCAGTCTTCCAGACGGTGCAACGCACCGCCGCCGCCGGTCACCAGCGCGCGATAGCGCTCGATCATCGCGGGCACTTGCTCGCTCTGATCCGGGTGGACGATGAATACAACTTCATAATGCCGCATAAATTCTCCTTGTGGATTAAAGCCGCCCGTCATGCGAAAACGGTGCGGCAAGGGTTATGGGAAGCAAGCTTCCCGAAAAGAGCGCGGGATTGTAATGGAAATTGGGTGGGAAATCAAACGGATCAACTCCGCAACAAATGCACCGTCCATATTCCCACCCCCGTCAGCGCGAGCGAACCGAGGAGGTGCAGGGAAATGTGCGCGGCGAGCAGGCCGTAGCGTTCGTTCTGGAGTAGCGCGACGGCTTCGGCGGAGAAGGTGGAAAATGTTGTCAGTCCGCCGAGGAAGCCGGTCATGGCGAACAGGCGGATTTCCGGCGAGAGGTTGGGCAGGAGCGCCATGCAGATGCCGATGAGATAGCCGCCGATGAGGTTGGCGGCGAGCGTTCCGCTTGAATACGGCAAGCCGGGGAACAGTGGATTCAGCAACAGCCCCAAGCCCCAGCGCATCCACGCGCCGAGCGCCGCGCCTATGCCGACGGCGGCGAATCCGGCCATGCTCAATTGGTCGCCCTTCTTGCCGAGATGCTCTGCGTTGCGTCAGTCATTCCGCCATTCCTGATCGTGACACTCGAACAGTTTTTCCGTATCCGGCCCCCAGCTTCCGGCGGGGTATTCGCTGATCGGGGCATTGTTTTTCGCCCAGGCTTTCTGGATGGTATCCACCACGCGCCATGCCCATTCCACTTCGTCGAAGCGAATGAACAAGGTCTTGTCGCCGCGTATCACGTCCAGCAACAAGGCTTGGTACGCCTCCAGCGGTTTCTCGTCCGCCTGACGATAAGACGCGTTGAGCGACACCACGCGGGTTTTCATGCCCAGCCCCGGCGCGCGGACGTGCATTTCCATGTGCATGTCTTCGGTCGGTTGCAGCGTCAGATAAATCCAGTTCGGCTCAATGTCTTCCAGATCACCTTCGTGGAACAGGTGCTGCGGCGGATGGCGGAAGCGGATCGCGATTGTGGATTGCGTTTTCGCCATGCGTTTGCCGGTACGCAGATAAAACGGCACACCGCGCCAGCGCCAATTGTCTATGTGGAATTTGGCGGCGACGTAGGTTTCCATATTGGAATCTTCGGCAACGCCATTTTCTTCCAGATAGCCTTGCACCGGCTGCCCCTTGATCGCGCCTGCGGTGTAACGCGCGCGCACGACCTGATTTTCCACCTGATCTTCCGGGATGATACGCATGGATTTCAGCACCTTGACCTTTTCGTCGCGCACCGAATCGGCTTCCATCGAAGCGGGCGGCTCCATCGCAACCACGGTCAGCAACTGCATCAAATGGTTTTGCAGCATGTCACGCATCGCGCCGCCGGATTTGTCGTAATAATCGGCGCGTGTGCCTATGCCGAGATCTTCCGCCACGGTGATCTGCACATGGTTGATGAAATTGCGGTTCCACAACGGTTCGATGAGCGTGTTGGCGAAGCGAAATACGAGCAGATTCTGCACGGTTTCCTTGCCGAGGTAATGGTCAATGCGGTAAATCTGCTCTTCGTTGAAATGCTTGTGCAGCGAGCGGTTGAGTTCCTGCGCGGTTTCGAGATCGGTTCCGAAGGGCTTTTCGACCACGACACGATGCAGGCCGCGCGGACGGGAGAATCCAAACTCATCGAGATAATTGATGACCGTGTTGAAATCCTTGGGGATGATGGAAAGATAAAACACGATATGGCTGTCGGGCGTGACCTTTTGATCGAGACAATCCTTGAGCCGTTGATAAAGATTGGCATCGCGCAAATCGCCCATGAAGTAGGTGAA
This sequence comes from Methylobacillus sp., assembly GCA_031285185.1. Classification (GTDB taxonomy): domain Bacteria; phylum Pseudomonadota; class Gammaproteobacteria; order Burkholderiales; family Methylophilaceae; genus MM2. The sequence goes on from JAITWS010000100.1 coordinate 15,109, forward strand.
ACGTTGCGCGAAACGCGCGGCGATTTTCGCATCCACCTTGTCGCCAAATTTGTCGCGCAGCACTTTGCCGACGTGCTCCTTCCAGCTTTCCGCGCTGTGTTCCTGCCGACCGAGCGCGAGAATGTTCATCTCTTCGGGAATGCGCCCCGCGACTTCAAGATTGTAGAGCGAAGGAATCAGCTTGATCGTGGCCAGATTGCCGGTCGCGCCGAAAATGACGAAATGGCACGGCGCGGAAAGTAATTTTTGTTTGCTCATGTTTGCAACTCCTCTTGTTTTGCTTTGATTTATTTCGCTTTGATCGCGTGACCGCCGAAACCCTTACGCATCATGGCCAGCATCTTGTTGCCGAACTCCACCTTGCCCTGACTCGCGAAACGCGCCATGAGCGCGGTTGCGATCGCGGGCGCGGGCGTGCCTTGCGCGATGGATTCATTGATCGTCCACCGCCCTTCGCCGGAATCTTCCACATACGGCTCAATCTCGTCCAGTTGCTGATCGGACGTGAGAAATTGCGTGGTCAATTCCAAAAGCCAACTGCGTATCACGCTGTCCTGCCACATGCCGGACACGGCGGCGAGATCAAAATCAAATTCCGTCTTGCCCTTGAGCAGCGAAAAGCCCTCCGCGTAAACCTGCATAAGACCGTATTCAATGCCGTTGTGCACCATCTTCACAAAATGCCCCGCCCCGCTCGGACCGCAATGCAGCCAGCCCTGATCGGGATGCGGCGCGAGCGCCTGAAACAACGGCGCGGCCTTGGCCACGACATCCTTTTCGCCGCCCACCATAAGCGCGTAACCGTTTTGCAAACCCCAGATTCCGCCCGCGGTTCCGACATCGAGATAGTTGATTCCACGCGCCTTCATCGTGGCGGCGCGCGCTTGCGATTCCTGATAATTGGAATTGCCGCCTTCGATGATGGTATCGCCCGCCGACAAAAGATCGCCCAGCGCGGCCAGTGTATTTTCGGTCGGCTTGCCCGAAGGCAGCATAAGCCAGACCACGCGCGGCGTTTGCAATTTGCCCACCGCATCGGCGAGCGTATCCGCCGCAACCAGCCCGCATTCGCGCGCCAGAGATTGAGTTACTTCGTTTTCAAGGTTATAACCCACAACATCATGGTGCGCGCGGCGCAAGCGTCTCGCCATGTTCGCACCCATTCTGCCCAGACCTATCATTGCCACTTGCAAAATAATTTTCCTTCGTCATTTAAAGCGCGAACATTTGCCTTGCCCGCGCGAGATCGGTATTCTAACAGGGTTGGACGCGCGGCGGTAAGCGTCCGGCCTTCCCAAACCGATATTCCGCCAGAAACAGAAAGACACTCCGGTGCGTATTCTCTACGTTACTTCCGAAGCCTTCCCGCTCATCAAAACCGGCGGGCTGGCCGATGTCAGCGGCTCACTTCCGGCGGCGCTCCGGCATCTTGGCGAAGATGTCCGCATATTGATCCCCGGTTATCCGCAGGTGCTCGCGAATCTGCGCGATCCGCAGCCGCTGGTTGAATTGAAATGGCTGCCCGCGGTGGGCAATGTGCACCTCATACGCGGCGAAATGCCGGATACGGGCGTACCCGTCATCGCCATAGACCACCGCGAACTGTATGACCGCGGCGGCAACCCCTATTCCGACGCGCTCGGACAGGAATGGAGCGACAACGCGCTGCGCTTCGGGATCCTCTCGCGCATCGCCGCGATTCTGTCGGCGCAAGCCAGCCCGCTGGTGGACTGGATACCCGACATCGTTCATTTCAACGACTGGCAAGGCGGGCTGACCGCAGCCTACATGCGCTACTCGGGCGCGCCGCACGCCAAATCGGTGCTGGGCATACACAACCTCGCGTTTCAGGGAAATTTTCCGCCCGAATGGGTGGAAAAACTCGGCCTGCCGCGTCAGGCGTTCGCGCCCGAAGGCTTTGAGTTTTACGGCCATCTCTCCTTCCTCAAAGCCGGCATTTATTACGCCGATGCCATCACCACCGTCAGCCCCACCTACGCGCGGGAAATCCAGACGGCGGAATACGGCTTCGGCCTGCAAGGACTGCTCGCGCACCGCGCGCGCGACCTGCACGGCATCTTGAACGGCATAGACACGCAGGAATGGAACCCGGCACAAGACCCGCACCTGCCGCAAAACTACGACCGCAAATCGCTGGATAAAAAAGCCGGGGTCAAACAATTACTGCAACAAAGATTGACGCTGCATGAAAACGCGGATGCCCCGCTGCTCGGCGTCGTCAGCCGACTCACGCATCAAAAAGGACTTGACCTGCTGCTGCACGTCGCCCCCGCGTTGCTGGAACAAGGCTGCCAACTGGCGCTGCTGGGCAGCGGCGACCCCGCGCTGGAACAAGGTTTCATGCTGCTCGCGCAACAACACCCGCAGCAAGTCAGCGTAAGCGTGGGCTACAACGAAAACCTCTCCCACCACATCATGGCAGGCGCGGACATGTTCGTCATGCCCTCGCGTTTTGAACCGTGCGGATTAAACCAGATGTACGGCCTGCGCTACGGCACCCCGCCCATCGTGCGACGCACCGGCGGCCTCGCCGATTCGGTGACAGACACCAACGAATTTACCCTGCGCCACAAAACCGCCACCGGCTTCGTCTTCGACCTCGCCACCCCCGAAGACCTCCTCGCCACCCTGCGCCGCGCCCTCACCAGCTTTGGCGACAAGGAACAATGGAAAACCATCCAGCTCAACGGCATGAAAACCGACCTCGACTGGAACCGCAGCGCACAAGCCTATCTGGAAATTTATCGTTCGCTGGTGTAGAAGTGCTGAATGAACAAACACCTCATGCCATCTTCTCTACTGCCCCTTTAACGCCTCCGCCATAAACGCCAATCCCTTGCGCCATGAATCCGCGTCTGCCGCCGGGTCGTAGGCCAGCGGCATGTTGAATTCCTTGCCGAGTTTGTCCGCGTCGGGGCTGGTGAAGGAATGTTGCGCGCCCGGATAGGTCACGATTTCCGCAGTCACGCCCGCGTTCGTCATTTCCTTGCGGAAGGCCGCGACTTGTTCCGCCGGGATGAAGGAATCGGCCTCGCCGGTGTAGGAGGCGACGCGCGCTTTTACCTTGCCGGGTTCGGCGGGGTTTTTCGTACCCAAGCCGCCGTGAAAACTTTCCACCACTTTGAGCGGCATTCCCGCACGCGCCATGTTCAGCACCATCGTGCCACCCATGCAATAGCCGATCGCGCCGATATTGTCCGTGTCCACGGTCGGTTCCTGTTTGAGCAGCGCAAGCGCCGCTTCAAACCGCGCTTTTGCGAGCGCCGCGTTTTCGGAAACTTCGGTGAAAAATTTCATGGCATCGTCGGGATGATGCGCGACCTTGCCGTCGCCGTACATATCCAGCGCCATCGCCGTGTAGCCCTGCTCCGCCAACATGCGGGCGCGTTTGCGCGCGTAGTCGTTGAGCCCCCACCACTCGTGCACCACAAGCACGCCGGGACGTTTGCCTTGCGCCGCGTCATCCCACGCGATATAGCCTTTCAATTGCGTGCCGCTGGATTCATAGCTGACTTCCTTTTCCTGAATCGCGGCGTGGGCGGCGGTCGCGGCGGAAAACAGCAAGGCGGCCAGCAATAAAATTCTTTTCATGGGAGGCTCCTTGGGTCATTGGGTCATTGGGCGAAAAAATCATCGTCATTGCGGACGCAACCGAATTGCTTCGCCACGCTCGCAATGACGACACGGCGGTCAATGTACTACTTTCCGGCCAAACACGCCTGAAAAGCCTGCGCCACCGGCGCCACGCCTTCGAGCGAGACCTTGATCGGCGCGAAAGCGGGCACGGTGATGGTCAGGGTTTTGCCGCGCTTCATGAAGGTGAGCAACGCGGCCACGTCGTCATTGCTCAATCCTTGAGCTTCTTCGTAACGATCGGCTGGCGTGGCGATGTAGTAATTCACTTTTGAAGTCATGTGGAATTGTTGTGCCGCGTCAATTGCAACTGTCGTGGATTCGGAGGGCAGATTGTCACGGTCGGGAGGCGCGACGCTGAACGAAAAAACCGGGTCTCCGGCTTCCTTCCAGATTGCAATGCGTTTTCCATCTTCGCTATTCCCGGTGATGTAGCAGCGGGAAGAAAATTTTCCCGATTCCCAAACGCCGCCCTTGACGCTCTCATCGGCAGGAGCCGCCCATGCGGAAGCGGCGGGAATCAGCAAGGCGATCAGCAAAACTGTTTTTTTCATGAGTCGCTCCTCAATAATTTTCAGGCCAGCCCAGACAGGCGCGGAAGGCTTGCAACACCGGCTCGATGCCTTCGAGCGTCACCACGATCGGCGCGAAGCTGGACGAGGTGACGGTCAACGTCTTGCCGTTTTTCATGGCGGCAAGCAAGACGCTTGGCTCGTCGCCATCCAGTCCGTCGGTGGCCGTGATGCTGAAATCGGCGATCGCCGTCGCGTGTATCGGCTGCTCCGCGTCAACTGCGAGTGTCACGGGTTCAGTGCGATAGCCGCCGCTGCGCTGAACGGTCAACCCGAAGGAGCCTTTGCTTGCCGCCGCGAGTCGGACGGCTTTTTCGTTGTCCGTCTCTCCTTCCATGAAACAACTGTTCGCGACATTCGGATACCTGCCCGTTTCCCACGCGCCATTGGCGACGAAATCAACGGGAGCGACAGGTTCCAGACTCCATGCGGAAGCGGCGGGAAGTAGTAATGTCGCCAGCGCCAAAACTCTTTTCATCAGAGTTTCTCCTTTACTTGTTAAGAAGCGTCTTACAAACACGGATTCATCACCGGCTCGCGCGGAATGGCGAGCAGATGCTTCACATTTGCCCTGACCTTATCCGGCGATGTGCTGCGGATTGTGTCTATTGTGAGGTCGGGTTGGCTGCAATATTTTTCGATTTGCTCCGGGCTGGTATCCCCCATCATGCGGCTTTTGAGCTTGTCCAAATCCGCCTGCGTCGGGTGCTCGGACGAGTTTGCAATGATGAATTGATCAATATCAACAATGGCCTGATCTATCGCATCGTCCGTCGGAGTGCGCGGCTTTTTGCACACCGTCGTTGCGATCTGGGCACTCATATAGAGCGCCCACGAACAAAGCACCGCGCTATGTCCGCTTCTGTCTATTTTGACCGTATTGCCGGATTCATCCGTTCTCGTCTCGATCAGCGGGCGGTTCTCATCCGCCTCCGGTTCGTCCTCCGGTTGCCAAGGAGGATCGCGCATAAGAATCAGCGGTTGCCCCTCAGCTGCCGCCGGTTTTTCCTGCCCCAGCGCCGGGGCGCTTGCGGCGATCAGGCCGATCATACCGATCAGCAAAAATTTTCTCATTTGATTACGCATGATTCGATTCCTTCAAGGTTTCGCGGCAAAACTGGCGCGGTATTCCGGGCGCACGGCGGCCAGCACATCGGGCGTGACCGGCAATGTCACTTCAAACTCGCCTGCGACATAAGGGCCGGCCACATTGGTTGCCAGCAGAAAACCGATGCGTGTAAAGTGGGCGTGGTCGCTGCTGCCCAGTATCATCACCACGCCCGATTTCGGATCAACCGGATTGGGGCAGCCGTAGTATCCCTCGGTACTGCCGTTTTTTTCCCGGTATTGCCGCTCAAGTTCGGCGCAGAAAAGTTTGTTGACCACGTTCAACAATGCCTTCGGCGAAGTGAAAAGATCAAGCGCCTCAACTTCGCGGTTTTCCGTTTTGTCCCACAGCAAACCTTTCGTCCAGCCACCGCCATGCGCGCCGCCAACATATGCCCAATACGCTCCGGTCAGACTGAGCCAGCCCGGTAACTCGGTCACAACTTCCCATATGACAGAGCTTTCAAATTTACCGTGATCCTTGTCCGCATCTGCCGCCGTGGCAATCTCCTTCTGCTCGCTGACCGCATCCTCGTCCAGCCATTTCTTAAGCGCGGGGATGCGCCCGGCAGCCGCCGGATAGCTGTAGTAAAACGTATAGCCCGGCGTTTCAACCGAGATCTCGCGCCCCGGCTCGGCAATCGGCGCGGCGCTCGCCTGCGCTGACAGGAGCGCCGCAGCTAATGCCGCAGTGACAACCAATGATTTTTTCATGAGAATTTCCTTTTCGTCTTTCCGACACTCAAACCGATTCGTCATCCATCTCCACCAACTGCCAGCACGAATCCGTCCGTTTGAATTTGTAATAGATCAGCACACCGTTGTCGGCACCGCGATAGCGGATGTGATCACCCATTTCGGTGTTGTGTTCAATGCTGATTTCCCGCCCCGTTTTTTGCGCGTCTTTGCGGGATTCGATCAATGGGAAACTGGCTTTTTTCTTGCTGACCTGTTTGCTTTTCCAAGTGGGCTTAGGCTCGGCGGCGGGGTCGTCCACCCAGGTGACTTTCAGTGGCCATTGCGTGAATTTTTTCTGCACATCCACGCTGCTCACGAATTTTTCCGCGAACCCCTGAAAATCATTCGCGGGGCAAGCGGGCGCGGCATAGGCTTGATTGGCCAGCAATGCGCCGCCGAGTAAAAAAAGGCTGAGTTGTTTCATGTGAAGTTCTCCAGTTGGTTGGGTTAAGTTTTTAGTGATTGATCGTCAATCTCCACTTGAGTGTCTTGATGTGGGATTAAGTTCATAACGACAAGATTAGTTATATCGTTTTATCATGTCAACCCTTTTTCAAAAAATAAGGGCGAGTTTGAAACTCGCCCTTCACTTTGCCGCTGTTTTTTCTACGGCTTATCTTACTCGCACCCTCGTCTCCTCGCGGATCACATACTTCACCTCAACCCGACGATTCAGCGCCCTGCCCGATGCTGTCTCATTGCTTGCAACCGGGTTGGCATCCGCCATGCCTGCGGCAGTGATGCGATTCGACGGAATGCCGCGTTCGATCAGCCAATCCTTCACCGCCGCAGCGCGGCGTTCGGATAGATTTTTGTTCACTGCGTAGCTGCCGGTGCTGTCGGTGAAGCCTTGCACTTCCAGCGCAATCTCGGGATGATCCTGCGCGGCTTGCAATACCGCGAACAGGCGATCATTCGCGCCCGGCAGCAGTTTGGCGGAACCCGAAGCGAAACTGGCACCGTCAATGCGAACCGGCTTTTCGCTCTGAATCGTCTTCCATTCCGGCTCTGGCGCGGGTGTCGCAACGGGCGGCGAAACCGGCACGGGCGTTTCTTCTACCACGCTTTTTTGCGGTTCGCACGCCTCAATCGCGTATTGGCCATCCGTACTCGGCCTGCCGGTCGCGGCGACATCCGGTTTCTTGTTCGTCAACCAACCATGCGCCTTGACGCTGTACGGCTGCTCGCCTGCGCCGGTTTCCTGATAGAAATACTCGTGCGTATCCGGGTTGAACGAAAGATCGGCATGTATCTTCGCGGTGACATCATCCGCCGCAAAATGCTTCACTCCGCCGCCACTGTCTTTCAACGGCAAACGACGCTCGATCAAACCTTCGTGCGTGTGCAGCCGCACAAACGCCTCGGTGCCTTCGGCGTTGATCTCAACGTAATCCAGCATGGCATTGCACCACAGTGCATAAGGCCCGGCGTCGAGCGTCAGCGGTTGCGGCACAGCCAGCATCCACGGTTCGCCCGAATCATAGGCCATCCAACCAATCAGCCCGGCCACAAGCACGCCGCCCGCCGCGATACCCGCGCCGTCACCTCCACCGCCGCCATCGCCATCGCCACCGCCGTTGCCGCCGCCAGCCGGTGCCGGTGGTGGTGACGGTGGCGTTGCCACTGTCGTAATCGTGCCCTGGCCGGATGCGGTACCCGGCAACAGATAGTTCGAGGCCTTGAACCCGTTCGCGCCCGAAATATCGCCGCTGCCCAAGCCTGCGGTCACCGTCGTGGCGCTGGCCGGGTCGGCGCTGTTATAGGCGCCCAGGGTTTGGCTGATTGAAGCCGTTTCAGAACCCGCCAGTCCTGTGATCTGGTAATTCGACGGGATCAAGGTCGCCGTGGTCGTTCCGTCATAGGCTTTGGTGGGGTTGCCGACGATCGTGATGGTCAACAGCGCCGGGGTGATGGTCAGTGTGCCGTTGGTGTACGTGATCGTGTAGTTGCCTGCTCCGCTGCTGATGGTCGCGCCCGACAGATTATCGTTATAGGTGGCAGCGTTTGTGCCGCTACCCGAACCCGTCACACCCGTCACAGTATCCCCGCCCTGCAAGCCCGTCACAGTGTAGGTATTGGTTTGCGCAAGCGCGTTGTAAGTCTTGCTGACTGTAGCGCCCGTGATCGTCAGCGTCGCCGGAGTGACCGTCAGCAAACCACTATTGACGAATGTGAAGGTATAGCCCGACGAGTTCGACAGCGTGCCCAAACTGGCGGTGATCGCGTAAGGGCTGTCCGCCACCGTGGCGCTGACCACCGTGCCAGCGGAGGTGATGACGGGCGCGCCGCTCACGGTGACGGAACTGTCGCCCAGAAAAGCGCCCGCAACGCCGCTCGCGCCGCCGGTGATCGTGTAGTCGTTGGCGATGCCGTTGGTGGTCGTAGTCTGGCCGTAGGTCTTGGTGTCGTTGATGGTGGTGACCGTGATCGTCACCGGGTCGTTGAACACGTAGCGGTTGCCGGTCGCGGCCAGCGGCACGGCGGTAGGCCAGGTGGTATTCCAGACTGCTGTGTTGCCGCTGTTGAGATAGGTGCTTGGAGCACCGGGGCCGAAGGTATCAACGCTGGGACTCTTGGAATAAACCAGCCAGCGCCCCGTGCCAGCCGTAACGGCATCGGAACCCTGAAGGTTGATGAAGGATTTCAATGTCGCCAGCGTCACGTCATGCCCGGCCGTTGCCGTCGCGCCCGAGGCGATGGTCAGATCGCCCACTGTGGCGGCGACGATCAAATCATTGCTCACATCCGCGCCGATGGGCGTGTCTATCGTGAAGCCCGTGGCATCGGAAGCATCAATGCGCTGATTGGCCAGATCGGCGGCCAACGTGGGGATGTTCGCATCCGTGCCGACCGCTTGGGCAAAGCTGGTGTTCAACGCGGTGAGCGTGGTCAGCCGGGTGTATTCCCGCTGCCATGTTCCCCACAGATCGAGGCCGGAGGCAGCCACGCTGTCGCCCGATGCCGCCGTGGCGGCGCTGGCTTCGGTGTAGCTGGTCGCGGCCACCGCACCGGCGGCGAGATTCTCCGCCGACCTCGCCGTGCCGTTGGTGGTGTTGATGTAGGTAATCAAACCCTGATCCGCCGTCAGCGTTCCGGCTGGCACGAAGAGGTAGTAATAGCCGTTCTTGCCCGTGGTGGCCTGACTCACCAGATTGCCGTTCGCGTCCAGACTGACCGTGACCGCGCCGTTCACGTTCGAGGCGTCGGGCGTCGTGCCCGCATCCTTGTAGGCAAAGCCCGAAATGGCCTGCACGCCGTTGGGGAAAAAGGCGTTCAGATAGGGATACAGCCCGCCATTGCCGCCGCTGAAAGCCGTGCCACTGAAAGCAGTCGCCAGCGGGAAGGCGTTTTGCAGGGCGGACGTGGTTTGACCGGGTGTCAAACCGCTCGCGTTGTTGATGGCACCGATGCTGAAAAACGTCCCCACGGCATTGGTCTGCCCCGTGGTCTGTGTATCGAAATAGGCATTGGTGCTAATGTTGCCCGCATAGCCGATCAGACCGCCGACGAAGTTACCCGTGCCGCTGACCGCGCCAGTCGCATAGACATTGGTTGTTGTAACCGTTGTAAAGTTGATCTGCGTTCCATTCTCTTGCACTCCGACCAGACCGCCAATAGCGCAACCGCTGCCAGTGGTGCATCGCACCGCACCCGTTGCATAGACATCGGACATGCTGCCCCATTGCGTCCCCATCAGCCCGCCGACATTGCCCGACCCGCTCACCGGACCAGTCGCGTAGGCGTTCGACAGCATCGAATCCGCTTTCCCATACCCTTGGTAATAGCCTATCAACCCGCCCACGCTGTTCTGGCTGGCGGGGAAGCTGCCGACGCCGCCGATGCCGGTGCTGAGGTTGCTGACCGCGCCGGTCGCGTAAACATTGGAGATCGGGGCGCGATAGGCAGCATCCGTCTTGCCGATCAGGCCGCCGGTGTAGTTGTGGCCGGTACTGGTTACGTCGCCTGTCGCATAAGCGTTGGTCAGCGAGCCAGCCTGAACGCCGATCAAGCCGCCGACATAAGTCGGGAAGTTGGTAGCCACTGCGGCATTATTGACCAGGTTGCTCACATTGCCCGTGGCATGGACATCGCTGACACGAAGCACATCGTAGAATGCAATCGGATTAAAACTATTCACCGTCGTACTGATGGACTGATAGCCGATCAGACCGCCGATGCGAGCATCGTTGCTGTTCGTGCTGTCATTGTTGAGAACATTCACATTACCGGTCGCGTAGGCATTGGTCAGGATTATTTGAGGAAGCAGGTTCGCCAGAACCACTTTCTGCCACCCAATCAATCCGCCTCCGTAGGCCGTAATGGCCTGCACGGTCACATCGCCGGTTGCATAAACATTGCTGATCGTGCTGACGGTCAAGGCCGAGTTGTTATCTTGCTCCCCGACCAAGCCACCCGCGACATGCCCGAATACATCGCCCGTCGCATAGGCGTTGAGAATCGAGCCATTGGTCAGAAAGCCGACCAAACCGCCCGTCCAGCCGCCGCTGTACACAGGCGTAGTCGCATAAGCATTGGTAATGAGGCCGCCCGTTTGATTCCCGACCAGCGCGCCCACATGGGAGGTGCTGGTGCTGGCTTGGCTGTAGTCGTTGACCGTAACCCCACCGCCGATCAAACCGATGTCGCGGATGGTTCCCGTGCTGTTGCCAAAGAGCCCCACATTGACATTGGCTGTGCTCACATTGATCGTGAGATTCGAAATCGTGTTGCCCAATCCCTCGAAGGTTCCCCCGAACGTCCCGACCACCGCAGTTGTATAAGCCAACCCGCCATCCGTGCCGCCGGGCGTGGCGTCGAGGCTCTTTGCCAGCGCATAGTTGTTGCCGACGGCGGCGGCCATCGCCGCCAATTGGGGCATCGAATAGATCAGGTTGTAATTAGCCCCGTTGACGTTCAGCGTATTGCCGCTGGCTGTGGAGCCGTTCGGATAACTGATCGAACCGGCAAAGCCCGTGCTCACGCCATTCAGATTCAAGCCGAAATCCAGCACGCCGCTGGTGATGCCATCGGTATTGTCATTGGTCTTGATGACCACCCCGCCGCCATTGCCCTGCACCGTGATCGGCGCGTAGATGTTGACGCTGTGATAAGCGTCAAGGGTGAGCGTGGTCGCGGCGTTCCAACTGATGCCGGTGTTGATGGTGATGTCGCCCTGATCGGTGTCGCCCACGCCCGAAGAGGCCAGTGTTACGGGCGTGGTGGCCAAAGCGCCGGTCGAGATGACAACATTGACCAGGCCGAGCGCATTTTGAATGCTGACGACATTGCTGCTGTCAACGATAAAGTCGGCAGGGTCTATCAACCATGTGCCCGCTTTGCCGTTCTTGCCCAAAGCGTTGATGCTGATGCCGTTGAAGTTGACGGTGTTGCCGGAAGTTTCAATAAACCCGCCGTTGTTTTCGCCGGAAGCATTGAGCGTGGCTTTGCTCGCGTCGAGAGTGCCGTCCATGGCTTTGAGGATGATGGTTCCACCGTCCTGCGTAGGGGCGGGTTTTAAACCCGCCCATGTTGTTTCATCATCCGCAAGGGCGGGTTTGAAACCCGCCCCTACAACATCGTCGGAAACATCAATGATGCCGGAAACGACCATGTTGCCGTTCTTCGCATCCGCATTGACACTGCCCGCCTGAATGACACCTTCGAGATTGACGATGGTGTTGAGCACAGTGTTTGCGCCTTGCGCGGTAATCAAAACTTCGCCATTCGCGCCCGCGTTGATGTTGCCGGTGTTTTCAATGAGTGCGTTGGCGGAGCCTTTTGTGAGTTCCACCGAAATACCTTGGCCGTTGTTCAGCGAAACTGTGGCGCTGTCGCCTGCGGCGAGGATAACTTTGCTGGCGTTGATGTCGCCGGTGTTGCGAACCTGATCGCCCACCAGCGTCACATAACCGTGCGCTGTAATCGAACCATCATTGATGATTCCGGCATTGATGCCGGTGGAGGTCAGATCAAACGTGTTGCTGCCCGACATGAACTGGTTCACGTCTATGTTCTTGGTGGTGACGAGCAAGGAGTTGACGTTGATTGTTGCGCCGCTTCCGAACAAAACACCATTCGCGTTTTGTATCCAGACTTGTCCATTGGCGAGCAATGAGCCTTGAATGTTGGAGGGGACGCCGCCAACCACGCGGTTCAAAGTAATCGAGGTGCTGCCGGGTTGGTTGAACTGGACGGTGTAGCCGGAGCCGATGTTGAAAGTTTGCCAGTTGATCGCGGCGCGATTGGTGGACTGGTCAATGGTCATCGTGTTGCCGGTTTGGCCGATGCTGGCGGAGCCGCCAACAACATTGCCGCCGGTGGGAAGGTCAGCGGCGTAGGCCATTGGAGAGGCGAATAACAAGGCCATCAGCGTATGGGCGGGTTTCAAACCCGCCCATATCCCGCGAATATCCGCACGAGCAGGTTTGAAACCTGCCCCTACATCAAACGCATGAGAGCTAAAGAAACCTCCATGAGTTACGGAGTTTAATTGCGGGGGGGGGGGGGGGCGTTTTATAACCTGCGATGTGTTCCGGAGCAATGGCTTTTTGCGTTTTCGCCTACGGCGACCAATGCGCCCAGACGTTTGCTGAATATCTGTTTGAAACGGTTTTTGTTCATGCTATATCCCCTTACTATCTGTTAGTTGTCCAACCCAATCATCGTATTCAAATGCGGCATCAAAAATATCCCGCAATATGAAACAAACCTTTTCGCAGCGGCAATTTTGACCGCGTTTCAAACACGCGTCTTGCACATTCGGGTATTTTTTGATGAAAATCACATTCCTTGCCCCAACGCCCGTTCGAACGCGGGAAAGCGGTCTGAATAAGCGAAAATGATCGGAACAAACAATGATATTTACTACAAATTAAAGGGGCATACCCAAACACGTTGGATATGCCCCTTCGATTTGCCGCTGCCCTGCCGTTAATCCGCGAACGGATTGGATTTTCCATCCCACTCCAGCGAGTTTTTGCCGGAGGTGTTGTTTTTGTTGTTTGAATCCATTGCATTCAGTATGCGCGGCGAGAAATGCGGGTCGAGCAGGCGGAACCATGAATTCATGATTTTGTTGTATTCGTCTCCGCAACGCGCGGCGCGCGCTTTTGGCAGGGTTCCGTTGGTGACGAGAACACTGTACGGTTTCGCGCCAGAGCCGTAGGCGAGGCACAGCATGTTGAAATAACGTTGCGCGTCCAGCGAGTGCTCGTCCGCGTAGTGCGCCATGGTCGGGCTGGTTTTGCTGCTGTTGATCTGGAACCAGACCGAGGTCAGCTTCAAAATGCGCGCGCGTTCGTTTTCGGTTTCGACGTTCATCTTCAACAGCATGATGATCGCCAGTTGATCCACCGAATCTTCCTCGCGCCCCACGGCGGGCAGTTTGAGCATGTCTATCAGCGCGTGGCCGGTTTCGTGCAGCAGGATGAAACGCACGTTGTCGCGTATGAATTCGGCAATGAATTTTTTCGGATCCTTCATGCCTTTGGACAAGTCTTCCGCCATGCTGTACAGGCTGTCTATCATCTCGTAGCACAACACGATGTAGGAATCGCCGGGGTTGTAAAAGGCGTTCACCGTGCCGCATTCTTCCGCCGAATAATGAAGCTGGCGCGGCAACACGAACGCGCCGTCCAGCGTGGAAATTTCGGGGATGCCGGAAAGCAGATGCTCGCTCGCCGCCCATTTGAAGGCATATTGCAGACCGGCGGTTTTGGGCGGGAAATAGTGATACACGAAACGCAGCCCCCGGCCATCCGAGGTCACCAGCGATCCATCGCGCGGAGGCGGCAATGCGCCATTGAGTTGCTCGACGATTTCCTTGCCGCCGCCGGTATTGCCCGCATTGGTCGGATTGCCGGTGTTTCCTGTGTTGCCTGTATTGCCCGTGTTGCCGCCGCCGCTTGGTTTTATCAGCTTGAGCAGCGTGGGATAAGTCGGCTCGCCCTTGGCCGCGTCGTCGCCGAACGGGTAAAAACTGCTCGACATCAACACGGAGATGTTTTCATAAACCTTGGTATCGCCCTGCTCCACCCATCCCAGATCGTAGCCGCGAATTTCCTTGCCGCGCTGCTCGGCGCGCGCGTAGAACGCCTGCCCGTTCACGCGACCGGAGATGATGAAAAAATTCGGTTTGACGAGTTGATAAGTGATCGTCGTTTTCTGCCCTTGCGCCCGATTGGTCAGTTCTTTCATCACGTCATTCAGCGTGGTGGAACCCACACGGAAAGTCATCAGCGAAAGTTTTCTGTCCTGCGTATCCAGAATTTCCCCGCCCCACGTACTGTCGTTTCTGTCCAGCGTCAACAGGGCGGCGGGATAACTCAAGCTCATGCCGGTTCGGGTTTTCAGCGGTTGCCAATCAATCTTTTTCTGCACTTCGAGCGCGAACACGCCAAGCGCCACCACGTCATCCGCCGTCAGTTTTCCGGTGGAAGGCCGCTTGCTATCCGTCTGGAATTTGGCGATGGCATCGCGCGTGGATTTGCCGAAATTGCCGTCGGCGAAACCGTTGTAAAAGCCGAGCAGAATCAAGCCTTCCTGCATGAGCCGTTTTTCCCAGATATTGAGCGCGCCTTCGAGATCGCCGCTCGCGGGCGGAGCGGAATTGCCGCCGGGCGCGGGTTTGGAGCCGCCACCGGAAGCGGGCGGCGCAGCGCCGCCGGACTTGTTGCGATACTTGCTTTCGTTCTTCGAGATGCACTCCTGCATGGCCGCGACCGCGGTGCCTCCGCTCTTCTCAAAACTGAAAGAGATGTTTTGCAGATTTTCCGGCATCACGAGCGTGAAGCTGGTGGCGTTACGCATCGTATCGAGAAAGCCTTTTTCCTCGATCTGAAGCAGTTCCAGACTGTTTTTGCTGCGAACGTTGAATTTGAAATCCGCGCCGCCGGAAACCGCGCCGCCGTTGTAAAAATTCCAGCGCAAGGTGCCGCTTCCTTGCGGATTCATGTTCCAAAGCACATCCTTCACATAAATCCAAAGTTCGCCGTCAACAAGCGAACGGTGAATTTCCACGACCGACCCGTCCGTCATGGTGCTTGAGGCGAGACATGTCGCCTGATTGTCGGTTGCGATGCCGGTGACCGACCAGAATTTGTCGGTTCCCTTGCTGTAAAACGGGGTGGAATCGGCTCGGGCGCTGCCCATCCAGCAAGCCAAAAACAGGAATGATAGCGATAGCGTTATGCGGCGTAACATGGTTCCGAATCTCTCTTCAATGCGCGTTGAAATGAACATTGCCCTGCACATTACCAGACTTCATTGTCCTTGAATACTGGCAACGGCGCGGCTATTCCTGCTTCGGTCGGATGAAATGCTCGCGGTAATAGCGCAGCTCGTCTATGGATTCGTAAATATCGGCCAAGGCCGTGTGTTTGCTGGCTTTTTTGAAGCCATCATAAATTTTGGGCGCCCAGCGGCGGGCGAGTTCCTTGAAGGTGCTGACATCAAGATTGCGATAGTGGAAATACTTTTCCAGTCGCGGCATGTGGTTGGCCATGAAACGTCTGTCCTGACAGATGGAGTTGCCGCACATCGGCGATTTGCCCGCGCCGACCCACGGTTTGAGAAAGGCGAGCATTTGTTCTTCGGCCTGCGCTTCGGTGAGCGTGGCGGCTTTCACCTTGTCTATGAGTCCTGATTTTCCGTGCGTGCCCTTGTTCCACGCATCCATGCCGTCCAGCACTTCGTCCGGCTGATGCACGACCAGCGCGGGCGATTCGGCGAGGACTTCCAGATCGGCATTGGTGATGACGGCGGCGAGTTCGAGAATGCGGTCGCTGTCGGGCGCGAGGCCGCTCATCTCCATGTCTATCCAGATCAGATTATTGTTATCTTGTGCCATAATGCGCCCGTGTGCCTTTCCATGCTTTTTAAGAGCATTGAGTTTAACCGAAAAACCGAAAATCCCCGATGAACGCATTCGCCTGTTTGTTTCTGAGCCTTTTGATTCTGACCACCGCGCTGCAACTGTGGTTGGCGCGTCGCCATATCGCCTGCATCCGCGCACATCGCGGCGCGGTTCCGATGGCCTTTGCCGCCGACATCAGTCTGGAAGCGCACCAAAAAGCCGCCGATTATTCCGTCGCCAAAACCCGTCTCGGCATGACGCAAGGCGTGGTCGAAGCCGTTTTGCTCTGGGCGTTTACGCTGGGCGGCGTGTTGCAGTGGCTGGATGCGGCATGGAACAGCGCGTGGCCGGTGCTCATGCTCGCGCACGGCGCGCTGGTCATACTCACCGTGTTCGTCATCAGCGGTTTGATCGGCCTTCCGTTCGATTATTACAAAACCTTCGTCATTGACGCGCGTTTCGGCTTCAACAAAATGACGCGCGCGATGTTCTTGCTCGATCTGCTCAAATCCACGCTGGTCGGGCTGGCGCTCGGCGTTCCCTTGCTGCTCGCCGCGCTGTGGCTCATGCGCGGCGCGGGCGATCTGTGGTGGTTTTATCTGTGGCTGCTGTGGTCGGGATTCAGTTTGCTCATGTTGGCGATTTATCCCACGCTGATCGCGCCCTTGTTCAACAAATTTTCGCCGCTCGCCGATGAAACTCTGAAAACACGCATCGAAACCTTGCTGACCCGTTGCGGCTTCAAATCGCAAGGCTTGTTTGTCATGGACGGCTCGCGTCGCAGCAGCCACGGCAACGCCTATTTCACCGGCTTCGGCGCGGCCAAGCGCGTGGTGTTTTTCGACACCCTGCTCGACCGGCTCAACGCGGATGAAATCGAAGCCGTGCTCGCGCACGAACTCGGCCATTTCAAACATAAACACATCATCAAACGCATCGTGCTCATGTTCGTCACCAGTTTCGCCGGTCTCGCCCTGCTCGGCTGGCTCGCGCAACAACCGTGGTTTTACACCGGGCTGGGCGTGGACGGCGCGAGCAATCACATGGCGCTGCTGCTGTTCATCCTTGTCAGCCCGGTATTCACATTGCTGCTGCGTCCGCTGTTCGCGCTTTATTCGCGCAAAAACGAGTTTGAGGCGGATGCCTACGCGGCACAACACGCCAGCGCGCGGCATCTCATCGAGGCGCTCGTGAAACTGTACCGCGACAACGCTTCCACGCTCACGCCCGACCCGCTGCATTCCGCTTTCCACGATACGCACCCGCCCGCCAGCATCCGCATCGCACGGCTGCAAGCATGAGCGTGACCGGCCTCGTCATCGCCGCCTTCGGCAAACGCTACGATGTCGAGCTGGAAGATGGTCGCCAGATCAGTTGCGTGACGCGCGGAAAAAAAAGCGATCTCGCCTGCGGCGACCGCGTGGAAATCAAACTGACCGCAGACGCG
The DNA here is from genome assembly GCA_031285185.1 of Methylobacillus sp. Classification (GTDB taxonomy): domain Bacteria; phylum Pseudomonadota; class Gammaproteobacteria; order Burkholderiales; family Methylophilaceae; genus MM2. The sequence goes on from JAITWS010000100.1 coordinate 32,480, forward strand.
GAAGGCGTGGTGGAAAACATTCTGCCGCGCCGCAGCCTGCTTTATCGCAGCAATGAATATCGCAAAAAACTGCTCGCGGCCAACGCCACGCAAATCGTCATCGTCGCCGCCGTCGAACCCGCTTTTTACGCAGACCTCATCAACCGCTGCCTTATCGCCGCCGAAACCGCGGGCATCAAGGCGCTCATTCTGCTCAACAAAAACGATCTGCCCGGAGCCGATGCTGCGCTCGAAAAATTGCAAGCGTTCCGCGCACTCGGTTACGATGTTTTGCCGCTCTCCGCCAAACGCGATGTCACGCAACTCAGCGCCCGCCTGCACGGTCACGGCAGCGTGCTCGTGGGGCAATCCGGCATGGGCAAATCCACGCTCGTCAACGCGCTGATCCCCGACGCGAAAACGCGCACACGGGAAATCTCGGCGGCGCTCGACAGCGGCAAACACACAACCACCGCCGCGCGGCTCTATCATCTGGATACGGAAAGCGATCTTATTGATTCGCCCGGCTTGCAGGAATTCGGCCTCAATCATTTGAGCGCGGATGAAATGGAACAAGCCTTCATCGAATTCCGCCCCTATCTCGGCAAATGCCGCTTCAACAACTGCCGCCATGTGCAAGAACCGGATTGCGCGGTGCTGAACGCCATGCGCGACGGAAAGATCAGCGAGCAAAGAGTGCAGTCGTATCAGAAATTGCTCGCGGAGCTGGCGTAAATCGCAGGTTGGCGGCACGCCCCTGTTATAATCCCGCCATGCAAATCACCACCCGCCTTGAATTTGATGCCGGTCACCGCATCCCCAGCCACAAAAGCCAGTGCCGCAATCTGCACGGGCATCGCTACGCTTTGGAAATCACCCTTTCCGGCGACGTGATCGAACAGGAAGGCAGCTCGGAACAAGGCATGGTGATGGATTTTTC
>JAITWS010000013.1 GCA_031285185.1 Methylobacillus sp.
GTCATAAAATGTCTGGTTATAGAGGAATTATTAGTGACATTCTGACAGTGTGTGGATTTCTGACAAGTCTCACTTTCAGCAGCATTGAAATGATAATTGAAAGCACAGTCCATTTACTGTGTTGATGAATTGTGCTTTGAATTATCATTTCAGTGCTGCTAAAAGGGAGGCTTATCAGAAATCCACACACTGTCAGAATGTCACTAATCATTCCTCCATAACCAGACATTTTATGACGCAAGGGAATACACTACAGTACTGGTTACCTACACAGTGCGAGGTGCCTCTACCCAGAGTAGATCGACACCATTTCAGAGTTATCACAGGTTCACTACAGAAATCACTTTGATACATACTTGCCATCAACACACATTAGTCACAGAAGATGGAGGTGGGGGTGAGGGGGCGGATAAATACTCCGTTCGTCCTAAGCGATTCGAAGGATGGACGGGGCATTTGGTCTGAGATTGAGCGTTTGACGGATGGGTAGTTGTTCACCCCCTTCGACAAGTTCAGGGCGAACAGATTTTATTTTATTCTGGATCCCCGCCTACGCGGGGATGAACGGAAAAATGCCCCCTCTCCCCTACCCCTCTCCCCTCTCCCACAAGGGGCGAGGGGATTGTGAGGAGGCTCTTCCTCTTGTCATCCGCAAGAATGACGTAATTGAAATACCAAGTTTGAAGTTGTAGCACTCAAGCCGCAGTTGTTCCCCCTAGCGGCTTGCCTCATGGGTGCGGTGTCTCGCGATGCCGCACCCTTTTTTGTTGGGGCTTCTTTGTTGCCTTCGACAAGGCATGACTTTCTTGTGTGGAGTGCGGGAAAATGAAATACATTGTAAAAACCTTGCTCCGCGTTGTAAGCCTTGCAAAACCCGCCCTGACTCTGTATCATTGCGCGTTTCAATTTTTGCAGAACATTCAGGAGCTTTCATGGCTAACAGCGCACAAGCACGCAAGCGTGCCCGTCAGGCGGTCAAGCAACGTGCCCACAATGCGAGCCTGCGCTCTGCCCTGCGTACCGCGATCAAGAAGGTCATCAAGGCCGTTGAAGCGGGCGACAAGGCCGCCGCGCAAGCCGCTTTCAACGAAAATATCGGCGTGATAGATCGCATCGCCGACAAGAAAATCATCCACAAAAACAAGGCCGCGCGTCACAAGAGCCGTCTTTCGGCGGCGGTGAAAGCGATGGCGGCGGCGTAATCAGGCTGCTTGCGTCATGAAAAAAGCCAACCTTGGGGTTGGCTTTTTTATTTCTGCGCTTTCGATAAAACCCAGCGATAAAACCTAGCCTTCCACCCCGATCCGCGCGCGCGCTTCCATCGCGCTTTTGAGCGTTGCGTCGGCATCGTTGCCGATCACGGTGAAATGCCCCATTTTCCGCCCCGGACGCGCTTCGTGTTTGCCGTAGAGATGGAGTTTGAGGTCGGGTTGGTCGAGCAACGTATTCCATGCCGGTTCGCCGTCGCGCCAGATGTCGCCGAGCAGATTGACCATCACGGCGGGGCTGTGCAAACGCGCATCGCCCAGGGGCAATCCGCACAGGGCGCGGATTTGCTGCTCAAACTGGTTGGTGACGCAGGCATCCAGCGTGTAGTGGCCGGAGTTGTGCGGGCGCGGTGCCATTTCGTTGATGTATAAACGCCCTTCGCACACGAAAAATTCCACGCCCAGCGTGCCGATGTAACTCAACTTTTCCGCCACGCCTCTGGCGAGCGCCTGCGCTTGCTCGCGCACTGCCGCGCTGCCGCGCGCGGGCACGATGCTGATGTCGAGTATGCCGTTGCGATGGATGTTTTCCGCAACCGGGAACGGCGCGACGCAACCCGCCGCGTTACGCGCGAGCACAACGGAAACTTCATAATCGAGCGTGAGCATTTTTTCCAGCACGCATTGCTCGCTCTTGAAATTGCGAAACGCGGCGAGCGCCTCATCGCGATCGCGCACACGCGCCTGACCTTTGCCGTCGTAGCCGAAACGCGCGACTTTAAGGATGCCGGGATACAAACCGTCGGCGGGCAGATCGTCCTCGCCGTTGATTTCGGCATAGGGCGCGTGCGGAAAACCGTGGTCGCGCAAAAAGTTTTTCTCCGACACGCGATGCTGGCAGATCGCCACGGCAGTGGCGGCGGGATGCACGGGAACCGATTCCGCCAATGCGTCCAGCACGCTTGCGGGGACATTTTCAAATTCGGTGGTCACCGCCGCGCACGCATCCGCCATGCGGGTGAGCGCGGCGCGATCATCATACGCGGCGCATAAATGCGTATCCGCGAGCACGCCCGCCGGGCTGTTTTTATCGGGGTCGAGCACCATGACGCGGTAGCCCATTTCATGCGCGGCGATCACAAAAAAACGCGCGAGTTGCCCGCCGCCCAACATGCCCAGCGTGGCGGGCGGGAGTATGATTTTCCCCGCGCTCATGCGTCCCTCTTGAGCGTCATGCCCAGCACTTTTTCAGTTTGTTTGCGACGGAAATTTTCGAGTTTTTCGGCGAGCTTCGCATCCGCAGTCGCGAGCATCGCCACCGCGAACAGCCCGGCATTGGCCGCGCCCGCCTCGCCGATGGCGAATGTCGCCACCGGAATGCCCTTGGGCATTTGCACGATGGAAAGCAGCGAATCCTGTCCTTGCAAATGGCGCGAAGGAACCGGCACGCCGAGCACCGGAACCGTGGTTTTCGCGGCCACCATGCCCGGCAAATGCGCCGCGCCGCCCGCGCCCGCGATGATCGCGCGGAATCCGCGCGCGGCAGCTTGTTCGGCAAATTCGCACATCAAATCGGGCGTGCGGTGCGCGGAAACGACGCGCGCTTCGTAAGGCACGCCAAATTCATCCAGCATGGCGGCGGCGGCCTGCATCACCGGCCAATCGCTGTCCGATCCCATGATGATGGCGACGATGGGTTTTGCGCTCATGATTTTTCCTTAGTCAAAGAAGCACCAGATTATCGCGGTGTATCAGTTCCGGCTCATCCACATAGCCCAGAATCTGCGCGATCTCGTGGCTGGGTTTACGCAGGATGCGCGCGGTTTCGGGCGCGGTGTAATTGACGAGTCCGCGCGCGATTTCGCAGCCTTGCTCATCGAGACAGGCGACCAGTTCGCCGCGCTCAAAATCGCCGGAAACCGCGATCACGCCGATGGGCAGCAGGCTCTTGCCGCCTTCGCGCAGGGCTTGTGCCGCGCCGCTGTCCAGCGTCAGTTTTCCGCGCGCTTGCAGATGATCGGCGAGCCATTGTTTGCGCGCGGCGGTTTTCATTTCGGGCGCGCGCAAATGCGTGCCGACGGCTTCGCCCTGCGCGAGACGCACCAGCACATCCGGCTCGCGTCCCGAGGCGATGATGGTGTGCGCGCCGCTGCGTGCCGCGCGTTTGGCCGCGAGAATTTTGGTCAACATGCCGCCCGTGCCGACATTGCTGCCCGCGCCGCCCGCCATCCGCTCCAGCGCGGGATCGCCTGCGGTCGCGTGCTGGATCAATGTCGCTTCGGGATTTTTGCGCGGGTCGGCGGAATACAAGCCTTGCTGGTCGGTGAGGATGACCAGCGCGTCGGCCTCGACCAGATTGGCCACGAGCGAGGCCAGTGTGTCGTTGTCGCCGAAGCGGATTTCGTCCGTGACCACGGTGTCGTTTTCGTTGATGACGGGGATGGCGTTGAGGTCGAGCAATGTCCGCAAGGTGCTGCGCGCGTTGAGATAGCGTTTGCGATCCGCCAGATCGTCGTGCGTGAGCAAAAGTTGCGCGGTGTGCATATGATGCCGCGCGAAACAGGATTCATACATCTGCACCAGCCCCATCTGCCCCACGGCGGCAGCGGCTTGCAGCTCGTTGATCGCGGTCGGACGCTTGTTCCATTCGAGGCGCTGCATCCCTTCCGCCACCGCGCCGCTGGAGACCAGCACCACGTACCGCCCCTGTTGCCGCAGCCGCGCGATCTGATCCGCCCACGCCGCAATCGCGTCGCGGTCGAGGCCGCGCCCGTCGTTGGTCACGAGGCTGGAGCCAACTTTCACGACGATGCAACGCGCGCTGGCAAGCAGAGAATTCATTCGGGGTACGGTTCCTTGTCTTGTTCGTTTTCCTGCGAACGCTGGCGATCAATATGCTCCATGATCGCATACACCAGCGCCTGACAACCTTCGCCACTCAACGCCGAAATGCAGAAAGACGGCGCATCCCAACCGAATCGGCGGAGAAATTCCACGCGCTTCGCATCGCGTTCGTCGTCGGGCAGCATGTCCACCTTGTTGAGCACCAACCAACGCGGCTTATTGTAGAGGGCTTCGTCATATTTCCTCAACTCCCCGACAATGGCTTTGGCCTCCGCGACCGGATCAACCGCTTCGTCAAACGGCGCGAGATCAATGATATGCAGCAACAAACGCGTGCGCGCCAGATGGCGCAAAAACTGATGTCCCAGCCCCGCGCCTTCGGACGCGCCTTCGATCAGGCCGGGAATATCGGCGATGACGAAACTGCGGTTGGCATCCACGCGCACCACGCCGAGATTGGGATGCAGCGTGGTAAACGGATAATCCGCGACCTTGGGTTTGGCTGCGGAAACGGCGCGGATGAAGGTGGATTTTCCCGCGTTCGGCATCCCCAGCAGACCGACATCGGCGAGCACTTTCAGCTCCATGTAAAGCTCGAATTCCTCGCCCGGCTCGCCCTTGGTGCATTGGCGCGGCGCGCGGTTGATGCTGGATTTGAAATGGATGTTGCCCAAGCCCCCGTTGCCACCCTTTGCGAGCAGCGCCTGCTGACCGTCCCGCGCGAGATCGGCGACGACACGCCCCGCGCCCTTGTCGCTAATCACCGTGCCGACCGGCACGCGCAGCACCATGTCCTCGCCCTTCGCGCCGTAGCAATCCGAGCCGCGTCCGTTTTCGCCGCGCTGCGCGCGGAAGGCGCGGGTGTAGCGGTAATCCACCAACGTGTTGATGTTGCGATCCGCCACGGCATGGATTGAGCCGCCGCGCCCGCCGTCGCCGCCGTCCGGCCCGCCCATAGGCTCGTATTTTTCGCGGCGGAACGTGGCAACGCCGTTGCCGCCGTCGCCCGCGTAAACCTTGATGGTCGCTTCGTCAATAAATTTCATGGTGAAAATCCAAACAAAAAAGCCCTATCCGGCAGATAGGGCTTTTTGCTTGAGCATGTCGTGCGCTTACGCGGCGACAACGCTCACAAATGTGTGACGCAACGGGCCTTTGACCGCGAACGCCACCTTGCCGTCCACCTTGGCGAACAGGGTGTGATCCTTGCCCATGCCGACATTTTCGCCCGCGTGCATTTTGGTGCCGCGCTGACGCACGATGATGCCGCCGGCGGAAATCTGCTGCTCGCCGAACACCTTCACGCCCAGTCGCTGGGCGTTTGAATCGCGACCGTTGCGGGAACTGCCGCCTGCTTTTTTATGTGCCATGTTTCATTCCTCCGACTTGGCCGCCTTGGCCGCAATCTTTTGAATCTGGATTTCGGTGTAGTTCTGGCGATGCCCCTGCGTCTTGCGATAGTGCTTGCGGCGACGCATCTTGAAAATCATCACCTTGTCGTGACGACCATGCGCCACCACGGTCGCCTTGACGCTCGCGCCCTTGACCAGCGGGGAACCGATGGTAACCTTGTCGCCGTCCGCGACCAGCAATACCTTGTCAATAACCACTTCGCTGCCGACTTCGCCGGTCAGTTGCTCCACCTTCAGCTTGTCGCCGGCCGCCACGCGATATTGCTTGCCGCCGGTCTTGATGACCGCATACATTTTTAAGCCTCGTTTGCTTGTGCTTCTTGAAGAACCGCGCATTATACGTAAACGCGCGAAAAATGCAAAGCGCCTATGCTAAAATCCCGCATCGTTCAGCAGAACCGTAGCCGCACCGTCATTTCCGTGTCCATCGAAAACATACAAACCGTCATCGCCCGCGACATGCAAGCCGTTGACGCGGTGATCCGCGCCAGCCTGCATTCCGAGGTCGTGCTGATCAATCAGGTTTCCGAATACATCATCAACAGCGGCGGCAAGCGGCTGCGCCCGGCGCTGGTGCTGCTCGCGGGCGGCACGCTCGGCGAAATCGGCCATCGCCACCACACGCTGGCCGCGGTGATCGAGTTTATCCACACCGCCACCCTGCTGCACGACGATGTGGTGGATGAATCCTCCATGCGGCGCGGGCAAGCCACCGCGAACACCCTGTTTGGCAATGCCGCGAGCGTGCTGGTCGGCGATTTCGTCTATTCGCGCGCCTTTCAGATGATGGTCGGCGCGGACAGTATGCGCGTGATGCAGGTGCTGGCCGACGCGACCAACATCATCGCCGAGGGCGAAGTGCTGCAACTTTTGAATTGCCACGACGCGGACATCAGCGACGACACCTATCTCAAGGTCATCCAGTATAAAACCGCCAAACTGTTTGAAGCCGCCACCCGTCTGGGCGCGATCATCAGCGGCGCGGACGCGACCACCGAAGAAGCCTTGCGCGAATATGGCATGAGGCTGGGAACCGCGTTTCAGTTGATTGACGACGTGCTTGATTTCAGCGGCCACGCAAGCGAAATCGGCAAAAACGTCGGCGACGATCTCGCCGAAGGCAAACCCACGCTGCCCCTGCTGCACGCGATGCGCCACGGCTCGCCCGCCCAAAGCAAACTGATCCGCGACTCCATCGAACAAGGTGGCGGACTGGAACATCTCGCGCAAATCATCCATGCCGTGCAGGAAACCGGCGCGCTCGACCATGTGCGCCGTCTCGCGCGCATCGAAGCCGACGCCGCCTGCGCCGCCATTTCGCATGTTCCGGCTTCCCTTTACCGGGGAGCTTTGCTAGAATTGGCGTCCTTTGCGGTTGACCGCAATTTCTAGTTGTTTCTCTCAGCGGAACACATCGGGGTGTAGCTTAGCCTGGTAGAGCGCTACGTTCGGGACGTAGAGGCCGGAGGTTCGAATCCTCTCACCCCGACCAGATTTTTCCTTGTTTCC